>NZ_JBIAJH010000051.1:0-40959 GCF_042871845.1 Streptomyces sp. NPDC005533 | reverse complement strand
CCGAACCCGCACCGCCGCCAGCTCCCCAGCCCTCATACAGCCAGCGAACTACCGAACACCCGACGTGACAAGACCGGCTAACAAAGCACTACTAGGGCGCGTCACGGTAACTGGGTCCTGGACCGGGATCAGGCGGGAGTGGCGTCCGCCGGCGTGGCGCCGGTGGGGGTGTTGCGGATGAACTCACTGATGAGCAGGGCTGTCAGGTCGGGTTGGTCGCGCATCACCCAGGTGCGGCTGTCGGGAATGGTCTCCAGCTGGGCGCCGGGCACGATCGCGGCCAGTCGCTCGCCGTGCGCGTAGGGGAAGAGCCGGTCCTCGCGGGCGAAGGCGAGCAGGGTGGGCCGGTCGAAGGAGGCGAGCCGCCTTGCCGGTTCGACCAGGGCTGTGGGGACGATCCCACGGGTGACCTTGACGCAGTCGCGCCGGACGCCGGGGTCGGCGAAGAAGGCCCGCAGCCAGTCGTCGATCAGATCGTGGGGCAGTGCGCCCCTGGTCAGCAGGCCGAACCCAAAGGGCATGCGACGAACGGCACGCAGCCGAAGGGCCTGGAAAACCAGGGTGAGCAGACCGGGCACCCGGGAGGCGGGGCCAAGTGATCTGAACCAGGGTGACGGGCAGTTGTCGAAGCACTCGCCGTTGGTGAGGACGAGACGCCCGATCCGCTCGGGATGACGGACGGCGACGAGCTGGGCGACGGCGGTGCCGAGATCGTTGGCGACCAGGGTCACCCGGGGCAAATCAAGGGCGACGATCAGATCCGCGACCAGCCGGGCGATCCCCGGGAGGCTGAGGTCCGTGCCGGGGTTCATCGGGGTGCGGTGGGCACCGAGGGGCAGGTCGGGGGTGATGCACCGGAAGTCCGGGGCGAGCCGGGCGACGACCGGTTCCCAGAGCCTGCTGTCCATGAGGTACCCGTGCAGAAGCAGCACAGGCTCGCCTTCTCCGGTGTCCCGGTAGTGGACGGTTCCCTGGTCGAGCGTGAGCTGTGGCATGGCGGGAACCCTTCGCGGCAAATTACATACAGACTGTATGCATGTAGAGTGCCATACAGGCTGTACGGAACTCAAGGGGGCAGGATGGAATTGACCGGCACCAAGCACACCCAGCGTTCCCGGGCGACCCGGGCGGCTCTCATCGCCGCCGCCCGGTCGCTGTTCGCCGAGCGCGGCTACGCGGGGGTGGGGACCGAGGAGATCGTCCGGGCCGCCGGCGTGACCCGGGGGGCGCTCTACCACCAGTTCCGGGACAAGAACGATCTGTTCGACGCCACGGTGCAGACGGTCGAGGCGGAGCTGACCGAGCGGATCGCCGGGCAGGTCATGACAACCGCCACGGATCCGGTGCAGGCGCTGAAGGTGGGGGCGCGCGCATTTCTCGACGCCTTCGCCGAGCCGGACGTGGAACGCGTTCTGCTGCTGGACGCCCCAGGGGTGCTGGGCTGGCGGCGGTGGCGGGAGATCGGCCAGGAGCACGGCCTCGGAGTGATCACGGCGGCCCTGGAGGCGGCGATGGCGGCCGGAGCGCTGGCCCCTCGGCCCGTACCGCCGCTGGCCCACATCCTTCTCGGCGCGCTGGACGAGGCGGCGCTGATGGTCGCGCACGCGGACGATCCCGGGGCCACCCGCACGGAGATGGCGGAGGCGCTGGAGCACCTGGTGGACGGGCTGCTGGTGCGGAACGGGAACTGAGCGGGTGCCGTCCGCCGATCCTGTGCGCGGTTGCCCGATCCACCAGGTACCAGGCGACCTCGCGCTTCTCCGGCGGGCCGTACACCTTCGCCGTCGCACTGAAGGACAAGGGCGTCCCCGTCCCGGACATCGCGAAGAAGCTCACCATTAAGACTGGGAAGAACGCAGGCAAGTCCCCATCCGTCGCCTCCCTCTACCGAGCACTCGCAGAAGCGGAACAGGCCGCCGCAGACCACGGCCTGCCGCTTCGGCCCAAGCCCGTCCGCATCCGCCGCCCCGGGGAGCCGCTTACCCCCGAAGAGATCGACCTCCGCGGTCGGCTCCAGGCCCAGCCCCACCCAAACGCCGGAGCCACTCCTCTTGGATGACCTGGCGACCGGCGACCCCGGCGAACGCCTTCCCGCCGGGGTCCTGCTCTCGCAAGATCAAGTGCTTAGCGTTAAGGGCTGTTCTGATGGTCCCCTTGGCCGATCTCCGTCTCCAGCGCCCGCCACATCGCGCCCGCATCCAGATCCGCGCCGCTCTCGGCAACCAGGTCCTGCTGCTCGCTCCACAGCCGGAACACCCCATCGAGCATCCGTGACGCCTTCGCCACTCGGCCCCGGGCCGCCGCCCAGTCCCGGTCCGGCGTGCGGCGCGCGGCGCTGATCAGCCTTACCTGCATCAGCAGCACGAACAGATCCAGCGCGTCGTCGGTCGCCGCGGTCTCCAATGGCCAGCTTTGGGGCTTACGTCGGCGATACCCGTGGACGTGATCTTGCGGGCATGGTGCCGAGCGCGGCCGGCCCACGGCAGGCGCCGGTCCCGGTTTGGTCGTAAGGTGGGCGCTTCAGTCGTCGATCGTTTCGGATGCTACAGCTGGCGCGGCTTGCCTCCGGGGCCGGTAGGTGAGGTCGTCGGTCAGGCGGTCGGCGTCAAGGGTCAGACGGACGATGTGGTGGTCTGATATACCCGGTTCGACCTCGATCACGTCGACATCCCTCACCGCTCCGAGCAGGGCGGGGGTGGCGTAGATCCTGTCGATCCGCGTGTCCGGGCCGTGCGTCGGACTGGCGTTCATCGTGCGGGACGCGGCTGCCTTGTCGCCATCGCGGGTGTTCGCCCGATAGCGGGCCACGTCCTCCAGGCCGGCGGTGCGCAGAGCCTCGTCAGGGCAGGTGTCCAACAGACGCTGCCCATCGGGGCCGATGTGGGAGCGGTGGAGCCGGTGCGGCCGGTCGGCGATCTGTTCCAAATCCGAGAGGGGGAGGTCCCCTTCCAGACCGGGCACCGGGTAGGAGTTGTTGTCACCGCCCATGAGGGCGGGCATCAGCGTCCGCTCGCCGTCCGGCATCGTCCACTTGCGGTCGGCCCACTTCGTCAGCCGCTCCACCTCGGCCTGGCGGGTTGTGGCCGAGGCGTGGTTCAGGTGATAAGAAGCCACAACAAAGGGCAGGGACTGGCTGCCGCCTGGTGTGAAGCGGAAGACCGCAACCGTCGGTGGATGAACCCAAACAGGGCCGACGTCCTCACACTCCCTCAGCGGCTGGAACAGCGTCGGGTTCGCGAAGACGGCCGTGCAGGCTCGGGGGCCGAGCCAGCCACGCAAGCCAAGGACAGCCTCAACCTCGTACATGATCCGGTTGCCGTCCGCCGCAGCACCATCCATCTCTTGGCGGAGGACGAGGTGAGGGTCGAGGGATGCCGGCAGCTCGTGGGCACGCCGCCGCTTGGTGGTGTCACCAGCACCGTTGCGTTTGAGGTTCCAGCACAGGACTGTCACATGCTGGCTCATGCGTTCACCTTTGAAGAGAGAAGAGAGTCGTCTTCGCGTCGCCCGTAGCCTCATCCCCGAATTGGACGATTTGGGTACCGTCAACAACAGTGTTCCACAAGCAGCTCGCCGTCCAAGGCCAGGCGCCAGAGCCCCGCCCGAGCTTTGTGTGCTTGCCTACCCATCAGATGTCGTTCTTCCCAGGTCGGCCCTGCGGTCCCTGTACGACCTGCTGGTCGTGCGACAACGCCAGCGGGGGACGCTCTGGCGCCGACTTCCAACGAGCCGACAAGTTGATCGACTCGGAGCTACTGTGCCGATCGGCCAGCACTTTTTCTAGCGCAAGTTTCCGATCATTCATCGTCGAGAGAATCGAACGTTAGCCTCAAGTCAGGTTCAGGCGCTGACGGTTCCCGTGAGCGGCCCGTCGCGACCGTCACGTTACTCACGTTGATCCACGGCTTCGAAGAGTTCCACGGATGCCACGGAGGTGGGCGCGACGCGGGTTGTCACCCGGTGACGCCACCGATCGTGAGGAGTGGGTCCGCCACCTTGTCGCCCTTCAACCAGCTCGGCCGCGCCCGGCCTCCAGCACCATGCGGCAGCACGCCGTGCCCACCCGCCCGCTGTGGGAAGGACAGCCCTTACGTGGTGGCCCCCAACCTGTGAAAGGGAAGCTCCCGATCGTGGCGAGGCTTGATCTGCAGCGCGAACGCGGCCGGCCCGGCGTTCCTGGCGCTTCAGCCGTGACCACCTCCAGCCCCTTGACAACACGACGGGGCACCCCGCGGGGAAGCAGCCGATGCCCGAGCCCGCGCCGGATCGTCAATGCACGCTGCCACGGTGAGAGCCAGCTTCGGCCCCGGCCTGCGGGCTGGTGTATCCCATTGATGCGGCTGCCGTGATACCTCGGTGGTGGGCGGTGCCAGGCCCAGGCAAGTGTGTCGACGCGCGCCGGGTCGTTGATCGGAGGCCCGAAATACAGCGTGCCGTTGATTTGCGTGACGGCGACGAAGGTGAGCGCGGCCATGGCGAGATGGCCGTAGGTGGCGAGTCGCAGGCAAGTCTGGTTCGCGGGCGACAGCCCGCCCCGCTTCAGCCAGAGAAAGGCCAACGAGCCCAGTACCGGGACAGCCACGATGGCACAGTAGAAGACCGGGTTGGTGACCGAATGGTACAGGTCCCACAAAGACTGGGCTTCCGCAGCATGTGCGCCCATCATCATGTTCGGGACATCGACGATCTCCTCATAGAGGAAACCGAAGAAGAACCACGCGTGGCACAGAACCGCTGTGCCTACAGTGGGGCCTATACGGGCATGCAAGAGGTACGTGGAAGAATAGAGCCGACCCTCATCAACTAGTCAAACTCTTTACATATCAACTTGCTTGACGACTCGCGCGTAGGGAGGGGGGTCGACCTCCCTCGCCTGCTGACGGGGGGGGAACTGACCGACCTCAGCAAGGCGATCGACTTGATGGGCAGTGCTGCGGCAAGCCGGATCAGTATCAGCCAGATACATACACCTAATTTACTTGGAACGCTGGGGCCATCAGGTGGCCTCCCCGATGGAGGCTCGGGGGTATGCGCGTCGCGAAATGGATGCAACGACAGACGCAGGGTGCTGCTGCCCGGCGTCTCGGTGCTGGCCAGGCAGGTGTCGGAGGCCCGCACGGGGGCCGAGTGGCGTCTGTACGAGGCGGTGGCCCGCCGCGCGCCGGGCCGATGATGCGCTCGCGCCGGCGCCCGCCCTGCGGCCGCACCTTTGACGGTGGGATCAGCGGCTCCGCGAGCTCCCACAGCCCGTCAGGAGCAATCCAACTCCAAGTACCCCTTCTGGCGGATTGCGACCTTCGGTACGGCAACCCCACCAGCCGCGACGACCTCATCGACATCATTCACCTCGGCCGCGCAGGGGAAAGGCCGCCTGTTCATGCCAGGACGCGCCGTCGCAAACCAAAAGCTGAACCGCCGAAACGCGAGCGGTGACCGGCAGACGGCCGGTGAGGGCGGCCTCGGCCTCGTCGAATACGCTCCACTCCTGACCATGGGCCACCGTCAGGTGCGGGACGACCTCGACGAACCGGCCCCCATAGGGCGGGATCTCCGGCCATCGTTCGCAGACGGCTTGAGTAAGAGCCCGCAGCGGACCCTCCGGCGTCGGCACCAGGAAAAGCACATCGGGGAATCGCCCAAGGCCTTCGAACCGAACGTCGAAGGGGCAGTGCGCACCAACGACCAACTCGAGCGCGCCGAGCACGTCGGCATCGATGCGGCCATGGTCCAGAAATGGATAGAGTACCGTCACATGCGCCGGAAGCCTGGCTCCGGCCGAGGAGTCGAACCGCTGGCGCCATTGGCCGACGAGCGGCTCGGCTTCGGGCACCTTGACCAACAGCACCGTTTCGCCTGCCTGATACAGGCCTGACTGGTCTTCCGGCATGCCTCTCCCTGATCCCGTCCGTTCTGAAAAGACCACACGTCGAAGAGCGTCGCAGCGTGTTGGGACGAGTCGACGGAGCGGTGTTCCGAATCCGTCGAACCGCAACCACGGCGAGGCGCGCGGCTTCCCCGCGCACCGCATTGCGGCAGCTCGTACCGCCTGCCTTGGTCCGGTCTCGCGTTCCCCGTATCGCGGCTGGAGGCCCGTTTCGCCGAGGTGCTCGGGGGCTCACTGCTCCCCTAGAGTCATCCACTTCTCCGGTTTCTCCAGTGATGCGAAGCCCACCTTGGCGTAGACCGCGTGGGCGTCCGCCGTGGCCAGCAGGATTCGACGCAGGCCGTAAGGAGAAAGATGGTCCCGGATCGCAGTGGCCAGAGCGGTTCCCAGGCCCTTGCCACGTGCGTCGCGTGCGATGTAGACGTCACACAACCAGGCGAAGGTGGCCGAGTCAGTGACGACACGGGCATAACCGACCTGGGCGCCTGAGACGCTGTCGTAGACGCCGAAGTTGAGGGAACAGCCGATCGCCATGTCCTGCTTTTCCCTGGATCGACCAACGGCCCAGTAGGAGTCCTGTGACAGCCACTGGTGGATCAGCGCAGGATCGAGGCGGGCGGGGTCTGCGGATATCTCATATCCGGTGGGAAGTTCAGCGTTCATGAGTGTATTGATCCATTCTGTGCAACTGACCAACCGGCGCGAAATTCGGAATCCGAGTCCGACCCATCTTGTCCTGATCTTACGGACGTCGAATCGGCTTCGGCGGCTAGGAAACTGAGCATGGGACTTCCCCCGACAAGAGCGGCTTACGTTTGCTGTGCCAGTGCCACTGGCTGGGGGAACTCTCGGCGCGACCGCCTCCTATGGTGGCAGGCCGGCTTGAGCGCTTGGCTGCCGAGGGTGTCGGCCGAGACGCCGAGGGAAACCGTAGCGCTGGGCGGGCAACCCGGCTCTGCCTCAGCCGCGAAGCGACAGTCGTCTTCCGAACCTTGGCAGGCGTGATGACGTCGTGGCCGCGGGCGACATCAGGAGATGCAGTGACGGGGCATCCTTTACGTGACATCGCCGAATCTCTACCGGCCGAGCCGTCAGAGACGGACGACAGCGACCAGACGGCGACTGTCGGACCGGAAGTATTCCAGCAAGCCGCTCATGCTGGCAGCTCCTCCAAACGTCCGTTCGCCACGAACGAGACTTCGCCGCCGACCTGTACCGAGCGGACGTCCCCTCTTGGGCCCTGCGCGCTGATCGTCATCTGGCTGGGACGGCCAATGAACCGGCCCTGTCTGAGGACCACCTTTTCCCCGTCGCGGATGCGGCCGTGGCGGCGCAGATAGGCGGCGGCACATCCTGCTCCGCTTCCGGTCGCCACGTCCTCGCCGATGCCGTCGTTGTTCCAGTGCCGTGACTCCAAGGTGTCGGCATCGAGGAGATAGGCGAACTGTGCGCCGAGACTGGAAAGCGGCGTCTCGAGATCGAAAGCGATCCGGGCCCGTTCGAGTGCGCCGCTGCGTACCGGCAGCACCAGGTAGCGCAGACCGGTGGAGACCACCTCGGGCGGGAGATCCACATCCAGGTCTTCTTCATTCAGCGAAAACCAAGACGCCAGGTCCTTGCGGTCCGGCTGGCCGAGGAAGGAGGGAGCACCCTGATCCAGCACGCTCGCGTACCGCCCAGGACCACGCCGATGTGTGGTGATCTCCACCATGCGGGATTTCAATTTCATCTTCCACGTCTCACTGTCGCCACTGCCGTGCAGCGCGTGCAGGACACAGGCGGCTCCGATGACAGGGTGGCCGGCGAAGTCGAGTTCCTCGACGAGGTCGAAGACGCGCGCCCGCCAAGCTCCGTCTCCCGCGTCCTCACCTGTCAGGAAGATCGATTCGAAGTGGCGCATTTCCCGCGTGATGGCCACCATCTGGCCGCTGCTGAGCTGGGCGGCATAGGGGAAAACAGTAAGGCTGTTGCCGCTGAAGGGCCGAGAGCTGAACACATCGACGTGGAAGTAGTGCATGGGACTGACGCTAATGATTCGCTCCTTCAGATGGAACTACCCAATGAACAGGGGGCCGTATAACGTGCGGTTATGGCCTTCGACCGCGATCTAGAGACGTCGTTACTGCGGATGTTCGTCAGCTGCGCCCGCCTCGGCAGTATCAGTCGCGCCGCAGCCGCGCTCGGGTACAGCCAGCCGGCCCTCAGCCAGCAGCTGCGGAAGCTCGAACGCTCCGTCGGACAGCCACTGCTGCACCGTACGGCCACCGGAGTGAGCCCGACCAAGGCTGGCGAGGCATTGCTGCCCTATGCCGAGCGGATCTTGGCCCTGTCTGCCCAGGCTCTCACCGAAACCAGGCGAACGGTGACGGGGCACTGCGGGGTGGGACTGATCGAAGACCTCGCCGCTGCACCGTTCCCCCAGGCCCTTGCCGATTTTGCCCGCCTTAATCCCGAAGCGACGCTGGAAGTGATCAGCGCTCCTGGGCCGTACATGAGGGAGGCTTTTTCCTCCGGACGCATCCATATCGCCCTGTGTGATCCGTCCTACCTGCCCGGCCTACCGCGCTGGACGACCCGGTTGCCGCTGAGGTGGGCCGTCGGGCCCGGACTGGATCCAGACGCTGCCCCCCTCCCTCTCGTGCTGTTCTCCCTGCCGTGTCGCTGGCGCACGCCGGTGCTGGATGCGTTGGAAGCCAACGGACGTACATGGCGTGTTGTTTTCGAAAGCACCAGCCTGGCCGCCGTGCAAGCCGCCGTCCGGGCCGGCCTCGGCGCTGCAGCTCTACTGCCCGCCTGCGTGGAACCCGGCACCGCCGCGTATGGCGTCCTGCCAGAACTCCCTGACGTCGAACTGGGTCTCATAAGGAGGACAGGCACGGAAGGCGATCCGCTCATCGACGCGGTCGAAGACGTGCTCAGGCGTCTGGCCTGACAAGAGCAGGGCCCCGCGGCTCATGCGGTCACAGAACCAACTGCTCAGCAGCCCCGAGCAGTGCCTGCCGGGCGGCTTTGATGGTCGGGTGCTGGCCGCCTCCGCGACGCACGGCGGTGAGCAGTCTGCGCCTGTGATGAGCCCGTGGCAGTGGCTGTATGGGGACGGTCGGGGGACGGCCGTGCCACGCCAAACCCGGAAGCAGCGCGGCCGCATGACCCTGTTCGGCGAGCCGCAGATGCAGGAAGTGATCGGTGGACTCGTACCGGATGTCCGGTTCGAAGCCTGCTTCGCGGCACAGTGCCATCGACCAGCGGCGAGCGACAGTTCCCTCGGGCTCCATGATCCACGGCTGTCCTGCCAGACTGAGGAGCGCCTCCATGGGGTCGGCCACGCCCCCAATGGCCAAATGAGCCAGATGCAGGGTGTCCTCACACAACTCCTCCTGCTCCACCTCCGCGGGCCGAGGACCGGGAATACCGGGGTACTCCACGTCGATGATCAGATCGAAGTCACGCGCTAGCAGAGCAGAAACGGCACTTTCCCGCTCCATCTGAGTGAGATGGACACGCAGCAGCGGATGAGCGGCATGCAACAAGGTCAGCGCGGTGGGGACCAGGGCAAGCGCCGCACTCTGAAAGGAAGCGATACGGAGTGTTCCGGTCAAATCGGTCAAGGATGTCGCGATGTCGGTCTCTGCGCGTTCCAGCCGCTCCAGGACAGCCTCGGTGTGGGCAACGAGGATCTCCGCCTGTTGGGTGAGGCGTACCCGCCGACCAACGTGTTCCAGTAGCCGGACGCCGACCTCGGATTCCAGCAGCGACAACTGCTGAGAAATGGTCGATGGACTGTAGGACAAGGCCGCGGCAACGGCGGCCAGCGTGCCGCGGTGCTTGAGCTCCCTGAGAAGTCTGAGCCGGTGAAGATCGAACATGACAGCGCCTGAAACAGCTGGCTTTCTCGTGGGAGAGCTTGTTCCGGACGCGCAGAGTGTGAATGCCACGCTACGCCTCACGGTTGACTCGGGGTGAGGACGGCGATCTCAAGGATCAGCGCCGCCGGTTTTAGGGCTGGGTGCCGTAGGGGCGAGGGATGCGCGGCGGCCAGGACTTTCTGGGGCGCGGTCGGATCGTAAGGCGACCACCCGGCCGTTGAAAAGCGCTACAAGGTCACACTTGAATGCGGCCCGGGCAGAGTGGCGGCACGGCCCGCATCAGGCAGGTGATGTCCCGGGCCACTGATGCCTTGGCGGGCCGTCCCCGATCGCCGTGGAGGTCATGGCCTGGCTTGGGCGTCCTCGGCTGCCCTGCGCATGCCGGCCACCCGGCCCCGCACGCCGAACCACCCGGCGACGAGAGCCCCGACGATCAGCGGAAGACACAGCACGGTGGTGCGTGCGGCCCCGCCATCGGCATACATCAGCACCAGGACGGAGGCCAGGAAGCCGAGGGTCACGATCTCGGTCCACGGCGAGCCGGGCAGCCGGTAGCCAGGACGCGTCAGCTCGCCCTGCTGCGTCTTCCGCCAGAAGAGCAGGTGGCAGATCATGATCAGGCCCCACGTGGCCAGGATGCCGATCGCCGCGAAGTTCAGGACGATCTCGAACGCCTTCGCCGGTACGACGAAGTTGAGGCCGACGCCGAGCACACAGATACCGGTCGTGAGCAGGATGCCACCGTAGGGAACCTGGCTGCGGCTCATCGCACTCGTGAACCTGGGCGCCGAGCCGGACATCGCCATGGAGCGCAGGATGCGGCCGGTCGAGTAGAGGCCGAAGTTGAGCGAGGACATGGCCGCGGTGAGGACGACGAGGTTCATCACGCCGCCCGCGGCGGGGACACCGATGTGGGACAGCACCGTCACAAAGGGGCTCTCGCCAGCGACGTACTTGTTCCACGGAAGCAGCATCGAGAGCAGGATGACCGAGCCGACGTAGAACAGCGCCACGCGCCACATGATCGAGTTGATCGCCTTGGGCATGATCTTCTCGGGGTTCTCGGTCTCACCCGCCGTAACGCCGACCAGCTCGACTGCGGCGTAGGCGAAGATGACGCCCTGGGTGATCAGGAGCATGGGCAGCAGACCGTTGGGGAAGACGCCTCCGTTGTCGCTGATCACGGACAGACCGGGGTTGTGACCGTCGACGGGGTGTTGGGTCACCAGCAGGAAGATGCCGATACACATGAAGACGACGAGGGCGCCGACCTTGACGATTGCGAACCAGAACTCCAGCTCGCCGAAGATCCGCACCGAGATCAGGTTGACCGCGAGGACGACCGCCAGGGCGATCAGCGCGATCACCCATTGGGGTGTGTCGGAGAACATGCCCCAGTAGTGGGTGTAGGTGGCCACCGCGGTGATGTCGGCGATACCGGTCGTGGCCCAGTTCAGGAAGTACATCCAGCCTGCGGTGTAGGCACCCTTCTCGCCGAGGAACTCCCGGGCGTACGACACGAAGGCGCCGGACGAGGGCCGGTACAGGACGAGTTCGCCGAGCGCGCGGACGACGAGGAAGGCGAAGACGCCGCAGACCGCGTACGCGACGAACAACGACGGGCCGGCCTCGGCGAGGCGGCCGCCGGCACCGAGGAAGAGGCCGGTTCCGATGGCACCGCCGATGGCGATCATGCTGACGTGCCGGGACTTCAACGACTTGCTGTAACCGGCGTCTCCAGCGTCGACATTGGGCCGGGCCGGTCCGGATGGCGCTGCG
This sequence comes from Streptomyces sp. NPDC005533, assembly GCF_042871845.1. Classification (NCBI taxonomy): domain Bacteria; kingdom Bacillati; phylum Actinomycetota; class Actinomycetes; order Kitasatosporales; family Streptomycetaceae; genus Streptomyces; species Streptomyces sp. NPDC005533. Next base: position 29,430 of record NZ_JBIAJH010000051.1, on the reverse strand, counting down.
GGCTTTACGAGCGGCTGCTCACTCACGCCTTGCTCTCACTTTCCATACGTTGGTGCAGTGCGGTCCGTTACTGCCGGTCCGCTCAAGATTTCGATAGGCGCACGCCGTCGGTCAACGAACGTTGCGGGCGCCCCGAGTTTGCGCGGTCTACCGCGGCGGGGACCAAGGCGGCAAGCACGACTTTCACCCTGCCGTACCGAACGCCCGTTCGAGCGATTGATTGACCCGGGCTTACTGTGCCGAACGGCATGCGCCTTTTCCAGCGCAGGTTTCCGATCGTTCATCGTCGAGAAAACCGAACGTTGTCGACATGTTCGCGCTCACATGTCGAAGTCCACGGTGAGCTCGTCCGATGCGGGGCGGGTCTGGCAGGTCAAGACGTATCCCGCGGCCACCTCCGCGGGCTCCAGGGCGTAGTTGCGGCGCATGTCCCCCCGGCCCTGGGTCACCAGGGCGCGGCACGTCCCGCAGACGCCGCCTCTGCAGGCGAACGGCAGGTCGGGGCGGAGCTGTTGGGCAGCGTCGAGGACGGTGCGGTCCCGGGGGGCCGGGAACGTGGTGACCCTGCCATCCAGGACGACGGTGACTTCGCTCGTGGCGAGACCGACCGCCGAGACCTCGTGGCGGGCAGCGGGCGGTTCTTCATCGGCGTGGAACAGTTCCTGGTGGATTCGGTCGGCCGGGACGCCGAGCCCGGCCAGGATGGCGCTGGAGTCACGGACCATGCCGTGCGGACCGCACAGCCACCATTGGTCGACGCCGTCGGTGTCGACCAGGGCATCGAGCAGGGCGGTGAGCCGCGCCGCATCGAGGCGGCCGGAGAGCATTTCGGCCTGGCGCGGCTCGCGGGACAACACGTGAACGAGCTGGAAGCGGGCCGGGTACTGGTCTTTCAGATCTGCCAGTTCGTCCGCGAACATGACCGTATCGGTTCGCCGGTTGCCGTAGAGGAGGGTGATGCGGGATGAGTCGTCGGCGCCGAGTACTGAGGCGGCGATCGACAGCATCGGTGTGATGCCGGATCCGGCAGCGATGAGCACGAAGTGGCCGAGGCCACCGGGTTGATCGGAATCACCGGGTTGTCCGGCTCCGGTGAGGTCGGGCGTGAAAGCACCGACCGGCCCCATCACCTCAAGGGTGTCTCCCGGGCGCACACCGTGGACGAGCCAGGAAGAGAACAGGCCGCCGGGTACGACGCGGATGCCGATGCGCAGAGGTTCCCCGACGGGGGAGCAGATGGAGTAGGAGCGGCGCTCGTCGCGGCCGTCGATCTCCCGGCGCACGGTGAGGCACTGGCCGGGGAGAAACGCGAATTCCTCGGCCAGACGGTCCGGTATCGCGAGGGTGAGCGCGGCGGCGTCGGAGCACAGCCCCTCAACCGCTGCGACGCGCAGGGCGTGGAAGGTGGGACGCAGACGGGTCCGCGCCGTGACGGGGGGACGGGAGGGGGTCGTCATCAAAGGTCCTTGAGGTGCTCGAAGGGCTCCAGGCAGGTGCCGCAGCGGCGGAGCGCCAAGCAGGCGGTTGCGGCGAACCGTGAGATCTCCTCGGTATCGACCGAGGCGCAGCGCGGGCAGGGCACATCCGACGGGGCCGGCCCGAGGGACAGCCACACCGGCCCGGATTCGCTGAGGCGCCGAGGCCCCGGTGGTGCGATGCCGTGTTCGGCGAGCTTGAGGCGGCCCTGGGATGTGATCCAGTCGGTAGTCCAGGGCGGGTCGAGCACGGTGACGACCCGCACGGCGGGAAAGCCGGCCGCCTGCAGCCGGGTGGCGGCTTCAGCCCGCATCTCGGCCACGGCGGGACAGCCTGAGTAGGTCGGCGTGAGCCGCACGACGACCGTACCGTCCTGCTCCACCTCGACACCGCGGAGCACTCCGAGGTCGGCGAGGGTCAGCATGGGCAGTTCCGGATCGGGGATCTCGCAGGCGGTACGCCAGGCGCGGTGCGCCGCATCTCGGCGGTGCTTGCCGGCATCTGCGAGCGTCACCATTGCGCCTGCGGGTGTGCGCGGGCGATGCTTTGGAGTTCGGTGAGGAGCGGTGCCAGGTGTTCGGTACGGTCACCGTCGCGGCCGGAGCCGGGTATGGCAGCGGCGGAAGCCGGGCCGAGAGGCAGGACCTCGGAGGGGTCGAATCCCGCTCGCACCAGGACGTCGGCGAGATGCCGCAGCGTCCGGTCGGCGACCACTGCGGACTCGGCGCCCAGACCGGCTGCGGTCCGGTCGGTCAGTGGTTCTCCCAGCCAGGGCGCGACGTCGGACAGCGCCGTTCTGAGACGGTCACGGGACTCGGGAGTCCCGTCGCCCAAGCGCACGGTCCACACCGCGGCGTAGTGGCAATGGTAGGAGAGCTCCTTCACGCTCTTGGCGGCGATGGCGGCGAGCACCGGATCAGGAGCGCTGGTGAGCTCCTCGAAGACGGCCAGCCGCCAGACGGACAACACGAGCAGCCGTGTGATCGTGAAGGCGAAGTCGCCGCCGGGCAGTTCGGCCAGCCGTAGGTTGCGGAAGCCGTCTGGATCACGGAAGTAGGCGTACGCGTCCTCGCCGCGGCCCGTACCGTCGGCCCGTCCCGTCCTGGCATACAGCAGCCGGGCCTGGCCGAGCAGGTCGAGGCCGATGTTGGCCAGGGCGAGTTCCTCCTCCAGTTCCGGGGCGCGTGTGCACCACTCGGCGAGCCGCTGGGCGGACACCAGTGCGTCGTCGCCCAGGGCCAGACAGCAGGCGGCCAGGTCTCCGGCGTCGATGCCGTCCGGCACCCTCTGGTCGACGCCGTGCAGGGGGTCGGTGAAACCGGTGCCGAACGCCCACTGCGCGTTGTCGTGGTCGACGTACAGATCCTCGTGACTCATTGGCGGCCGCTCCTAGATGTGGGGTACGTCGTCGGGGATGTCGTAGAAGGTCGGGTGCCGGTAGACCTTGTCGCCGCTGGGCGCGAAGAAGGGATCCTTCTCGGCGAGGGTGGAGGCGGCGATGGAGTCGGACCGCACGGCCCAGACACTCACGCCCTCGTTGCGCCGGGTGTACAGGTCGCGGGCGTGGACAAGGGCCATCGCGTCGTCGGGCGCCCGCAGGGAGCCCACGTGGACATGGTTCAGTCCACGCTTGCCCCGGACGAACACCTCGTACAGCGGCCACTCGTCCCGTATGCGGACGGGTCCGCCGGCGGAAGTCCGGTCGGTGCCGCTCATGCCGCCGCTCCTTCACGCACCCGGGTCGCCTGCTTGGAGGCATGGGCCGAGGCCGCCTCCCGCACCCAGGCGCCCTCCTCGTGGGCGGCCCGGCGCCGGGCAATCCGCTCGGCGTTGCACGGCCCGTCGCCGGAGACCACGCGCTTCAGCTCGTCCCAGTCGGGGGCGCCGAAGTCGTGGTGACCGCGCTCCTCGTTCCACCGCAGGACGGGGTCGGGCAGGGTGACGCCGAGCTTCTGGGCCTGCGGCACGGTCATGTCGACGAACCGCTGTCGCAGTTCGTCGTTTGAGTGCCGTTTGATCTTCCAGGCCATGGATCGCGCGGAGTTGGGCGAGTCGGCGTCCGGCGGGCCGAACATCATCAGCGACGGCCACCACCAGCGGTTCACCGCGTCCTGCACCATCTCCCGCTGCTCGTCGGTGCCGCGCATCATCGTCAGCAGGAGTTCGTACCCCTGCCGCTGGTGGAAGGACTCCTCCTTGCACACGCGGACCATGGCGCGCCCGTACGGGCCGTACGACGTACGGCACAGGGGCACCTGGTTGCAAATCGCCGCGCCGTCAACGAACCAGCCGATCACGCCGACGTCGGCGAAGGTCTGGGTCGGGTAGTTGAAGATGGACGAGTACTTCTGGCGGCCGTCGATCAGACGCGCCGTCATGTCCGTGCGGTCCGCCCCGAGGGTCTCAGCCGCGGAGTAGAGGTACAGCCCGTGCCCGGCCTCGTCCTGCACCTTGGCGAAGAGGATGGCCTTGCGGCGCAGCGAGGGTGCCCGGGTGATCCACTCGCCCTCCGGCTGCATACCGATGATCTCGGAGTGGGCATGCTGGGCGATCTGCCTGATCAGCGTGGTGCGGTAGCCGTCGGGCATCCAGTCCCGGGGCTCGATGCGCTGGTCGCGGGCGATGGTGTCCTCGAAGGTGGCCTCGGCGCCCTGGGGCCCGGATGGTGTGACGGTGGGGGTGTTCATGGGGTATGCGTGTCCCGTCGTACTCGATGAGTGGGTCAATGGCCGCGGAACGCCGGGCTGCGGCGTTCGAGGAACGCCGTGACGGCTTCGCGGTGGTCCTCGGTGGCGCCGAGCCGGCGCTGGATCACGGCTTCGCGCTCCAGCGCGGCCGGCAGCGTGGCGGTGGCCGCGGACCGCAGCAGTGCCTTGATCTCTCGGTGGGCGGCGGTGGGTCCGCCTGCGAGGGAGCGGGCGACGGCGAGCCCCTCAGCCGTGGCCGAGCCGTCCGCCACGACGCGGTGGACCAGCCCCCAGCGTTCGGCGTCCTGTGCGGAGAAGCGGTCTCCGAGGAGCATGAGTCCTGCGGTCCGCGAAGGGCCGAGCTGGCGGGCGAGGCCGCGGGCGACCCCCGAGTCGGAGGCCAGGCCGATGCCGGTGAAGGCAGTCGCGAAATGGGCTCCTTCGGCGGCGACGCGCAGATCCGCGCAGAGCGCGATGCCGAGCCCAGCCCCGACACACGCGCCCTCGACGGCCACGACGAGCGGGACCGGCAGCCCATGCAGCTCCTTCAGCAGCGGGTTGTAGTCGTTGGGAAGGTTCTCGAAGGCCGCCTCGGGCGCGGTGTTCAGCTGCCGGGCGTGCTCCCTGAGGTCCTGGCCGACGCAGAAATGCCTTCCGCGGGCAGTGATCAGGGCAGCCCGTACACCGCGTGCGGTGTCCGTGGTCAGGCGGCGTGCCGCCATGAGGAGGGCGCTGCGCATATGAGTGTCGAGCGCGTTGCCGCTCCCGGGACCGCGCAGCTCGATGACGGCCACGGCATCGGTGACGTCGTAGGCGACCCCGTGACGGGCGCGACGGCCCGGCTCCTGAGCCTCGGTGGGCGCACCATCGGTCACGGCCATGAGTAGAACCCCTTCCCCGTCTTGCGGCCCAGCTCGCCGCGGGCGACTTTCTCCCGCAGCAATGCCGGCGGGGCGAACCGCTCCCCGAGCGTCCTGTGCAGGTGGTCGGCAATGGCCAGCCGTACGTCGAGACCTACTACGTCGGTGAGGCGCAGCGGCCCCATCGGGTGCCGGTATCCCAGGCGCATGGCCGTGTCGATGGCCTCCGGCTCGGCGACCCCCTCCTCGACCATGCGGACGGCCTCCAGACCGAGGGCCAGGCCGAGACGGCTGCTGGCGAATCCCGGCGAGTCCTGGACGACGACCTCCTGCTTGCCCAGGGCGTGTGTCCAGCCGACCGCCGCTGTCAGGGTCTCCCCGGTGGTGTCGGGAGTGAGGACCAGTTCGACGAGCGCGGAGACGGGCACCGGGTTGAAGAAGTGCATGCCTAGAAGGCGTCCCGGCCGCTTCAGGGCCGCCGCGAGTTCGGTGACCGGCAGCGAACTGGTGTTGGTGGCGAGTACGCACCGCTCCCCCACGGCCCGCTCAGCGGCGGCGAGCAGCCGGGCCTTGAGCGCGGCGTCTTCGGGTACCGCCTCGACGACGAGATCGGCGTCGGCGGGAAGTTCGGCGATCGAGGTCACGGCGGTGACCCGATCCAGTGCCTCACCGGTAGCGGATCCGCCGGGCCCCTCGCGCTCGGCGGCCTGCCTCAGGCCTGCGGCGATGCGATTCAGCGCGACGGTCGCGGCCGCTTCGTCGTGTTCCACGACGACCACGGACGACCCTGCGGCCGCGAAGGACTGGGCGATACCGGTCCCCATCCGGCCGCCCCCGATCACCCCCACGACGGCGGGCGGTGCTGATGCCGAGGTCATGCCCGGCCTCCGTTCTTCTCGTTCTTCTCCAGGAATCGCGTCATGCGCTCCTCCTTGTCGCGACCCTCGAACAGCACGGCCTGGGCGAGGTCGTCAGCCACCGGATGGGCACCCGGGGCGTCGGTGACGAGCTTGGTCAGCCGCAGGGCGAGCGCCGAGGAACGGGCCATGCGGTCCAGCAGGGCGTGTGCCTCGGCGTTCAGCCGCTCGGCCGGTACGACGTCCGTGACCAGCCCACAGGCGAGCGCGGCAGGTGCGTCGAGGTTCCGCCCGGCGAGCAGGACCTGTTTGGCCACCGACTCGCCAAGCAGCTCCCGCAGCCGCCAGCAGGCCCCGGCGGCGGCGAGGATGCCCAGGCCAGGTTCGGGGTTGCCGAAGACGGCGTTTGGCCCGGCGATCCGGATGTCGCAGGCGTACGCAAGCTCGGCACCGCCCCCCAGTGCCCAGCCGTCCACCGCGGCCACGGTGGGCAGGGGCAGCTTGCGTACCCGCTCGAACAGACGGCTGTTGATTCCCTGCAGCGCCTCCTCCCGGCCACGCCGCCGTAGTTCAGCGATGTCGGCGCCGCCGGCGAAGACCCCGCCGTGCCCGGTGAGCAGCAGCAGCCTCGGCGCGCGCTCCAGGCCCTCGCACACGCGATGCAGTTCGGCGATCATGCCGCTGCTGATGGCGTTGCGAGCCTCCGGCCGGTGCAGGGTCACGACGACCCGGTCCGTGCCGGCCTCGACCCGCAGGGTCTCGTACGCCGTGTCCTCCCGCGTGCTCATACGCGCTCCACCAGCATCGCCACGCCCTGCCCGACCCCCACACACATGGTCGCCAGTCCCCGTCGAGCGTTCTCGCGTTCCATACGTCCGAGCAGGGTGAGCAGGATGCGGGCGCCGGAGCAACCGAGCGGGTGTCCGAGGGCGATGGCGCCGCCGTCGGCATTGACGCGGTCCTCGTCGAGCTGCAGGCGGCGGACGACTGCCAGCACTTGGGCGGCGAAGGCCTCGTTCACCTCGACAGCGTCCAGGTCGTCGGGCCGCCAGCCCGCCCGGCCGAGCGCCCTCAAGGTGGCCGGCACGGGCCCGAGCCCCATCAGGCGGGGCTCGACCCCGGCCGAGGCGGCGGTGACGACGCGGGCCCGGGGGGTGAGCCGGTATCGTTCGACCGCCGCCAAACTCGCCACCACGATGGCAGCGGCCCCGTCGGACAGCGGCGAGGAGTTGCCCGCGGTGATGATGCCGCCGCTGCGGAAGGACGTGCGCAGTCCGCCGAGCTTCTCCAGCGATGTGGACGGCCGAGGCCCCTCGTCCTGGGTTACCTCGCCGTCCGCCACCGGCACCGGGACGATCTCCTCCTTGAAGCGGCCCGCCCTCTGGGCGGCCTCCGCCCTGCGGTGACTCCTCAGCGCGAAGGTGTCCGCCTCAAGGCGGGTGATGCCGTCCAGGGCGGCGACCTCCTCGGCGGTCTCGCCCATGGACAGTGTGCTCGCGGCCGGGAAGCGCGGATTGGTGAAGCGCCAGCCCAGGGAGGTGTCGTGGACTTCACCGGGCCGGGCCCAGGGCGTGCCGGGCTTGGCCATCACCCAGGGGGCACGGGTCATTGACTCCACTCCGCCCGCAACGACCAGGTCTGCCTCCCCCGCACGGATCGCCTGGGCGGCCGAGGCGACGGCCGTCAGCCCGGACGCGCACAGCCGATTGACGGTATATCCGGGCACGGTGTCCGGCAGTCCGGCCAGCAGGACGGCCATCCGGGCCACGTCCCGGTTATCCTCGCCCGCCTGGTTCGCGGCGCCGAGGATCACCTCGTCCACGGTGTCGGCCGGGATGCCCGAGCGACGTACCGCCTCGCCGACCACGAGGGCGGCCAAGTCGTCCGGGCGTACGGAGGCCAGGGCGCCTCGGTGGCGGCCAAGCGGAGTGCGGGCCCCATCGATCAGGTAGACCTCTTCATCACGCATCGGCGTGCTCCTCTGTGGGTGCATGGCGCCGGGACTGGACGACCGAGAAGCGTCCGGTGACGAACGCCGGGTCGGTGAGGGCGGCATTGGCCGCGGGGTTGGCCGCAGTGCCGTGAAAGTCGCTGAAGGCGGCGGACTGGTTGGCGAAGACCGCACCGGTCAGGTTCTCCGACAGGTTCACGCCCGCCTCCAACGCGGTGGCTCGTGCCGCCTCCAGCACACCCTCGTCGGTGGCGTACACGGAGGCGGTCAGCGCGCCGTGGCGCCGTACGGTGTCGTGCAGGAGACGCAGGCCGTGTGCGGTGGAGTCGATACCGATGACGAAGGAGACCGGCCCGAACCACTCGCTCGTGTACGTCTCTTCGTCGGTCTCGGCCTCTAGCCGGACCAACAGCGGGGAACGGACGGCCGCGTCCGGGAAGTCCGGGTGGGTGATTTGCCTCGACGGATGGGCGACACGGTCGAGTTCCGCCGCCTCCGCCACGCGCTTCAGGACACCGTCGTTCACGATCGCGCCGAGGGTGGCGGCCGCACGGGCCGGGTCGCCGAGCAGCCTGTGCAGGGCGGCGCCGAGGTCGGCGGCGAACTCGTCTGCCGTACGTCGCCCCTGGTCGGTGGGGAAGCCGTTGCGGGGAACGAGGATGTTCTGCGGGGTGGTGCACATCTGGCCGCTGTAGAGCGACAGGGAGAAGGCGAGGTTGCGCAGCAGACCGGCGTAATCGTCCGTGGAGTCCACGACGACGGTGTTGAGTCCGGACTTCTCGGTGTGGACCGCGGCCTGGCGGGCGTTGGTCTCCAACCAGTCGCCGAACTCGCTGGAGCCGGTGTAGTCCACGATGCGCACATCGGGGTGGGTGGCCAGGGCGGGGGCGGTGCGCTCGTCGGGTTTCGCGGCGGCGAGCAGCACCACGTCCGGATCGAAGCCGGCCTCCGCCAGCACCTCACGGGCGATCCGCACGGTGATTGCCAGTGGCAGCACGGCACGTCGATGAGGCTTGACGACCACCGGGTTGCCGGTGACCAGACTCGCGAACAGTCCCGGATAGCCGTTCCAGGTGGGGAAGGTGTTGCAGGCGATCAGCACTGCCACACCGCGTCCCACGGTGGTGAAGGTCTTGTCCATGACGAGTGGGCCGCCCTTGCGCTGCGGCTTGCTCCAGCGGGCCGCGACCGGATGGCGTGTCTGCTCGTTCCACGCGTGGGCGACCGCTTCGAGGCCTCGGTCCTGGGCGTGCGGACCGCCGGCCTGGAACGCCATCGTGAAGGGCTGGCCGGTGGTGTGCTGGACGGCGTACGCGATCTCGAAGGCCGCCTCGTTCAGCCGGGCAAGGATCTCGGCGGCGACGCCGGCCCGGGTGTCCGGGCTCGCGGCGCGCCATGCCGATGCGGCTGACTTGGCCGTCGCGACGGCCACCTCGGGCGGCAGGTACGGGTAACTGATGCCCAGCGGGAAGCCGTAGGGCGAGACTTCGGTGGCGGGGACGGTGCCGGTGCTCGGATGTCCTTCGATGCGGAAGGGGCGGCCGAGGAGGCCTTGGAAGGCGGCCTCGCCCAGCCGCGATGCCTCTGGTCCGTACACAGAGGTGCTGGGGGTTTCCGGGTACGGCGTCCAGTAGGTGCGGTCGGCGGCACACTCCACCGCCTGGTCGAGCAGAGCCGCGTGGCGGACGAAGAAGTCGGGATTCTGGTCGGTGGGCACTGAGAGCTCCTGGCCGAACGTTCGGTAGGTTGATGGGTGTGAGGCGTCCAGGCGGACGCAGGGGAAGCGGGGTTGGATCAGACGTCGGCGAGCAGGATCGCCGGGCGTTCCACGCAGTCGGCAACGAAACGCAGGAACCCGCCGGCCACACCGCCGTCACAGACCCGGTGGTCGAAGCTGAGGGAGAGCTGCATGACCTTGCGGACGGCCAGCTCGCCGTCCACCACCCACGGTTTGTCCACAATGCGGCCCGCGCCGAGCAGAGCGGCTTCAGGGTGGTTAATGATGGGCGTGGATCCGTCGACACCGAACACGCCGTAGTTATTGAGGGTGAAGGTCCCGCCGGTCAGACGGTCGGGCGGCAGGGCCCCGTCGCGGGCCAGCCCGGTCAACCGGGCGAGCTCGGAAGCCAGTTGTGCGGTCGTCATGCGCTGTGCGTCGCGGACGACGGGGACCACCAGGCCGCGTTCGGTCTGGGCGGCGAAACCCAGGTGCACCTCGCTGAAGCGGACGATCTCCCGCCGCTCGGTGTCGACGGTGGAGTTCAGCTCCGGGAAGCGGTGAAGTCCGGCGATGCAGAATCGGGCGAGCAGGGCCAGCAGCCCGATGGGGCGGCCGGGGTCTGCGGCCTGCATGGCCTTCCGGGCTTGGAGCAGGCTGGTCGCGTCCACGTCGACCCAGGTGGTGGCGTCGGGGATCTCGGTGCGGCTGCGGGAGAGCTTGTCCGCGACCGCGCGGCGGACTCCGCGCAGCGGGATGCGTTCAGGGCCGGCCGGCGCCGGCCGAGCGTGCGGTGCGCAGTCCGCCGACTGCTGCCGGTCCGGGGTGACCGGTGCGGTATCGGGGTCCGTCGCCAGCTGGCCGGCCCGCCCAACGGCCTGCTCGACATCTCGTCTGAGCACGACCCCTGCGGGACCCGATGGCGCCAACGCGGCGAGGTCGATCCCGTGTTCCCGCGCCATCCTGCGTACGAGGGGGGATATGACCCGGGGAGCGTGCAGCTCTCCGGGCGGCGCCGCCTCGGCAGCAGTGCCGCCTCCCGTCGCGGCGCCCCCGCGTCGGCGGCGGCGACGCGGTGCCGGGGCGTGGCCGGTGCCGTAGCCGATCAGGACGTTGCCGGACCCGGCCTGTTCCTCCTCCTGGTATCGCTCAGCCGCAGGGTCGGCCGACGTCGAATCGACGGGAGGCTGGGCGCCCGGGCCCTCCCCCGCGCCGTCGGGCCGGCCGGAAGTCGGCGTACCCACCGTGATCAGCGGCTTCCCCACCTCCAGCGCCGTACCCGCCTCCGCGTGCAGTTGCAGCACGGTGCCCGCGTAGGGGACCGGCACCTCAACTGCGGCCTTGGCGGTCTCGACCTCGATGACGATCTGGTCGATCGTGACCGTGTCACCGACCGCGACCTTCCACTCGATGATCTCGGCCTCGGTCAGCCCTTCGCCGAGATCGGGCAGCCGGAACAGCTGCTCCTGAAGCGCTGCGGTGCTCATGCGGCCGTTCCCTTCAGCAGATGCCGGGTGTCCGGCGCGTCGCCGAACTGGAGACGGTCGACGGCGTCGAGGATCCGGTCGACGCTGGGCAGATGCGCGTGCTCCAGCTTCGGCGGCGGATACGGGATGTCGAAGCCGGCCACCCTCAGGACCGGCGCGGCCAGCGAGTGGAAACAGCGTTCCTGCACCCGTGCGGCGATCTCCGCCCCCACGCCGGCGAAGCCCTGGGCCTCCTGGACGACCAGGCAGCGCCCGGTCCGGTGTACCGATGCCGTGACCGTCTCGTCGTCGAAGGGCACCAGCGTGCGCAGGTCCACGACCTCCAGCTCGATGCCATCGGCCGCCGCCGCTTCGGCCGCGGCCAGGGCCACCGGCACCGACGGCCCGTACGCGACGACCGTGGCGTCGCGGCCCTTCCGCCGGATCGCCGCCTGCCCGAACGGCAGCGCTCCGCGCCGCTCGAGGTTGACGTCCTCCTTCGACCAGTACAGCTTCTTCGGCTCCAGGAAGACCACCGGGTCGGGGTCGGCTATGGCGTCGCGCAGCAGCCAGTAAGCGTCCTCGGCCGTCGCCGGGGTGACGACTTTCAGGCCCGGGGTGTGCGCGTAGTACGCCTCGCTGGAGTCGCAGTGGTGCTCGACTCCCCCGATGCCGCCCGCATAGGGGATTCGGATCACGATCGGCAGCGCGAGCCGCCCCCGGGTCCGGTTGCGGAGCTTGGCGACGTGTGAGGCGATCTGTTCGAAGGCCGGATAGGCGAAGGCGTCGAACTGCATCTCCACCACGGGCTGGAAGCCGCCCATCGCCATGCCGACGGCCAGTCCTACGATGCCGGCCTCGGCCAGCGGGGTGTCGAAGCAGCGCTGTTCGCCGAAGTCGCGGGTCAGCCCGTCGGTGATCCGAAAGACGCCGCCGAGCGGACCGACGTCTTCGCCGAAAACGAGCACGCGCTCGTCCTCGCGCAGTGCGTCGCGCAGTGCGGTGTTCAGCGCCTGCGCCATCGTGATCTTGGCCATGGCCGTCAGTTCTCCTGGGTGTCGAGTGCGGGGGAAGCGGCGTCTTCGGCCAGCTCGGCCGCGAGCAGGGCGCGCTGTTCGCGCAGCTGCGGAGTCGGCTCGGCGTAGACGTGGTCGAAGAGCTCCAGCAGGTCGGGCACGGTCTCCTCGTTCATGCCCGCGCGAAGCTCTGTCGCCAGGGTCTCGGCCTCCTCCCGCACCGCCGCGACGTCCTCGTCGGTGAGGGTGCCGCGGGCCCGCAGGTACGTTTCAAGGCGGCTGACCGGGTCGGCAGCGCTCCATCGTTCGACCTCCGCCGCGTCCCGGTAGCGGGTCGCGTCGTCGGCGTTGGTGTGCGCGTCCATGCGGTAGGTGTGCGCCTCGACCAGGACCGGTCCGTGCCCGGTACGGGCATGCTCGACCGCCGCGGTCAGTACAGCCAGCACGGCGACCAGATCATTGCCGTCGACCTGTTCGGAACGCACCCCGTGTCCGATGCCCTTGTACGCGAGGGCGGGGGCCGCGGACTGCCGGGCCACCGGCACGGAGATCGCATACTTGTTGTTCTGGATGAAGAAGACGACCGGCGCGCGGAAGACGGCAGCGAAGTTCAGCGCCTCGTGGAAGTCCCCCTCACTGGTGGCACCGTCACCTACGAGGGCCATCGCCACACCGTCTCCGCCCGTGCGCCGCAACGACTCCGCCATGCCGGTCGCGTGCAGCACCTGAGTGGCCAGCGGGGTGCACTGGGGGGCGACGCGGGTGGCGGCCGGGTCGTATCCGCAGTGCCAGTCGCCGCGCAGCAGCGTCAGCACCTCAAGGGGGTCGATGCCCCGGGCGACCAGGGCGACGGAGTCGCGGTAGGTCGGAAACAGCCAGTCGTCCGGGCGCAGCGCGAGCACGGCGCCGATCTGGCAGGCCTCCTGGCCGCGGCTGGACGGGTAGACCGCGAGCCTCCCCTGCTTGGTCAGCGCGGTGGCCTGGGTGTCGAACCGGCGTCCCACGACCATCCGCCGGTAGGCCTCGCGCAGCGCCTCCGGCGCAGGCTCGGTGTAGCCGGGCGCGGGCTTGGCCACTGGCGTGCCGTCCTCGGCCACGAACCGCACCGGCGTGAGGGACGGCAGGAGGCCCTGGACCGTCTGGCGAAGGTTCTTCACGGGCATGGGGGCCACTCGCTTTCTCTGGACACTTGACGCGAGTATCGTCGCCAGTGCGGACTATCTGTTCAAGGTTTCAGGGGAACCAGTGACGGACTGCCGAACGACGCGCTCTAGGAGGGCAAAGTGTCCGAGCAAAACACACCTGCGGAGTCCATGACCGGACGAACTGCCGTCCGGCTCGACGACACCGACAGGCACATCCTGGCCGGGCTCCTCGACGACGGCCGGGTGTCGATCAAGGCGCTCGCGGACAAGCTGCATATCTCGCGCGCCAACGCGTACACGCGTATCAACAGGCTGATGGCCGAGGAGGTCATCACGGGCTTCAGCACGCAGCTGAATCCGCAGCGGGCCGGCCTCGGCACGAGCGCGTACGTGACGTTGACGATCGATCAGAATGCGTGGCGGGACACCTCCCGGGAACTGCGCGAGATCCCCTACGTCGAGCATGTCACCCTCGTTGCGGGCGACTTCGACGTCTTGGTGCTGGTCCGCACTCCGGACAACTCGGTGCTGCGCCGGGTCGTGCTGGAGCGCATCCAGGCGGTACCGGGAGTGCGTTCGACCCGCACCTGGCTGGTCTTCGACGAGGTGCGGGGACGCGGGACGCACTGGACTGCCTGACTGCTAGGTCACTCAGACGTCGACCAGCGCGGCAGAACCCGCGTCCGGCGCCGGAGCCCGAGGCGACTCCGCAGCCCCGATGGGGGTCGGTCTCGGGGCCGCCTCCACGACAGGAGTCGGGGCGGTCCCGGCCGCATGCTGCCGAGACCGCACCACCCGGAACCGCCCGGTGACGAAGTGGGCGCCCTCGGGGTGCAGGTCCGCGCCTGCCGAGGAGGGGTCCGCGGGGAAGTCGTCTGCGAGGTTCTGCACCAGATGCACCCCGGCGTCCAGTGCTGCCGTCTCGGCGACTGCCAGTACCAGCGGGTCGGTCGAGTGCACCGTGGCGTACGACGCCCCGTGGCGGCCCACCGTGCGGCGGAAGAGAGCCAGACTGTGCGACGTCGAGTCGGTACCGACAAGGAACGAGACGGGCCCCGGCCATTCCCTGGCGTAGATCCGTTCGTCCTGCGCCGCCAGCCGGACGAGCAGGGGGCTGCGCACATCGGCGCCCGGATGGTTCGGATGGCGCAGCGCTCCGGAGGCATGGAGCACGGTGCCGTACCGCGTGGCCTCAGCCAGCCCCGCCCGCACGGTATCGCTGGCGATCGCGCCCAGCAGCCTGGCCACACGTGCGGGATGCCCGAGCAGCCGGTCCACGGCCTCGCCCAGGTCGGCGCCGAAGTCCCCCAGACTCTTGCGCCCCTGGTCGGTCGCGATGCCCGTCGTCGGCACCAGGATGTTCTGCGGCGTGGTGCGGACCGTGCCGCTGCACCGGCACAGGGAGTGGGCGAGGCCGCGCACGAGATCCCGGTAGTCGCCGGTGGAGTCGACGATCACCGTGTTCAGGCCGGTCCGGTCGACGAACGTGGCGGCTTGGCGGGCGTGTTCCTTCAGCCAGCCGGCGAACTGCGCCGAGCCCGTGAAGTCGACGATGCGCACCGCCGGGTCCGTGGCCAGCCGCTCGTGTAGCCGTTCCGCTGGTTCCGCCACCGCCAGGGTCACGATGTCCGGTGGGTGACCGGCCTCCACCAGCACCTGCCGGGCGACGCGCACGGTGATGGCCAGCGGCAGCACGGAACGCGGATGCGGGGCGACGATCACCGGATTGCCGGTCACCAGGCTGGCGAACAGACCCGGGTAGCCGTTCCAGAGCGGATAGTCGGGGCAACCGATGAGCAGCGACACTCCGCGGGGCACCAGTGTGCTGGTGCCCCGCATCGGCGACGGTTGCCCGCTCCCCTGGGTCCCTTGACCGCTCTCCCAACTCAGGTCCGCCGGAACGCGCTCCGATTCCGCGAAGGCAAGGGCCACGGCCTCCAGCGCACGGTCCTGGGCGCGCGGCCCCGCGGACCGGAACGCCGCCTGCGGCGACTGCCCCGTGGTGTGCTGCGCCGCAAGGGCCAGCTCATGACTGCGGGTGTTCAGCCGGCGCAGTATCTCCACGGCCAGCCCGGCGCGTCGGTGGGGGCCG
Source organism: Streptomyces sp. NPDC005533 (assembly GCF_042871845.1). Taxonomy (NCBI): domain Bacteria; kingdom Bacillati; phylum Actinomycetota; class Actinomycetes; order Kitasatosporales; family Streptomycetaceae; genus Streptomyces; species Streptomyces sp. NPDC005533. The sequence goes on along the minus strand of NZ_JBIAJH010000051.1, from coordinate 14,163 downwards.
GCGGCGCGCCACCCGGCCGTCGCCTGGGCGGCAGCCGCCACCAGAGCTGCGGGGTCGCATCGCGGATAGCGGATGCCCATGCCGATACCGTATGGCGAGGACTCGGTGCACACCCGGCCCAGCTCGCCGGGCTGGTCGAGCTCGAAGGGCCGTCCCAGCAGGGAGTCGAAGACCTTCACAGCTGTTCGGACCGATCTCATACCCGCGTCGGCAGCATCCTGTCCGGTCGCCTCCGTGAAGGGCCGCCGGCATTCACCGGCGGCGAGGGCCCGCACGGCTTGCTGAAGCAGTTCGCGATGCCGCTCATAAGGACTGGGGCGCACGGCCTTCAGCCTCTCCAGGTCGCGGCGAGATGGAGGAAAGCCTCGTTCTCCTCCGGCAGTCCGATCGTCACCCGGACACCTTCCCCGAGGAACGGGCGGACCACGACGTGCCCCCCAAGGCAGTGGACGGCGAAGTCAGCGCTCTCGTCGGCGAGCGGTAGCCACACGAAGTTGGCCTCAGAGTCGGCGACTTCGAAGTCGAGCGCACGCAACATCAGGGTCACGCGCTCCCGTTCGACGACCGTGAGGGCGGCCCGCCGGGCGACTTCCGCGCGCTCGCCGAGGGCGACGACGGCGGCCTCCTGGGCGAGGGCGCTGACGCTGAACGGTACCTGCGTCTTGCGCACATGAGCGGCGATCCACGGCGGCGCCACGCAGTAGCCGACGCGCAGTCCCGCCAGTCCGTAGGCCTTGGAGAACGTCCTCAGCACCACGACGTTCGGCCGGTCGCCGAGCAGGGCCAGGGCGTCTGGGACCAGTTCCGGATCAGCGTACTCCCGGTAGGCCTCGTCGACGACGATCAGCACGTCTTGTGGGACACGGTCCGCGAAGTCGAGGAGCGCCCGCTCTCCGACTGCGGTGGAGGTGGGGTTGTTGGGGTTGCAGACGAAGACCAGCCGGGTCCGGTCGGTGATCGCCGCGGCCATGGCGTCGAGGTCCAACGCATGGTCGCGCAGCGGGACCCGTACCGCCGTACCGCCTGCCACCGCCGTGAGGATCGGATAGGCCTCGAAGGACCGCCATCCGAAGACGACCTCGTCGCCGAAGCCGACGACCGAGTGCAGCAGCTGTCCGCATACCTCCGAGGATCCGGCGCCCACCGCGATCCGCTCCGGCTCGACCTCGTGGTGCCCGGCTATCGCCTGCACGAGTGCGGTGGCGCTCAGGTCGGGGTAGCGCGACATACCGCCGGCCAGCTCCGTAAGCGTTGCGGCTACACCGGGCAACAGCCCGTACGGGGATTCGTTGCTGGCCAGCACTACCGCGCCGGGCACTTTGCGGCCCGGGACATAGGCGGGCAACTGTGCCAACGATGAACGGACACGCACCATGCTCGACTCGCTTCTGAATCGGTGGAGCCCGAGGACCGTGCCTCCGGGCACTTGACAGGTAAAGCGTGAACAGCAGAGGCCAAACGCTCAACTGTTTGGAGAATTCGGCGACAGATCGCATCAATCCGGCAACCGGCACGGCAAGCCGTCTCCTCGCCTGCTGGTTCGGCCCCTCGTCACGAGACAGACTGGGAGCGGCCCACCAGGCGTCGATGACTACTCTCGGCTACAGGCAGGACTCACTGCTTGCCCGACGCCTGCCGCCGACACGGTCCGGCAGAACTGGTCCCCACGCACTCACGAGGTGCCTGCACCCGTCCGCTCCGATGAAGAGGACCCAGCCCAAGTCACCACTCCCCCAAGGTAGTTGCCGTCACCCATGGCGACTCCCGCGGCTGACGGCCGACAGTGCGGGAACGGCCGAGTGGTGAGGCTGCGGCAGGTGGCACGTGCGACTCACGCTCCCTGCCCGCGGCAGAATCCTGCAATCGCACAGAAGTAAGCGCAAGTAAAGACACCTTTGTGTTGGATAAGCCATGCTTACTATGCGCGCGGTAGACCCCCGTCTCTCGCCTGTCCGGCGGGCCCGGAACCGCGCTGCAGCCGACGCCCAGAGCGGAGCCGGCCTGACAGAACAGGCTCCACCAACTCGGCACCGCCGCAGGCGACATCAACGGGCAGCGGCCCATACCCCAGCCTGCCGCACCAGCGGGGTGTGAGCCGACCGCGTCGACCGGGCCCGCCCGCGGATCGGCCACCCAGGCCATGGAGTCGATGAGGTGCCTGATCAACGCGCAGCCCACAGCACGGGCCGCCTCCCCTCACCGCCGCATCGTGACCTCCGGACGCTGCCTGCCGTGATCCCCTCGTCGCCGCCGACGGTCCGGGCGCCCCGAGCCGCCCCGGGCGGACTGATCGCAGACGCCCGAAGCACCGGGCACCCGCCAGGCGCAACCACCGACCAGCGCGTAGGACGTCCCCGCCCCAGACCGAGGCCAATGGCGCCTCGCCACGTGGACACGGTCTTTGGGTCAGGCTAGTCGAGGACGCGCCACGGCTTCGGGAACCACACCCAGCGCCCATTGACGTGTGCCATTCCGTCGTACGCCTTACCGAGTACTTCGCCTGGCTCCAAATATTTCCACCGGTAGATCGTCGTTCCCGGTTTGAGGTGAGGGGCCACCCTCTCGTATCCACCGGGGAATTCTTCGCTAACCTCATTCGGCCAATCTCTGATGGCGTCCGTGGTAGCCTTCGCCACCTTGATTTCGGTCTTTTCAGGGTCGACGCCAAGCGTGGTGGGGGGCTTGGACCAGATCCACTCTTCGTACATCTTCTGGGCTTTGGCCGCGAACTCCGGCTCGAAGACCGCTGCGTAGTCAGCAGGCGTTCGGCTCCAGTGAAGCCACCACATCCTTGTCAAAACGTGCAGCTATGATCAGCTTCCGGAAGCCTGCATCCGTGTTCGGGTATTGCGCCGCCTGAGTTGTGCGGAAGCGATTCTTCTTGTTTCTTTCTTGTGCGAGTGAGGCGGGTCAGACTTCCCGCCTCATCGGAGGTTGTGACCTACTCGTCCCGCGGCACGATCGATGAGTCTCGGGGCGGAGACGGATTGAGAACGGCGAGGTCGCGCCTCCAAGCCGAGCAGCCGGGTGTCATTTGAGTCATTTCATTACGTCGTTATTCCCTGCCCGGCATCACGGGATGACGATGGCGCTTGTTCAGCGGGGCCATTCGGGCGTGGTCGGCGGTCGTCGCCCATGCGGGTGTGACGCCGGCCGGCTCGGTCAAGCGGTCATTGCTGCGGCAGAAAACCTGTGAGGTAGGCGCGTTCAGCCTCGGTGAGGCGCCGCGGGCGCTTGCCCTCCAGGTCGTAGGGAACCATCGTGGAGGCTGCCCTCGCGTACAGAGTCCCCTCGTCCTTCACCTCGTAGGCGAGGTTGAAGGACACCGCCCTGACGCCGGTAACCCAGACCTCGACGGTGACCGGCGTTTCGCGCCACTCCAAGGGCGCCTTGTACTCGATCTCGTGCTTCGCGCTCACGCAGCCCGCTGTGAAGGTGTCTACACCGGCTATGGCGGCCTGGCCACCGAGTATGTCGCTGCGCGCTTCCTCCAGATAGGTGAGGAAGACGGCGTTGTTGACGTGCCCGTAGACGTCCATGTCGGACCAACGGACTGAGCAGCGGTATTGATGGCGATTCATTCCACTCATTTCATTTCGTCGTTATCACCCGCCCGGAATCGGGGCAGAGCGACGGGCATTGCCTCAGGTCTACTCGGGCATGGTCGGGGGTCGTGCCGCTTGCTGGTTTCCGTCATGGATAAAGCCCCACGGAGCCTACTTCGTCCCAGTCCACAGCAGTGCGGTGGAGTGAGGCGCGCACGGCTCTCACCACCCGCTGCAGCTCCGTCAAGGGCGATCCCCTGGTGCCGACCCGCAGCCCACAGCCGCTAAATCCCGGCAAACATAACACGGCCTTAAGCCGTCATTTTTTTCCAACGGTATCACTCGGAAATTCCCACTTGATCACCACATGAGTCGGTCGGCACAGTATTCGCGGACTGGCCGTGGGCGCCGGCAGGGCGATTGGCATCCCCGCCGTGGGGTGCCGACATCGCCCTCGCCGAAAGGACTATCACGCCACGAGGCAGCTGCCGCCCGATGCAGCTCAGGCCAAATCATCGGTCGCACGCGAAGTGCGGGATCTCGCCCCCGTGAGTGACGGAAATTCCAGGAGCTGCCCCAGCGCAACAGCCGCCGAACGGGTTCGTGAGTGCATTCAGAATATGAATGCACTAGGTTGTGAGCCACGCCTCGTGCCTCATTCGCAGCGTTCCACTGTTCGCTGTCGGGCTCCCTGGATGTGATGGGTGACTGCCGGTCACCGCTGGTCCTGCGCGACACCTCTCTAGGCATTGACACTTTTGAGGAGCTGGTCCGCGACCTTGGCGTGTCCGGCGCACTGCTGAAGAATCGGCTCGACAGACTCGTGGACGGCGATGTGCTGGAACGGTCGAGTCCTAGAGGTGTCCGTCACGTGTCGTAGCTGCAGTGGAGCGGTTCATCCGGAGGGCGTCTCGGTCCAGCTGGGCCCGGGCGGGCGCGCAGCGCCCGGCACTCTCGTCATTGCCGAGCGCCTTGCGGGGATGGCATGACTGATCACGTCGCAGCTTGGCGAATGGCCGGCGAGGCGGGGAATGCGAGAGCGGCAGTAGCCGCTCTGTCCGAGGACGTTGAGCTCGTTTCGCCACTGACCGACCGGTTCACGTTTCGGGGGCACGGTGAACTCGAGGAACTCCTGACGAGCGTGTTCGAAGTGTTCGCCGGCATCCACTACGAGGCACAGTTCCAGGACGGACAGCACGCGGTTCTGCGCGCCGCGGGTCATGTCGGTCGCCTGCGGTTGGAGGAGACCCAGTATCTCGATCTCGACGATGAGGGCCGTATCCGACGCCCCACCCTCATGATGCGCCCGCTCACAGCCGCCACCCGTTTCTTGCGCGTGCTTGTTGCCTCGGGATGCGAGCCGGCATGGACGGCCGGGCACGGCGGGAATACTCATCGTGGCGGGCGCATGGCTCGACTCGGTCGTGGCCGGCGGAGATCGGGTCTTCATGCCCAGGGCCAGTCCTGATCGGTCACGTCGACCAGTCCAGGTCGACCGCCCACCGGCGTGATCGGCTGTCGGCGGTGTTCCTCCACCGCGGAGGCGTCCATGTCGGGGGGCGACGTTCATGCCCACGAGGTTTCCGCGTCCCGTCGCTGCACGACAGCGGTCAGCTCCCCAGGAGCCTCCCGAGGGCGATTGTTTGGCAGCACCCGACCTGGGTGACGGGCGCCACGATCCATGCATTCGCAAATGGTCGAATGTGCGAGTGCACCGCCGAACGGCTTCGGGGGCTCAGGCAATGACTGCCCGGACCTGTGCTGTCAGCATTCGCTCGAGCGCCAGCAGCGCTTCGGGGGCGTGGCGGGTGTCGAGGCGTACGGTGTAGATGAACCGTGTCAGCTCCGGGTTGGCCAGCGGTCTCGCGACAACATCGGCCACACCGCGGGGCAGGGCCAAGCGGGGCAGTACCGCAACACACAGGCCCGCGGCAACGAAGCCCAGGATGGTGTTGAAGTCGTCTCCCTCGTACTCCAGTCGGGCCTCGAAGCCTGATGTCTTGGCCATCTGGGCAAGCAGCTCCAGCCGCAGCGCGGCCTCGGGCGCTGCGACCCACGTCTCGCCGGCCAGGCTCGCCAGGTCGATGACCTCACGGCTGGCCAGCTCGTGGCCGGCGGGAAGCACCGCCACGACGGGGTCCCGTGCGACCAGGGTCCGGCGCAGTGTGCGCGGCGGCGGCTGGGGAATGAAGTCGTAGTCATAAGTCAGGGCAAGGTCGGCGTCTCCCCGTTTGATCCGGCCGTAGCCGGCCTCGGGCTCCAGCTGCGAGAGGCTGACCCGGACGTCGGGGTACGACGTTTGCAACTGCGCGAGAGCCTTCGGGACGATACTCGTAGCGGCCGAGGCGAAAGCGCCGAGCCGGATCCGGCCGGAGGTGCCGGCGCGGAGGGCGTCGAGTTCCAGGGCAGCTGCGGCCAGCGCGGAGCGTACCCCTTGTTCGGCATCGAGGAGGACCTGGCCGGCCGGCGTGGGACGCACGGGACGGCGCTCCAAGACTCTTAGTCCTGCGCGGCGTTCGAGTTCGGCGATCTGCTGCGAGACGGCGGGGGCGCTGTAGCCGAGTTCGCCGGCGGCGGCGGCGAACGAGCCGTGGCGCACCACGGACTCCAAGGTAGCGAGCAAGCGGGGGTCTGGCATCTGCATGGGTTAAGCCTGGCTTACCCAACGGGAAGATGTCATTTCTTGTGCTTAAGGAGGAACGCCAGCAGGATTCTGCCACCGGGCAAAGTGTGATCCGTCTCGCTCCCTGCCGTGGCCGTCCCCTTTCCCCCGAGGTGCACCCGTGCACCCGTCGTGCCGTGCCGTGCAACGGAGCCCTGCCGCCCCACCGGGCAGCGCTGCCCGCAGCTGTCGCCGGCTCCGGAGTTAAGGCGGACGGTCAGTGATCTGACTGCTGCAAGTGAAAGGGGCGCTGCGTGCGCAAGCCACTTATTGGAATCACCACTTACCTCGCCGACGCGCGGTGGGGAGAGTGGGAGCTGCCCGCCGCACTGCTCCCCGCGGCGTACGCCACATGCGTTCAGGCTGCCGGAGGCCGGGCCGTCCTTCTGCCGCCCGATGCGCCGGGCGCGGCGGCGGACGTCATCGCGCGATTGGACGGCGTCATCCTCGCCGGAGGTGAGGACCTGGATCCCGCCCTGTACGGGGCCGAGCCCCACCCACTAGCGGGCACTCCGGTCCCCGCCCGCGACCGTTGGGAGCGCGCTGTCCTCAAGAACAGTCTGGACCGTGACATTCCCGTCCTCGGAATCTGCAGGGGCATGCAGCTGATGAACGTTCACGCGGGCGGCACGTTGATCCAGCACCTGCCCGAGAAGGTGGGTCACGACGCCCACAACGGGTATCTCGGACTCTTCGCGCCACATGCCATCACCACCGTGCCGGGCACCCGTCTGGCCGCACTCCTGCCGGGGACCAGGCAGGTGGCCACGCACCACCACCAGGCAGCCGACCTCCTCGGCGCAGGCCTGGCGGTCGCGGCCTACGCCGAAGACAGCACAGTCGAGGCCCTCGAAAGCACCCGGCACCAATTCGCCCTGGGCGTGCAGTGGCACCCCGAGATGAGTGCCGACCAAGCAGTGATACAAGCTCTGGTGTCGGCAGCCCGGCAGCGTACAACGGCACCGGTCGGTGGCGTTCCCCTTTAACGTCTTGTGCCGCCTCGCGCCGCTGTCAGCTCGGCCACCACATCCGGCCTAGTGCTGCCCCGCGCAAGTTCGTGGAGGGGTCTCGGGTCTGATCAGGCGGTCTTGAGTGGGCTGCCGTCATAGCTCCATCTGTACGCCTTCGCGGTCTCGTTGCGGCCGATGACGTAACTCTCCAGCTTGTCGATGAGGTCATCGCGGCTGGAGAAGTCACCGTGTCGCAACACTCGGCGGGTCAGGACGGAGAAGAACAGCTCGATCTGGTGGAGCCAGGAGGCGTGCGGCGGGGTCCGGTGCACGTGCCAGCGCGAGTGGTCGGCCAGCCACGCCTTGGTGTGCTTGGCGGTGTGGGAGGAGCCGTTGTCCAGCACGACATGGATGTCCTGGTCTGGGGCGATGGCCGTGTCGAGCTGGTCGAGGAAGGCAGTGAACGTCGCTGCGTTGTTGCGGGCAATGATCTCGGTGAGGACCTCGCCGGTGCGCACGTCCAGGGCGGCGACCAGCGCGGCGGTGCCGTGGCGGCGGTACTCGAACTCCTCGCGAGCGGGCTCGCCCGGCCTGGCGTGACGAGTGGGGTGGCGCCTGGCGCGGGCGGCGATCGCGGTCTTCTCGTCGAGGGACAGCACCACCGCCCCCTTCAGGCGGGTCTCCGTACAGGTCGCACACGTCCGCGACAGGTCCCAGAAGTCAGAGGTGTCCCGGCGAGTGAGCCAACCGCGGACCCGGTGCGGCTTGAGGTCCAAGTCGGCCAAGATCCGGCCGACTTGGGAGGCAGAGATGGTGACGAAGACAGTGCCGGCGACCGGGGCGGCGATCGTGCGGTGCGAGCATGTCGCTTCCGGGTGCGGGAGCGCCCTGGTGGCGGCGGCCACGATCGCCAACGCCACCTGGGGCCCGTATACCTTGGGCCGGCCAGAGCGGGCGGCGTCCTTCAGCCCCTCCCGGCCCAGAGCGGGGAACCGTCCGCGCCACTTACGGACCGTGTTCACGCTGACCGCCAAGTCCCACGCGATGGCCCCATTGCTCAGGCCCTCGGCCGCCGCCAGCACGATCCGCGCCCAAAGCAGCGCCCGCACCTGCGCTTTCAGGGAAACCGCTGGTCGGATCAGACGCTCGCGCCCCCTCTCGTCCAACTCCACTACGACCGCCTCAACCATCCCGGCCACACCTCGCCGCCCCGACCAAAGTGATGATCATGGTGTATGCGGGGGTGACCCAGCAGGATGGACCCGTGCCGAAGAATGCGCCCGAGTCCATGCAGGAACACCTGCGCCACCGTCTGAACGTCCGCGCCAAGGAAGGCTGGCCCCAGCTCGCCCGCGTCCAGGTGCGCTTCCGCTCAGGATTCGCCTACGTGGCGGGGGAACTGCCGGGCGAGGAGGAACCGCTGCCGCTATGCCGCCTGCGCTTCACCGGCGTCCTGCACACCTGGGGCTTCGCCCTCTACCGCGCCAGCCGAGGCAAGTACGAGGACAACCTCCTGCCCACCGGCCTACCTATCGGCGGCCCCGAAGACTGCATGGACTGTGCCTGCTACCTCTACCTCGGTGACCAGCCGGCCTGACCACCACCACTCCACGAACTAACGCGAAGGAGGACTACCGCGCATCGAAGGCAACCCATGTGTTCCCCGGCAGCTCGGGCTTCCCAGGCACCGGTCGCCGCTCCTCGGTAAGGGCAAGCGCCAAGTCTCAGGTGCAGGGTGGGAGGCCACCGACATTCGGTCAGCAACGGCGGGACATGATCGGGACCGATGCTGACCACCTGCTGACCTGCACCCTGACAGCAGGCCGGTAGCGGCATGACCACAATCATCGTGCTGGCAGTACGCCTGTCCCGGCGGCAACGCTTCGCCTTCCCCAAGAGCGCGCCACTGCCCTTCGTCGACGGGTGCAGTTGTCCGGAGTCAAGAGCTCGGTGGTGCACGCGCGATCCAGGTACTCGCGCAGAACATCCGTGCGCCGCTTCGCCCGGCCCGGAGGTCGGCGCACTACACCCGACGGTCGCACACCTACGCCTCCGGCGGGTCGGCCACATTCGATTCCTCTCGCCCAGCGAAACACTGCTGCCGCCGCTAGGAACATTGAGATCGGACTGCGACGTAATTCGCGCTTGTTTCCCCTGAGCGAACGAGGGGAAGTTGCCTCCGCATTGTCGACACCCTCACTATCCGGTGGATTGCGGACATCACGCACGTGACGAGGTCGGTGGCCGAGATGGGTGAGCGCCGCCGGCTTTTAAGGATCCAGTCGGGCCACCTCCTGCGCAGCTGGCACGAACTGCACCCTCTGTCGCTGACAGGTAACCGGGCGCGGCGCCGAGGACGTCGGGCTGCCCGCGGCAGAGCCGTCACGGCGCGCCGACAAGCAGCCCCTGCGCCAGCAGTACGCGCGACCGCCCGGCTGCTGTGCCTCCGTGAGCGACCCAAGGGGCTGATGCTGACCGTTTGCTGACCAGAGCCCCGCCGCCACGCCGCTGACCTGCGGAAACACTCAGATGTCACATGTAGGACTTGAACATGGCACGAAGCATGTGGAAACTCCCGGAATGTCTGCTCCCTGCCCGCTTTCCGCAGGTCAAGGGCGGTCATCGGAGCCAACATCGATTCGCACGGTCGGTCAGCTGCCACGCAGGCCTCAGAGTAGCGACCACTTCTCGATCGTCGCGGGAACGGGTCCTGGGGCGTTACCGCACCCGACCCCTTGACTCTGCTGGAGCGGGTCGGACCTCCGGCCCGTGTTGCGCTCCTCACGCGTGGGACGGCCACGGTCGAAGAGCGTGCAGAAGTCCTGGCCCGCCTGTGGAACGGGGACCGCTGCTGTGGCGAACGCGACCGCCCCAGGTCGGGTCTGACTCGTCGCACGGCTTGAGGCCGAGCGGGTCGTAGCCCGCGTGGGGGTTGGCCACGTAGGTGGCCGGGGTTGGGAGCCGGCTCCAGACGCAGCGGATCGAGGGTGGGGTAGCGAGCGGTCTGAGGAGCTTCGGGGCTCGCCGTCCTTGCTGGCCGACGGCGGTCACGGCCACCGTCGGTCGGGCTCCTCCCCCGGCCGCGACCCGCCGCCGAGGCCTTGGCGGTCGGGCGTGTGCGCGGTGGCGCGGCGGGCGGGGTCGGTGAACGTCCGCCGGACGGACGCGTCGAGGAGGGCGAGCTCCGCCCGTACTGCCGGCAGGCGCTCGGCCGGCAGGGTTGCGAGGAGGTCGTCCAGCAGGGCGCGCAGCCGCCTGCACACCTGGAGGGAGGTGGCCCCGTACTCGCGGATCTCGGTGACGCCGAGCTCCAGGTAGTCCTCCCAGCCGCGGCCCTCCACCACCAGCCGGGGCCGGCCCTCGCGGTCGGCGAGCACGTAGCGGCCGCGGAGCCGGGCCCGGCCGACCACGTGCAGGAACGTGTCGATGTGGTTGAGGACCTGTACGGCGGTCGTGGGGTCGTTCACGGCGGGCGAGAGGGCGCGGACGGCGATGTCGACGAGGACGCGCAGGGCGAAGGCGGGATCCTGCTCGATGGTGCGCTCGGTGCCGAGGGCGACGAGCCCGGTCACCCGCCGCGGGTCCGGCGCCCGCCCGCAGCCGTGGGCCTCGACGAGGAGGGCGCCGGGCGGCACGAAGTCGCCGACCTGGTGGGCCAGTACGAGGACGCAGTCGTGGCGGACGGCGGTGGCGATCAGCCCCGGCAGGTCGAACGCCTGGATGACTCCGCCCCGTTCGGACCGGACGGGGGTCACCGGACCGCGCACGGCGGGCGGCGGGGCGGATCCGTCGGGTACCGAGGAGTGGTGGATGCGTTGCGTGGCACGGAGGAGCACCTTCTGCCCCAGGCGCCCCACCAGGTCGGCGATGGCCACGGGCCGGAGGTTGTGCGTGAACCGGTTGAGGTAGATCAGCAGGAGCACGAGGCTGAGGGAGACGGCCACGCCGGACAGGGTCACACCCAGGTCGGGGACGGTGTCCGACTCGATTCTGCGCAGGAGGGAGAAGGCGTACGCGAACGTCCCGGCGAAGGTGGCCAGTACGGCCTTCTGGAGGCGGTCGCGGTACCACAGGCGCATGTAGCGCGGGGACAGCGTCCCGGTGGCCTGCTGGACGACGAGCACGCCGATCGTCACGACGAACCCGAGCAGCGCGACCATGGCTCCGACGACGGAGCTGAGCACACTGCTCGCCGTCGTCGCGGAGTACCGCCAGCTGTCCGGCCACCAGCCCGCCCCGTCCACGCCGGCGGCCCACTCGGCGAGCAGGGCCCCCAGCAGGAGGCCGATGAGAGGGATGATCCACAGGCTCGCCTTGACGTACTGCAGCAACCGGAAGCGTGCCGCCCAGGAGATCATCGTCCGCTCCCGCCTGAACGTCCGGCTCGTGCTCTTCATGCTAGAGCCATTCCCCGGCGGGTGCAGCGGCGGCCCGTCCGCCCGGCGGGCCCCCCGGGAACGCCGCGCCTAAGCTGAGGGAGTGGCGTCGGAAGGGTCCTCCCATGGCTGACTACCCGCTGATCGAGAACCACGGCCTGATCGGTGATCTCCAGACCGCGGCGCTGGTGACCACCGAGGGAACCATCGACTGGTTCTGCTGCCCGCGCTTCGATTCGCCCAGTGTGTTCGGAGCTCTTCTCGACTGGGACAAGGGCGGCCGTTTCACGGTCAGACCGACGGACGAGACCTACACCACGAAGCAGTTGTACCTGCCGGACACCGCGATCCTCGTGACGCGGTTCATGACGGAGGCCGGAGCCGGCGAGGTCGTCGACTTCATGCCGGTGACCGGCACGACCGCCACCGACCGCCACCGCCTGGTCCGCATGCTCCGGTGCGTCCGCGGCAGCATGACGTTCCGGATCGACATCGCCCCGCGGTTCGACTACGGCCGCAAGCCCCACACCCTGCGCCTCACCGAGAACGGGGCGGTGTTCGCCTCCGACGACCTGGAGCTCACGCTCAGTGTGGTGCGCGAGCCGGAGGACGAACGGGTGGTGCACACCCTCACCGGCGATCACGACCTGCGCGTCACGCTTCCGCTGGAGGCCGGGCAACAGCGCGGGTTGGTCATGGAGTCGGCCGCGGAGGGGCCGCCGCGCGAGATCCGCGTCGCCGAGTTCCAGGAACTCTTCGCCGGAACGCGGCAGTTCTGGCGCTCGTGGCTGCACCAGTCCCGGTACGCGGGCCGCTGGCGGGAGATGGTCGAGCGCTCCGCCATCACGCTGAAGCTGATGACGTACGCACCCAGCGGGGCCCTGGTGGCGGCCCCCACGGCGGGTCTGCCGGAGCAGTTGGGAGGCGAGCGCAACTGGGACTACCGGTTCACCTGGATCCGGGACGCGTCCTTCTCCGTGTACGCCCTGCTGGGACTGGGGTTCACGGAGGAGGCGCGGGCGTTCATCGCCTGGCTGGGCGACCGGGTGAAGGAGAAGGCCGGCAGCGACGGCGACTCGGGGCCGCTGAACATCATGTACCGGGTGGACGGCTCCTCCGACCTCTACGAGGAGACCCTCGACCACTGGGAGGGGTACCAGCGGTCCGCTCCAGTGCGCATAGGCAACGGCGCGGCGACCCAGTTGCAGCTGGACATCTACGGCGAGGCGCTCGACAGCATCTCCTTCGCCCACCAGCACGGCATCCACCTGGACATCCACGGCTGGACCTCGCTGCGCACCCTGCTGGACTGGCTCGTGGACCACTGGGACCAGGCCGGTGAGGGGCTGTGGGAGACCCGCGGCGGGCGCAAGCACTTCACGTACGGCCGGGTGATGTCCTGGGTGGCGTTCGACCGCGCGCTGCGGCTGGCGGTCGCCCACGGGCGGCCGGCCGAGAGCGGCCGCTGGGCCGCCGAGCGCGACCACATCTACGAGCAGATCCTGGCGAAGGGCTGGGACCCCGACCGCCGGGCCTTCGTGCAGCACTACGGCAGCGACGTGCTCGACTCCTCGCTGCTGCGGATGCCGACCGTGGGGTTCATCACGCCCGACGACCCGATGTGGACGTCCACTTTGGAAGCGATGGACCGCGAGCTGGTCACGGACAGCCTGGTCTACCGCTACAACCCCGAGGCGTCGCCCGACGGCCTGCGCGGCGACGAGGGGACCTTCTCCCTGTGCACCTTCATGTACGTCGACGCCCTGGCCCGCGCCGGGCGGGCCGATCAGGCCAGGCTGGTGCTCGAGAAGATGATGACGTACGCCAACCACCTGGGCCTGTACTCGGAGGAGATCGCCCTGACGGGCCGCCAGCTCGGCAACTTCCCGCAGGCGTTCACCCATCTGGCGCTCATCGACGCGGCCATCACGCTGGACGAGACCCTGAACCGCCCGGGGCTGGGGCCTCCCGGCGTCGCTCTGTGAGGATTCGCGTCCCCGAGCACCCGGGAGGCCCCGTCAGGCGCAGCCCTCGCGCGCGCGTCGGTCAGCGGCAGTTGACCCAGTTGTTGGACTTGAAGTAGTAGCTCTGGCTGCCGGAGCCCTTGGCCCCCTTGGGGACGATGGTGCTGTCGCCGGAGTAGTTGGTTCCGGAGTACGCCTTGAAGTCGCAGGAAGCGCCGTGGTTGTACCAGGACTTGAAGTTCTGGAAGACCGCGTACTGGGTCAGGCTGGCGTTGGTCCCGGCGACCTGCTGCCGCTGGCCGGTGTAGTTCGATCCGGACCAGACGCAGAAGTAGCCCGAGGGGCAGTCCGACGCCGCCGCGCTCGCGGTGCCCGCGCCCCCGACCAGCAAGCCGCCGGTCAGCGCGATACCGCCGGCGATTCCAGCAAGGTTCCTCGTCATACGCATGCCCTTGTCCCCTTTGACGTGGAGGTGTGCCTCCCGGCTCGAGCGGCCGGGTCGGCGGAACTCGGCATGAGTCTGGGGGCGTGGCCCGGGGCGGGTCTTGTAGAAAACGGAGAGAACGGCACTCGGCCTAGTGTGCTGAGTCAGTGGTTGGCTTACAGTTCCTGTATGACTCGTCCTGGTCCGAAGCTTGCGCCGCTGAACCTGACTGATGCTGAACG
>NZ_JBIAJH010000050.1:0-42364 GCF_042871845.1 Streptomyces sp. NPDC005533 | reverse complement strand
CACCGAACCCCTGCTGCGCCTGAACGTCGAGGCGCGGGACGAGGTCACCCTGGCGAAGGTCCGCGACGAGGTCCTCACCCTCATCCGCGCCTGACACGCACCGGTCAGGCGCGGATGTGCGACGTCCCGTGCGTCAGGCGATGTTCGGGTTGGCCGGCTGTTCTGAGCCCGCCGCCACCCGGCGGCCCTTGCCCCGCTTGACGAGGACCACCGTCTTCATGGTGACCCCCGGGTAGTGCGGGGTGTAGTACCGGCCCGTCCAGTAGTCGTGGAAGGAGGCCACCGTGCCGATCGTGTACGTCATCGGGTTCGCGGACGTCTGGCCGCTTCCGGCGAAGGCCTCCATCGTCACCGTGTCCTGGCCGTCCATGCCCACCACCGCCGCGGCGTGGTACTGCGACATGATCTGCTCCCCGGGGTCCATGGCGAGCATCAGGTAGGACTGCCCCACCACCGGGCTGGCGTCGCGGTCCGTCGCCCCCTGGAAGTCGCCTGCGCGGTCGCGGTTCTGCTCGTCCGACATGCCGAAGGCCTTGAGCCCGGCGCTCGTACGGACGTTGCTGTTCGCGCCGTCGGCCAGCTCTCCGACGGCGTTGTGCATGATCTCCTCCGCCGTGTGGAGGCAGTCGTCCAGGATGTTCCGCGCCAGCTCGTGCTCCTGGTACAGATCCGGGCCGCCGAAGAGGGCCTGCTGCGCCGTGCTCGTCGGGCGCAGGGCCGGGGAGTAGGACCCCGCGGGCCCGCCGACGCGGATCCAGATCGAGGTGGCGTTGTTGCGCGGGACGGCGAAGACGCCGTTCGCCGAGACCGTCATGTTCTGCTGGTTCGGGCCGGCCTGTACCGCCCAGCGCTGGACCGACTCCCGGGCCGCCCCCTGGTCGGCCCGGGCCGCCTCCTGTGCGTGCTGCTCGGCCCTCGGCGCCGCCCCGCTCATGGCGCGGCGCGCGTTGCTCTCCGCCTCCCGCTCGAAGCGGTCGGAGGGGTCGGAGACCCGCAGGCCCGCTCCGTTGTCCGTACCCGCCACGGGGCCCCGGCGCTGCTGGATCACGTGGGTGAGTTCGTGGGCGAGCGTGAGCTTGTCGGCGCCGCCCTCCCCGATCACCACGTGGTTCCCACTGGTGTACGCCCGAGCGCCCACCTCGGCCGCCGACGCCTTCGCCGCGCTGTCGTCGTGGATGCGGACGTCGGAGAAGTCGGCGCCCAGCCGGCTCTCCATGTCCGCGCGCGTGCCGCCGTCCAGCGGCCTGCCGCCGGCCCGCACCACGTCGTGGACGGCCGAGCGCTGGACGGGCGCCTCCTCCGCCTCGTGGCCGCACCCCGCACCGTGCCGGTGCGGCTGCTGCTTCAGACGCTGGACGACCACCGCGTTCCCCACCGTCGCCTGTTGCCCGAGGAGCCCGGCGGCCTGTGCGGGTGGTGCGGTGACCGGCCTGCGGACCCTCGACCGTGCGTCGTCGGTGGCGTTCGACCTGACCTTCGCGTGGTCCTGCACTGGCGCTTCCTTCGTCGGGGGATCGGAGCCGTACGTGATGCCTGTGTCCTGCGTACGCCTCGCGTACGTCCTCGTCCTGGATACGCCGGGCGACCCCGCGGGCGCCAGGTATCCGAGGGCAGACCCGACCGGCCGTGAGGGCAGTCTCCGTGCCTGTTTCCGACCCCGGTACGGGCGGGTTCGGTACCTGACGGCCGGCGGGCCGAGGGCGAAGGTGGTGGCCACCCACGCGATGTCCGGCCGCCGGCCACGGCGCCGCACCGGCTCACGCGGACTGTCGTCCCCCGACCCGCGCGAACTCCCGCCGCTCGCGCAGCGCGGCCGGCACCGGCGCGGTCCTGTACGCGTACGCCGCGGACATCAACGTCATGTGGTGGTGCCACCCGGGAAACGACCGCCCTTCGAAGTCGAGCAGGCCGAACTCGTCCGCCAGCGCGCCGAGCGTCACGGTCGAGCGGGCCGACTGCCGTGCCAGGTGCAGCAGGTCGTCCATCCGGTGGCGGCTCATGTTGGTCAGCCAGACCGGCCCGCCCCGCTGCCCGGGCCCCGGACGCCGTTCGCCGAACAAGCGGTAGGTCTGGTGCGCCCCCGGGCCCCCCGTCTCCCCGCCCGGTACGCGGACCAGCGCCGAGTGGATGCGCAGCCGCTGCGGGCGCGCGTCGGGTCTGGTGAGCAGCGCGGTGTACGGGTGGCTGGTGTTCCCCAAGCGGGCCAGGTCGCCCGCCGTGGACTCGCGCCCGGGCGGCCGGGCCGGCTCGCCGCCGTGGACCGAACCGGCGGCGCGGACGCCGAGGGTCGGCGGGACGGACACGAGGAAGTCGTGGCCGCGGCGGCCGAGCATGCCGATCACCGCGGCCGCGCTGCCGAGGCGGCTGATGTCGGCGACCACGGGGGCGCGCGCCGAGGAGGTACGGGCGGCGATCCCGTCGGCGAGCTCGACCACGAGGGCTTCGGCGCTCTGGTGCACCACCTCGGGGGAGATGCGCGCCCGTCGGCGCAGGGCCGGGTCCGCCGTCCAGGCCTCGGGGAGCACCAGCCGCCAGTCGACCGGCACGCTCACGCCGTCCAGGGACAGAAACAGGCCGAAGCCGAACTGGCAGTTGACCATGCGTCCGGCGGCCGGATCGAAGCGGCGGTGCACGCCGACCGAGTGCTCGCCGCGTTTGGGGAAGCACACCTGCCCGATCGTCCAGGCGCGGACCGTGTGCCGTTCCTCCGCCCAGCGCAGCAGTTCGGCGCGGGCCGGCTGCCAGTCCCACGGGCTCGCGTTGATGAACTGCTGAAGGGACTGGGAGGCGGTGGGTGACGCGGTGACGGACGCGGCGAGCCGGCGTACGGATTTCTTCCCCGGTGTGGTGAGCAGTCCTTGCAGGTAGACCCGCGCCCAGCGGCGCTGGTCGGCGCGCGGTAAGTGGCCGAAGAGGCGTTCCGTGAACTCGTCGAGTGCCGTGTCACCGGCAACCAGGGCCCGGGTCCTCGTCTGTGCCGTCATCTGTCTCCCCCTTCACTGCGGACGCCGGCGTGCGTCGTCGATGAGTCAAGAATACAGAACGTTCGTTTTTTTTCTAGCGAACGTCTGGCGTCCTCCACACGACTTCGGCACGTTGGTGACCGGGGCCGTCGGCGCCGCCGGCGATGCGGTCGTGGAGGGGCCGGGCAGGGGCGCTTCTTCGTCAAGTCGGCGTTGTGCGCGGTCGGCACGGGGGTGACGCTGGAGGTCGCCCGTCTCCGCGGAGGATGCACGGGCGAACAAGGAACGACCTGGATGGCAGTGATAGTGCAGTGGTAAAGCAAGAGCGCGCCGTGCGCACCCGTAATCATCTGATCTCGGTGGCCGCCGCTGAATTCGACCGCAACGGATATGACGGGACGTCCCTTTCCCGGCTGAGCCGCTCCGCCGACCTGTCGATCGGGGCGGTCACCTTTCATTTCTCGGCGAAGGGGGAGCTGGCGACGGCGGTCGAGAATGCCGGCCGGAGCGCCACCCGAAGAGTGGTCGAGGGTGTGACCGCCCGCGGTGGCCCGGCGCTGGACACCCTCTCGGCGCTCGTCCTCGCCCTGGGTCGCCTCGTCGAGACGGACGTGGCCGTACGCGCCGCCGCGCGGCTGACCCAGGAGCGCGCGGGCGCCGGACCCGAGTGGTGCTGCTGCTGGCTCCCCGAGGTCAGGGAGCTGTTGGAGCAGGCCGCCGCCCAGGGTCAGCTGGACCCCGAGGTCGACCCGCGCCCGGTCGCGGTGCTGACGGCGCATCTGGTGGGGGGTGTCCTCGCCCGGGCCCGCCGCGGCCGGCCGGGGCGCGCCGGCGAGGCCACCGGCGAGCTCGGGGAGCTGTGGTGGCTCGTCCGGCGGAGCATCGCGGCGGCGCCTGGGGAAGGGCCTGCGCAGGGGCCTACGGCGGGGCCGGCCGGTACCGAAATGCCCAAGTAGGCGGAAAGGCATGGGAATTCGGGCTGATGCGCCGCGATGCGGTCTAGCGTCAGCGGTATGAATTCCACACCCCCTCAGATAACCAAGGCAGTGATCCCCGCCGCAGGACTCGGCACGCGATTCCTGCCGCTGACCAAGGCCACCCCGAAGGAAATGCTCCCGGTGGTCGACAAGCCCGCCATTCAGTACGTGGTGGAAGAGGCGGTCGCGGCGGGGATGTCCGACATCCTCATGGTCACCGGACGCAACAAGCGGCCCCTCGAGGACCACTTCGACCGCAACTACGAGCTGGAGGAGGCCCTCCAGCGCCGGGGTGATCAGGACAAACTCAACAGCGTCTGCGCCTCCACCGAGCTCGCCGACATCCACTACGTGCGCCAGCGCGACCCCAAGGGGCTCGGACACGCCGTTCTGTGCGCCGCCCCGCATGTCGGTCGGGAGCCGTTCGCCGTGCTCCTGGCCGACGACCTGATCGATCCGCGCGACCCGCTGCTGGCCCGGATGGCCGAGGTGCGCGCCCGGCTCGGCGGCAGCGTCGTGGCCCTCATGGAGGTGGCCCCGGACGCGATCCACCAGTACGGCTGCGCCGCGGTGGAGCCGTCGGCCGGCGAGGACGGCGTACGCATCACCGAGCTGGTGGAGAAGCCGGAGCCGGGCACCGCGCCCAGCAACCTCGCCATCATCGGCCGCTACCTCCTCGACCCCGAGATCTTCGAGGTCCTGCGGGGTACGAGCCCCGGACGCGGCGGTGAGATCCAGCTCACGGACGCCCTGCGGACCCTGGTGCGGGCCGGACGTCCCGTGCACGGGGTCGTCTTCTCCGGCCGGCGCTACGACACGGGGGACCGAGCCGAGTACCTGCGCGCGACGGTCCGGCTCGCCTGCGAGCGCGAGGACCTGGGACCCGAATTCCTGTCCTGGCTGCGGGAGTTCGTGACGTCGGAGCAGCTCGCGGCGGTGTGAGCGCCGCCCGGTGGGCGACCGGGGATTCTCCGCGGTCGCCCGCCCCGCCGGACCGACACCTTGCCAACTTGCCCAAATCTCAACGGGGTTCGGCTCCAGCATTGGTTACCGAACGGTAGTTACGTAATTTCTTCCCGGGGCCGACGCACAGCACGGCGCCCGAGGCATCGAGTGCACGAAAGGAGGTGAACTTCATGGGCAAGCCCCACGCGCGGCACGAGAGGCACGAGCGGCACGACAGGCACGCGAGGAACGCGACGGACCCCGCCGACGCCGCGTTCGAGGTGCCGGTCGGCGCACTGCTCGCGGCGGATTCCCCCCGCACCGTCCACGTGAACGAGAGCCACGCACAGGACCTCGCGCACTCCGGGCGGGCGCTGCCGCCGCTGCTCGTGCACCGCCCGACCATGCGGATCATCGACGGGACGCACCGGTTGCGGGCCGCCGTGCTCCGCGGGCAGCACACGGTGGGAGTGACGTACTTCGACGGCAGCGCCGAAGACGCCTTCGTCCTTTCGGTCGAGGCCAACATCAGTCACGGGCTCCCGCTGACGCACGCGGAGCGGACCGCCGCGGCGTTACGGATCCTGCGGACCCACCCCGACTGGTCCGATCGCGGCATCGCACAGCGGACCGGGCTGGCGGCCAAGACCGTCGGGTCACTGCGCCGCCGCGAAGCGCCCGCGCCCGCGCCGCCCGCCCGCATCGGCCAGGACGGCCGCGTGCGGCCGGCCGATCCGGTCCGCGGCCGGGAGGTCGCGGCCCGGCTGCTCGCCGGCCGTCCCACGGCCTCCCTGCGGCAGATCGCACGGGAGGCGGGCATCGCGCCCTCGACCGTACGGGACGTGAGGCGCCGGATCGGTGAGGGAGCGGATCCCGTGCCGGCCGTCCAACGGCGCTCGGGAACCACCCCGGATGCGACCCGGCCGCCGGACCGGGGCGGGGGGCAGTCACTGCCCTCGCTGGTCACCGGCCTCTGCAAGGACCCCCTGCTCAGGTTGAGCGAGGCGGGGAGGCTGCTGCTGCGCATGCTCGATCTCCAGGTGAGCGGCTTGCGCCAGTGGGAGCGGATCGTCGCCGCGGTACCCCCGTACCGCGCCGAGACCGCAGCCGCCGCGGCCGCCCAGTGCGCGCGCGGCTGGCAGGAGCTGTCCGAAGAACTACGGCGCCGGGCCTCGGCGCAAACCCCTGCCTGAGCCGGCTTCCCCGGCCAGTACCGGCCCTCCGAGCCGAGGGCCTCCGTTGTGATGGAAAGGATGTATGGCGATGTCGGTTGTCGAGGGTGCGCGTGTGGATGCGGGTGCGGGGGGTGGTGCTGAGGGGCCGGTCCGTTTGGACGGGCGTCTGAGGTTGGTGTTGGTGGTGCTGCTGGTGGCGCAGTTCATGCTGGCGGTGGACTTCTCGATTCTGAACGTGGCGTTGCCGGTGATCGGTGACGGGCTTGGTTTCTCGTTGTCGAACCTGCAGTGGATCGCGACGTCGTTCGCGTTGTGTGCTGCGGGGTTCACGCTGTTGTTCGGTCGGGTGGCGGACCTGTTCGGGCGTCGTCGCCTGTTCCTGGTGGGTTTGGCGGTGCTGGGTCTGTCGTCGCTGGCGGGTGGTCTGGCGACCAGTCCGGAGATGCTGCTGGTCGCCCGGGTGTTCCAGGGTCTGGCGACGGCCGCGGTGACGCCGGCGGGACTGTCGCTGCTGACGACGTCGTTCCCTGAGGGCCCGTTGCGGCAGAAGGCGCTGGGTTTGAACGGTGCGTTGATGTCGGCGGGGTTCACGACGGGCGCGATCCTGGGTGGTGTGCTCACGGATCTGCTGTCGTGGCGGTGGGCGTTCTTCATCAATGTGCCGGTGGCGTTGGCGGTGTTGTTCATCGCTCCTGCGGTGATCAAGGAGTCGCGTCCGTCGGTGCGTCCGAAGTTGGATCTGCCGGGGGCGACGGCGGTGACGTTGGGTCTGCTCGCTTTGATCTACGGGTTGACGCAGGCGGGTGAGCACGGTTGGGGTTCGGGTTCGGCTCTGGGCTGGCTGGCGGCGGGTGTGGTGCTGCTGGTGGTGTTCTATGCGATCGAGTCGAGGAGTGCGGCGCCGTTGGTGCCGGTGTCGGTGTTGAAGAAGAAGACGGTGGCCTGGGGCAATGTCGCGGGTCTGATCGCGTTCTTGACGGAGACGAGTCTGGTCTTCCTGATGACGCTCTACCTCCAGGAAGTGCTGGACTTCTCGCCGCTGACGGCGGGGCTGTCGTTCGGTGTGCTGGGTGTCGGGACGGTGATCGGTGGTTCGATCGCGCCCCGGGTGATCGGTGCGATCGGTACGCGGTCGACGTTGATCGTGGGTGGTGTGCTCCAGGCGGTCGCGACGGTGAGTCTGGTGGCGTTGGGTGAGTCGTCGTCGTCGATGTGGCTGCTGCTGGTGGCGACGTTCGCCGGTGGTGTCGGGAACATGCTGGTGATCGTCGGGTTCATGGTGACGGCGACGACGGGTCTGCCGGATCACGAGCAGGGCATGGCGACGGGTCTGGCGACGATGACGCAGCAGATCGGTATCACGATGGGTACGCCGATCATGTCGGCGATCGCCGCGGCCAACACCGACATCCATGCGGGCATCACCACGGCGGTGATCGTGAACACCGCGATCGTGGTCCTCGGGACCCTCGCCACCGCCCTCTTCCTCCGCACCAAGCAGCCCGACAACGGCAACGGCAACGGCAACTAAGGCAACTCCGCCTTGTGACAGCCCTGCCGCGGCGGCGAACGTTGGCCCCAGGCACGGAGGGAAGGAAACCCGATGGCAACACCCACCCACCCGGCCGCCGGAAACAGCCGTGTCGCGGTCCGCTGGGAGCAGGCCCGCATCCCCTCACCGTCCGGCCCGGTCCCCGCCAGGGTGTACCGGCCGGGGACATCAGCGCCGCAGGGCTGGCTGGTGTGGGCCCACGGCGGCAGCTGGCGTGCCGGATCCGCCCAGGACTGGCACGGCCCGACCGCCGAACTGGCCCGGTCCTCCGGATTCGCCGTCGTGAGCGTCGACTATCGGCTCGCCCCCGAGGTGCGCCACCCGGCCATGGTCGAGGACGTCCTGTCCGCCCTCGCCTGGGTCCGGGAGCGGGCCGGGGCGAGAGCACCCGTCGCCGTCGGCGGGGACAGCGCGGGCGCCACCCTGGCCGCCTGCGCCGCACTCGCCTGCCGCGACCGCGCCCTCCCCCTCGCCGCCCAGGTCCTCGCGTACCCGCCGCTGGACCCCGGCTGCACCTCGGCCTCGTACCACCGCTTCCCCGACATGTTCCCCACGGCCTCCTACCTGATGGCGGCCTGGCAGGACTACCGCCAGCCGGGCCGGCCCGTGGCAGCGGACGGCACGCGCCTCTACAGCACCCCCTTCGAGGCGTCCGACCTGCGCGGCGTCGCGAGCGCCGTCCTGGCCACCGGCGAGCTCGACCCCGTCGGTGACGACGTGCACCACTACGGACGCCTGCTGCGGGCGGCCGGAGTGGAGGTGGCCCTGCGGGAGTTCCCGGAGACGGGCCACGGCGCCTTCCTCCAGCCCGGCCGCCCCACCGGCGGGCACCCGACGGTGTCCCTGCGCGGCTGGCTGGGCCTGGCCCTGCACCTGCTCCCCGCACCGGACGCCACCCGCGCCTGAGGCACCCCTTCCTTCGTCCTCTTTCCTCCCCTCCCACAAGGAGCTGACATGACCCCCGACGTGCCCCACCTCGACGCGCTGCTGCGGCACTTCGCCGACCTGCGCGACGGCATCCACGGCGGCGCCGTGACCCGCCCGGACAAGGAGGAACACTTCCGCACCGCCGCCCGCCTCCTGGACCCGTACGCCCGCCAGGCACTCGGCGAGCTCAACGACCAACTGCTGCTCGGCCAAGGCGTGGTGGACGCGAGCGGGGTCCAACGCGCCGAAGACGGCAGCCTCTTCCACGCCTGGACCCTGTGGTGGGACGAGCAGTCCGCCGCCGACATCCCGCCGGTGACCCTGTACGCGCACTACGGCGCCTCCTTCCACCACCCGCACCTGCGCGGGGCGACGGTCTCCGAGTGGCCGCTGAACGTCTTCGACGACGCGCAGGCCGCCGCCGAACTGCCCACGCTGCGTGCCATCGCCGCCGCCGACCTCCACAACCTGGTCTTCGAACGGGACTTCAGGATCGTGCCCGCGACCATGGCGGGGGCCACCGGTGTCCCCGCCCCCCGGCACTGAAAGGCCAACCCTCATGACGAACCTGCGACTGTCCGTGCTGGACCAGACCCCGGTCGGCGAGGACCACACCCCGGACCAGGCACTGCGCGCCTCCGTGGACCTCGCCCGCGGCGCGGAGGACCTCGGCTACACCCGGTACTGGCTCGCCGAGCACCACGGCTCCCCGGGCTTCGCGAGCAGCGCACCCGAGATCCTCGCCGGGGCGGTCCTCGCCCACACCTCGCGGATGCGGATCGGGACGGGCGGCGTGCTGCTGCCCCGCTACGAACCGGCGAAGGTCGCCGAGGTCTTCGGCGTACTGGCCTCCCTCCACCCGGGGCGGGTCGACCTCGGCATCGGCCGGGCGGGCGGCCCCGCGCGGGACTTCCCGCAGCGGCTGGCGGAGCTCCGGATGCTGCTGGGCGAGGGGGGAGTCGTACCGCACGCACCGGTCCCGCCGCAGATGTGGCTGCTGGGCGCGGGACGGGAGTCGGCCCGGCTGGCCGGCCTGCTGGGGACCGAGTTCGCGTTCGGGCACTTCTTCTCCCCGACCGGGGGCCGGGAGGCGTTCGAGGACTACCGCGCCGAGTTCCGGGCGGCCACCGGCCGCCGGGCGGGCGGTGCGCTCGCGGTGCGCGTGGTGACCGCGGACAGTGCCGGCCGCGCCGAGGAACTGGCGCAGAGCCTGCTGCTGTGGCGCGCCCGCAAGGACCTCGGCCAGGACGCCCCGCTGCCGTCGTACGAGACCACGCGCCGCCACCGGTGGACGGGCGCCGAGCTGGAGCGCGCCAAGGTGCACCGCACCGCCCTCGTCTCAGGGGCGCCCGAGCAGGTGCACTCCGTACTGACGGCACTCGCCGGCACCCACGGGGTGGACGAGCTGGTCGTGAACACCCTGACGTCCGACCCGGCCGACCGGCAGCGGTCGTACGAACTGCTGGCCGAGGCCTTCGCCCTCCCGGCGGGCCACCCGGCGGACCTTGCGCCGACCCGCCCGGCGGCCCGCCCGGAAGCCGCCGTGGGAGCTGCCGTGGGAGCGGCCCTCCCCTAGGGACGGCCGGCCTTCTCACCGGGCGGGGGCGGGGTCCGTCAGAGGTAGAGGTCGATCGTGAAGCGCCTCATGCCCACACCGATCGTGTCGGCGTGGACCGAGCCGCGAGCGCGGTCGAATTCCCCGGTGCCGCCGGTGATCGCGTTGTCGAACGACGGGGGACGCCCCGGGTTGAGATTGCCGAAGACCATCCCCTGCACGGACAACTGGCCGCCCGGGAGGGTGTAGGTCACGACGCACACCTCCGCGCCGCCGTTGATGGTCCGGGTGGTGGTGCAGGTGCCGTTGGTCTCGCCGACGCTCCGGTGGTTCTGGTCGAAGAGCTCCGAGCGGAAGACGGTCCGATCGCCCTGGGCCGCGGGGCCGTTGGTGTTGACGGGGAAGGCCGTTTGTTGCCTGAGCTCGCCGGTGAGTGTGATGACCCGGTGTTTGCCCTTGTCGTGGGCGGGGTGCGGGGAGGTCGCGGCGGCGGCCGCGACCGGGGCGCAGGCGAGAAGGGCGACCAGCGCCGTGGCCGTGCCGAGAGAGGCTGCTCTGATGGGGCGCATCGTGCGGCTCCTGAGGTCGATGCTCATGGACGGTCGGATGACGAACACGTCATGCGATGACCTTCTTAGCGCCGGTCCGGCCGCCGCCCGGAACGGACCGGTGCGACCCACCGGCAGATCCGACCGATCGGACCAACCCGGTACGGGGAGACGGTCCGCCGCCCGGTCCTTTTCTGCCGGTTTGAATCTCCTCCGATTTCGAGGGTGAATTCCCTTTTGCGGTTCCGTTCCGGACGGGTGAACGGAGGGGAGTTCCCCACAAGTGCAAGCGTCTTCACAACCGGAATTCACCGGATGAATAACTGCGTCGAATATTCCTTGACGTGACGACATGCCGCACACGTAAAGTCCGTGCGGTCGGCGCCGGTTGACGCCGTCCGAGGTTCTGTCGCATTTGGTTCAGGAGATGCAGTGAAACGAAGTAGACGCATATCTGCGTTATTCATCGGCATGGTGGCGACCTCGCTGGGAGCGGGTCTGCTCCAGCTGCCCGCGGTCGCGGCCGAGCCGGCGCCGTCGTCCGCCGCGGGCTCGCCCGCTGCCGAGACCGACAAGTCGTCCGTTCCCCCGGCCGACCGCGAGAAGGTGCTGGGCAAGGGATGGCAGCACTCGGGTGACCTGGCGTGGACGACCACGTCGGACGCCCAGGGGTTCCACATCCTCACGGCGAACGAGAACGCCGGGTACGCGTGGAAGACCGTCGCCTCCCTCGCCGAGCCCGGTCTGGACGCCGACGCCTGGATCGGCAACGCGTGCGTCACCGGCTCCGGCCGGCGCGCCGTCGTCGTGTACGCCCCGCGTACGTTCACCAACAAGCCGCAGCTCATGGCGCGCGGCGCGTTCACGGCCGTGGTCGAGCTGGACACCGGCAAGGTGACCAAGCTGGACCTGCGCGCCTCGCTCTCGTACTACAACCCGGGCTGCGGCACGGGGGAGAGCGCCGTGTTCACCCAGTCCGGCGGCGACGACAAGAGCGGCACCCGGCTGGTGACCGTGGACGCGGTCACCGCCAAACTCGCCCCACCGGTCGAGGTCACCGGTCAGGTCACCTCGGGCGTGCCCGCGGACGGGGCGGTCGTCGCGGCGAACGGGGCGCAGATCGTCAGGATCGACGCCGACGGCCGCAGCCGGACCCTGGCCCGCACCGCCTCCGTGCCCTACCGGCTGAGCCCCGACGCCGACGGCGGCATCACCTTCCTCGACCAGCAGCCGCGCAAGTCGGCCGCCGACCGGGGCACCACCCAGGTGCGGCGCGTGGCGGGCGGCAGGACGAGCACCCTGGGCGAGGGGCCGCTGACCGCCACCGGCCTCGTCCGGGCCGGCGGCGACGTCTACATCACCGGCGAGGCCAAGACGGCCAAGTCGCTGCCCGCCCGGGTGAAGGCCCTGCCGGGCTCCCCGAAGGACGCCCTGGTCTCGACGGGCGGCAAGTCGGTGGTCCAGCGCACCGAATGGGCCGACGTCAAGGACTCCGCCCTGCAGCCCGAGTCGGCCCTCGACGCCAGGCCCGTGCAGATCGAGCTGTCGGTACTCGATACCAAGAAGAAGGTCGGCTTCACGGCCGATCCGCTCGCGGTGATCCCCGACAGCTGGAAGCAGGGCCGCGACCCCGCTCCCGCCGCCGGCCGCAAGTCCCCCGAGGGCGCCGGTTCCGCGGCCCCGTCGGCAGCCAAGGCGACAGCCAAGGGGACGGCCGAGGCCACCGCCTCGGCAGCGGCCGCGGCCGCCGCGAGCTCGCCCACCGAGATCGTGGAGTCGGACCGGACCTGTTCCGTCCCCCGCAACGACCCCCGCAACCAGGCCCTGCAGCCCAAGCCGCGCCAGGTCGAGTGGGCCGCGGACCAGGCCGTCACCGGATTCCTCAACACGCACATCGAGCGCCCGGCGAACTGGAAGAACCTGGGCATGCCGTCGTACATGCCGCAGTCGCTCTTCCTCAACCCGCCGCTCGCGGGGGGCGGCAGGGTGCCCGCCCAGGTGCTCCTGGGCATCACCACCCAAGAGTCGAACATGTGGCAGGCGGCGCGCAGCACCGTCCCCGGTGTCACCGGCAACCCGCTGATCGGCAACTACTACGGCATCGACTACTACGACGGCACCAGCGCCAACGACTGGGACGTCAACTTCGCCGAGGCCGACTGCGGTTACGGCATCACGCAGGTCACCGACCACATGCGGATGGCCGGCCGGGAGGACGGCCACGGCGGCGCCGCCTGGCCGTACCAGACGCAGCGCGCGGTGGCGCTCGACTACACCGCGAACATATCCGCCGGCCTGCAGATCCTGATCGAGAAGTGGAACGAGACGTACAACGCCGGGATGAAGCTCAACAACGCCAACCCGGCGAAGCTGGAGAACTGGTACTTCGCCCTGTGGGCGTACAACTCCGGTTTCCATCCCCAGGGCGCCGCAGGTGAACCCTGGGGCCTGGGCTGGTTCAACAACCCGGCCAACCCCGAGTGGGACGCGGCCCGCCCGCCGTTCCTGGAGAACTGGAACGGTGACGAGGACGCCAGCGCCGCGGCCCGCCCGCAGCTCTGGCCCTACCCGGAGAAGGTACTGGGCTTCGCCGCGCACCCGCCGTCCTTCCTGGAGTCCCCGGGCAAGATGGTGCCGGCCTTCATCGCCTCCTACTGGAACGGCACCGCCGCCCCGGTGGACGCCCCGGGAAGCGCCAAGTACAACCGCGCGCACGTGAAGCCGCCGGAGAACCTCTTCTGCACCGCGGCCAACAACTGCAACCCGGCGAAGATCGGCGACTCGGCCACGAACGACACCACCACCTCCGGCCCCTGTGGGCGGACGGACTTCAAGTGCTGGTGGTCCGGACCGGCCACCTGGAAGGACGACTGCTCCGCCTCCTGCGGGTTCGAGTTCATCCGCTTCAACTCCACCTACCCGGAGGAGGCCGACGGCACCCCGTACGCCCCGAACTGCTCGACCTCGGGGCTGCCCTCGAACGCGCTGATCATCGACGACGTGCCCGACGGCACCCCGTCCGTACGCCCCAACTGCGGCAGGCCCTGGACCAACCAGGGCAGCTTCGGCATGACCTTCTCCAAGTCCTCCGGTGAGACGGTGTACCCCTCCAAGGTGGACCTGCACCAGCTGGGCGCCGGCTTCGGCGGCCACTTCTACTTCGGCCACACGCGCGCGTCCGACGTGAAGGGCGAACGGCTCAAGATCACCGGCAGCTGGACCCTGAACAAGAGCCTGAACCAATGGGCCCGCGTCATGGTGCACATACCGGACCACGGAGCCCACACCCGGCAGGCCAGATACCAGGTCTACACCGGGAGCGGCGCCTCGTTCCGGGCCGTCCCGCAGCGCATCAGATCCAACAAGTGGGTCTCGATAGGCGTCTTCCAGTTCAACGGTGTTCCGCAGGTCAAGCTGGACTCCATCGCCCAGGACGGAACCGGGGACGAGGACATCGCCTGGGACGCCGTGGCCATCCAGCCGCTGGCGGCCAAGCCCGAGCACATGATCGTGGCGATGGGCGACTCCTACTCCTCCGGAGAAGGAGCCTCGGTCACCGGCGGCGGCGACTACTACCCGGAGACCGACTACGGCGGCGACCAGGGCTCGGCGCGCAACGCCTGCCACCGCTCGAAGAACGCCTGGATCCGGCAGGCCGGCGCCCCCTACGACTCCGGCATCGGCCGGACCTTCGGGTCGCGGGCCGACAACTGGGGGGACTCGGGCAGCATCGACCTCCAGTTCATCGCCTGTTCCGGTGCGAGGACGCACCAGATCCTGTCCGCGAACGGTGAGGGCCCCACGAACGCCTGGGGGAAGAAGGGCGAGTCCTCGTACGGGGAACTGCCCCAACTGGACAAGGGATACCTCGACGGCAACACCACGCTCGTCACGCTGTCCATCGGCGGCAACGACGCGGGGTACGCCGGGGTGATCCAGAAGTGCATGCTCTGGACCTTCCCGACCAGCAACTGCTTCGACGATCCGCTCGACGGGGAGAGCGAGGCGATGAGGACGGCCGTTCCGAAGACCCTCGCGACGAAGGTCCGCCCGTCCATCGTGACCACCCTGAAGGAGATCGCACTGCGGGCACCCAACGCGAAGATCGTTCTCATGGGTTATCCCATGTTGTTCTCCAACGGTGTGAACTGCGCCGGCGCCCCCTTCGTCAACAGCGCCGAGTACGCGGATTTCGGGAACGTCACCAACACCATGGCGACCGAGATGGGCAACGCCGCGGCCGACGCCCGCGCGGCCGGAGTCCGGGCGGTGTTCGCGGATCCCCGAGTCGCCTTCAACGGAAAGGGAATCTGCGGGACCCCGGAAACCATCCACGGTATCGTCAACGACAAGACGCCGAGCGACAAGCCGGGTGATCCGGTTTCGGCGCAGGGATTCCATCCCAAGACCACAGGCGCCGCAATCTACGCCGGAGTCCTCAACGACGCCCTGAAGCCGTGACGTTCTGACGGCTCCACCGCTCCACCGGTGCCCGAGGCCGCACGCGGCCTCGGGCACCCTCCCATCGAAAGGCGGACCATGCGGGAACTCGCGCGCACAGCCGGTGCGGCGGTCACCGGGGCGCTGACCGGAATGGCCGTAGCCGGTATATGGAATTGGGGCATCCGTGAAGACGCGAACGTGTGCGAGGACGCGCCGAGCGTCTGCGTCACGTACTACCCGCTGTACGCGCTCGGCCTGGCCGTCGCGATCGTCCTCGTGATCGTCCCCGTGGGTCTGTGGATCTCCCAGGTCCGCCCGCTGCAGGTCAGCGTCCCGGTGTGCCTCGTGCTCATGGCGTACGTCCTGCTGCGCTCGGGCGACTGGCTGTACGCCCCCGGAAGCCCCAGCCTGCAGCTCACCTGGCCGTTCGTGCTGATCTGCGCGATCGGACCGGCGCTCGTCGCCACCGCCCGCATCCGGCGCCTCCAGGTCCCCGCGCTGTCCGCGCTGGGAATCCTGATCGTGGTTTCCCTCTTCGCCGGGGCATGAGGGCAGAATCTCCCTCCGTAGTGGATGACTTCGGAACGGGGAGTACGAAATGCGTGTGTTGCTGTCGGCCTATGATTCGCGCGGGGGAGTCGAGCCGCTGGTGGGTCTCGCGGTGCGGTTGCAGGAGCTCGGCGCGGAGGTGAGGGTGTGCGCGCCGCCGGACGAGGAGTTCGCGAAGCGGCTGGCCGGGGTCGGCGTGGAGATGGTGCCGACGGGCCAGTCGGTGCGCGCACTGGTGACCGGCAGGACACCGCCGTCGCCCGGGGGCGTGCCCCGGCGGGCGGCCGATCTGGTCGCCGCGTTCTACGACAACGTCAGCGCGGCCGCCGAGGGGTGCGACGTACTGCTCGCGACCGGGCTCGTGCCGGCCGTGGCCGGCGTGAAGGCCGTCGCCGAGAAACGGGACATCCCCTACGTGTACGCGAGTTACCAGCCGGTGAGCCTGCCGTCGCCGCACCACCCGCCGATGCCGCGGCCCGGCCGGCCGCTCCCGGAGGACGTGAGCGACAACCGGGAGCTGTGGGACCGCGACATCGAGGACGCCCAGGCGGTGTTCGGCGAGGCGATCAACACCCACCGGGCGTCGATCAACCTGCCGCCGGTGGACAACGTCCGCGACCACGTCTTCACCGACCGGCCGTGGCTGGCCGCGGACCCGGTCCTGGCCCCCTGGCAGCAGCCGGCGGACCTCGACGTCGTGCAGACCGGCGCGTGGGTCCTGCCGGACGAACGCCCGCTCCCCGCCGACCTGGTGGCGTTCCTCGACGCCGGCACGCCCCCGGTGTACGTGGGCTTCGGCAGCATCCCGATGCGTGATCCGGAGGGCGTCGCCAGGGCGACCGTCGGCGCGATCCGCGCACAGGGCTGCCGCGCCGTCCTCTCCCGCGGCTGGGCCGACCTGGCCCTGACCGACGACCAAGACGACTGCTTCGTCGTCGGCGAGGTCAACCACCAGGCGCTGTTCCGCCGTACGGCCGCCGTCGTGCACCACGGCGGCGCGGGTACGACGACGACCGCCACCTGGGCCGGGGCGCCCCAGGTGGTGGTCCCGCAGGGGGCGGACCAGCCGTATTTCGCCGGCCGGGTGGCCGAGCTCGGCATCGGCGCGGCACACGACGGGCCGACCCCGGCCCTCGACTCCCTCTCTGCCGCGCTCAGGCCGGCCCTGGCCCCCGAGACCCGTGCGCGGGCGACCGCCGTGGCCGCCGCGTTCCACGCCGACGGGGCGATGGTCGCGGCGAAGCTGCTGCTCGACGCGGCCGGCTGAGCGAGCGGCCGGCCGCGGGTCACCCGATGTCGAGGAAGAAGGCGACCCAGGCAGCCGCCACGGCCGCGATCACGAGGGCCACCGCGCCGAGCGGGACCCCGACGCGGGCCCCGACCGGCGCAGCGACCCCGTCCCGCCGTGCCCGCCACAGGTCGGGAAGGCCCCAGACGATCGCGCAGACGCCGAGGGGCAGAACGAGGTAGAGGGGCACGAAGCGGATCGGCGGCGGGACGGCTTCCGGCAGGAACGGGCAGCCGATCGCCCCGACCGCGGCGATGCCCAGGAACAGGGAACCCCTGCCCGTGGACCGCGGTCCTGTCCCGTGGGCCGCTGTGCCGGCCTGCTGCGCGTACTTCATGGGCAGCAGGCTAGGCGGGCGGTGATCGGCGCACCTGGGGGCGGCTACTCAGATCTCCGTGAGTAGCCGCCCCGCCGCTGCGGGCGCTCCGAGTGCGCTCTGGTGGCGCCGCCGGGGCATCTCCTACCATCGGGACACGGGTGGGGGAGGGGGGTGCGTGGATGGCGGCGCATGTCGGGCGGCTGGAACGCTTCGTGGCCTGGGTGCTGCGCAACGCCGATGTCGTCGTGGCCCTGTTGGTCGCGATGGCGGTCGGTTTCCTGGACATCTTCGGTGACGTCGTCAGCGACGACGTGGCCTCCGGCGCCACCCTGGTCGTCCTCGGTCTGCTCGCCACCGGCTCGATCGTGGAGCGCGTGCGCCGGCCCGCGAGCATCCAGGAGGCGATGAGCGGGACCCGCCGGGCCCTGGAAGACCTCGCCATGGTGCGCTCGCTGTCGGGCAACGAGGTCGGCGAGGCCCTGCGCAAGGCGCGCCAGCACACCAACCTCTGGTACTTCAAGGGCGGTACCGGCACCTACCTGCGGGCCGTCACCCTGCCGCTGTGCGTGCGCGCGGCGAAGGAACAGCGCTCCCAGCTCAACGTCAAGATCGACATCGTGAACCCGGCCGACGAGCGGGCCTGCGCCGCCTACGCCCGCTTCCGCCAGATGTTCGGCGTGCAGCGCCCCGGAGACGACCTGTGGACCACCGATCGGGTCCGCCGGGAGTCGTACGCGACGGTCCTCGCCGCCTGCTGGTACCAGCGGCAGCTGACGACGCTCGAGATCAGCGTGCACCTGTCGGCCGCCGTACCGACCCTGCGCTTCGACCTGTCCGAGACCTGCCTCGTCATCACCCAGGACGACCAGTCCCGGGTGAACCTGCTCGTGGAACGCGGCCAGCCGCTCTACGACTACTACGTCACCGAGCTGCACCAGAGCCGCGAGCAGGCCACCGTGCTCGATCTGCGCGTCGCGTCGCCCCTCGGCCAGGAGCCGACCGTCGACGAGGTGCGCACGCTCTTCGACGACCTGAGGCTTCCGCTGCCGCGCTTCTTCACCGACAGCGACATCGGCAAGATCATCGAGAAGGCGCTGCACGCGGAGGACCCCTACAGGAGGTGATGCGCCGCGGCGCGTGCCATGGACCGCGAACTGGAAAGGACCCTGGTCGCCCTGGAGGAGATCGCCTCCGGTGAAAGGGAGTTGCGTGCCGTTCGCCATCCGCTCGGATTCCTCTGCCTGCCGCTGCTCAGAGAGGGCCGGCGGGGGATCTGCGTGCACCTCTTCGACGCCGGCAACCGGGCCGAGCCGGACGCCTCGCCCATGCACGCCCACAGCTGGGAACTGCGCAGCCGCGTGCTGTACGGGCGGGTGGCGAACCTGCCCGTACGGACGACCGCGGTGCGCGACGGCGAAGGGGGCGCGACCCACCGCGTGTTCGAGGTGTGGAGCGGCAGCGACGGCGTCGACGAGATCCGCCCCACCCCCCAGGTGGTGCGCAGCGAGCCCGGACCCGCCCAGGTCAGCTCCGGCGGCCAGACCTACACCCTGGCGGCCGGCGAGTTCCACGCCACCGCCCTGGAGGGGCCCGAACCCGCCGCCACCCTCGTGCACGGGCTCTCGATCCCCGGGCAGGCCGACCTCTCGCTCGGGCCGCTCGACGGCCGCCCGCGCCGCACGACCCGCCGGCTGTGCGACACCGTGCAGACCGTACGCAGCGTCCACACCGTCCTCAGGAGGATCGATGCCGAACAGCGGGCCTGATTTCGACCGCGAGAGGCGGGTCGCCGTCGCCGCGGCGGAGGAGGCGGGCGGGCTGCTGCGCCGACGCTTCGGCACGGCGCACTGCGTGCGGACGAAGGACGAGTCCGGGGACGTGCAGGTGGACCTCGACCTCGCCGCCGAGAGGCTCGTGCTCGGCCGGATCCGGCGGCACTTCCCGCACGACCGGATCCTGTCCGAGGAGGCCGGGCTGCTCGACGCGGCGGGCGAACGCACGTGGCTGGTGGACCCCTTGGACGGCAGCAACAACGTCGCGATCGGGCTCCCCGCGTACGTCGTGGGCATCGGGCTGTGCCTGGGCGGCGCCCCCGTGATGGGCGTGGTGCACGAGCCGGTCACCGGGCAGACCTGGCACGCGGTCAGGGGCCACGGGGCCCACGGGCCGTCCGGCGCGCTGCCCGGACCCGCCCCCGAGCTCCCGCGCCCCGGGCCCGTCGTCGCCTGGACCCAGGGATACGCCGTGCGGCGCGGCGACGCCACGGCGGTGGCGCTGCGGGCCGTGCTCGAACTGCGCTGCCGGCGGGTGCTGCAGCTGTGGGCACCGCTGCTCGGCTGGAGCCTGCTGGCGCGCGGCACGATCGACGCCTTCGTCGGCTACCGGGCCGAAGGCGTGGACCTGCCGACCGGGGCGCTCATCGCGGCCGAGACGGGGGTGGAGCTGCGCACGCTGTCCGGGGCGCGGTTCCGGCCCGGTTTCGCCGGGGACGACAGCGGGCGCAGCTATGTGGCGGCGCGCGGCGAGACCCTCGCGTACCTGCTGCGGGAGGTCGGCGAGGCGACCCGGCACGTGGCGTGACCCACGGGTGGTACGCCGGCCGCGGCTCAGGTGGTGGCCGCGAGCGCCACCGTCGCCGCCAGCGTGCCCGTGACCGCCAGGACCAGCCCCGTACCGAAGAAGCGGCCCAGTTCGATCCGCGTGCCGTGCCAGCGGCACCGCTCGAACCACAACAGGGTGGCGAGGGAGGCCCACGGGGTGATGACCGGCCCGACGTTGACGCCTATCAGCTGGGCGAGCAGCTGGTGGTGGTTGGCCTCCGGGATGGCCGCCTCGGCCGCCATGTAGGCCGGCAGGTTGTTGAGCGCGTTGGAGAAGCCCGCTCCGACCGCCGCGGACCTCAGCATTCCGATGAACCCGTTGTCGGACCCCACCGCCGTCGCCAGCATCTCGTGCAGCCCGTGGGCGTTGACGGTCTCCACCACCAGGAACATCCCCGGGACGAGGACGAGGAGCCGCCAGGGGACCAGGGAGAGGCGCAGCGTCTCCCGGCTGCGCACCGCGAAGGCCACCACCACGACCAGGGCGGCCGTCATCGAGGCCGACCACAACGGCACGTCGGCGAGGATCGCCAGCAGGAAGCCGGTGCACGCCACCGCGCACACCCGGAACAGGACCCGGTCCGCGGGGCGCGGCGCCGAGGGCGGCTCGTAGCGGATCTCGCCGCGGCGTCCCAGGCGCCAGTAGAAGCCCCACAGGCAGGCCATCGTGACCGCGATGGCCGCCAGCTGGGGGGCCCACATGGTGGCGGCCATCTCCGCCGGGGACAGCGCCACCCGGTCCGCCGCCAGCAGGTTCGTCAGGTTCGACACGGGCAGCAGCAGGCTCGCCGTGTTGGCCAGCCAGACCGTGGTCATCGCCAGCGGTACGGCCGCGATGCCCACCCGGGTCGCCAGCGACAGCATCACCGGGGTGAGCAGCACCGCCGTGGTGTCCAGGTTGAGGGCGATGGTGGTGACGGACGCGAACAGCACGCACAGCCCGAACAGGAGGGGATAGTTCCCCCGCCCCGCCCGGGCCACCCAGGTGGCGACCACGTCGAAGACCTCCGCCTTGCCGGTCAGCTCGGCGAGGACGATGACCGTGGCGAGGAACACCAGCAGCGGACCGATGCGCTCCATCACGTCGCCGGCGGGCGCGGTGGGCAGCAGCCCCGTGGCGACGCACAGGACGCCGAGGGTGAGCAGGCCGCCGGCCAGCCAGTCCAGTGGATGCAGCCGTCTGAGGAGAGACACGTCGAACAGATTCGCACGTACGCGCGGTCGGCCGTCAGGCGGCCCGGATGGATCCGGACAGGCCCGTTCGGGCGGGGTGGCTCCTACCATGGTTCCCATGATGACGGATGGGCAATTCGGCGCTCCCGCAAGAGAGTTCGACTTCTTCATCAGCTACTCGCCGGCCGATGAGCCATGGGCCGCATGGATCGCCTGGACCCTGGAGGAAGCCGGGTACCGCACGGTCGTGCAGGCCTGGGACTTCGTACCGGGCACCAACTTCATAGACTTCATGGACCGCGGTGTCAGCGAGTCCCAGGCCGTGATCGCCGTGCTCTCCCGCCATTACGAACGCTCCACCTACGGCCGCATGGAATGGCAGGCCGCGCTCCGCGCCTCGCCGGAATCCCCCGAAAGGCGCCTGCTGACCGTACGCGTCGACGAGATGCCGATCGAGGGACTGCTCGCCACCATCACCTACGTCGACCTGGTGGGCGTGGCCGACATCGACGCCGCCCGCTCCCTGCTGCTGACCCGCGTCGAGCAGGCCGTCGACGGCCACGCCCGCCCGGGCCGCCGGCCCGGCTATCCCGGTGCCGGCCCCGTCCCCGTCCGCCACCCCGAGCAGCCGAACCCGGCGCGGCCGCAGCCGAGCGCCCTCGCCGGACCCGGCTGGGCCGGCCGCCGGCGCCCCGCCCGGGCGCCGCTCTACCCGCAGGCCTCCCCGGCCGGCGGCGGCCGGACCCAGGACGCCGTCACCGTGCTGCACCTGGCCGGGCCCGACTTCGGGCGCGGACGCGAGCCCGACGCGCTCAGCCGGCAGATCCGCGGCGACCTGATCATGCTCAGGGACGCGGGCGCCCCCGCCCCCGACCTGATGGTGGTGACCGGGGACCTCACCGCCTCCGGCAGCCCGCGCGAATGCGACCAGGCCCTCAGCTTCCTGACCGCCCTGCGCTCCCAGCTCGACCTGTCGCCGCAGCGCGTGATGGTGGTACCGGGCGCCCAGGACGTGAACCAGGCCGCGTCCCAGGCCTACTTCCACACCTGCGAGGCCGACGAGGTCGCACCCCAGCCGCCGTACTGGCCCAAGTGGCGCCACTACACCCGGCTCTTCCGCGGCCTCTACCAGGGCCTGGACGCCGTCTTCGACAGCGATCAGCCCTGGACCCTCTTCCCGGTGCCGGAACTGAGCACGGTCGTCGCCGGCTTCAACTCCTCCATGGCCTACAGCCACCGCCCCGAGGAGCAGTACGGCTACATCGGCCGCGACCAGGCCGCCTGGTTCGCCGAGGCCATGCGCCGCTACGAGGAGGAGGGCTGGCTGCGCATCGGGGCGCTGCGCCATCCGCTCACCGACGGCCGCCGCCCCGGCGACGCCGTCGGCGGCCCCGGCGGCCTGCGGGACGCCGACACCTTCGCCCGGCTCGCCGCACCGCGGCTGCACCTGCTCCTGCACGGCCCGACCGGCGGCCCGCGCACCCTCACCGGGGTCCCCACCCGCACCCAGCTGCCCGGCGCCGCCGGCGAACTCCCGCTCTTCGGCTCCGCCGCCCCCGCCCGCTTCCAGCTCCTGCGGGTCACCGCCGACGGAGCCACCCGCTGGGACGACCGGATCACGGCCCCGAGCGAGCACTTCCCCGCCGAGTGGAGGCAGACCCGCCGGGTCTTCCCCGTCCCCGACCTGCCCGCCGTCATCACCGTCGAGCACACCCGGGGCAGGGCCCCGCTGGAGGATCCGGCCGCCGCGCTCGTCGAGCGGGTCAAGGAGATCTGCCGGGTGCGCAGGGAAGGCGTACGGCTGCGCGACGTCCCGCGCCGCGAACCGGCCGACATGGCACAGATCATGGCCACCTGGCGGGAGCAGGAGGACGGCGTCGTCCAGCAGCAGCGCATCGCCGTCCACCCCGGCACGCCCACCGAGGACGAGATCGACCGCTTCATCGCCCAGGTGCACGCGACCGACACCGGTTCCGAGGCGGTCCTGGTGTACGCGGGCGAAGCCCCCGCGAGCGGTCTGCGGCACCGGGCGGCCGGCCACGGCGTACGCGTGCGGGTGCGCAGCTTCATCGAGTTCCAGGGCCTCCTCGACCTGCGGGGCTACGTCGCCGCACAGACCGCCCGGCTCGCGGCCGACGAACAGTACCCGCCGAGCCTCTACCTCCCCCAGCGCTACCGCGACGCCGACCGCAGCGACGGCCAGGAACGCGACGGACTGGTCGAGGAGCTGCTGGAACTGCTGGAGTCCGACCACGGCCGCTTCGTCCTGCTCCTCGGCGACTTCGGACACGGCAAGACCTTCGCCCTGCGCGAGCTGGCCCGCCGCATCCCCGAACAGCTGCCCCACCTCACCCCGCTGCTGATCCCGCTCAACACCCTCGACCGGGCGCACAGCCTCGAAGGCCTGGTCGCCGCCCACCTCGCGAGCCACGACGTCGACACCATCGACCTGCGGGCCCTGCGCTACATGCTCGCCCAGGGCCGCGTCGTCCTGCTCTTCGACGGCTTCGACGAACTCGTCCACCGCGTCAGCTACGACCGGGCCGCCGACCACCTCCAGGTCCTCCTCGACGCCGCCGTCGACCACGCCAAGATCGTGGTCAGCAGCCGCACCCAGCACTTCAAGTCGCACGCCCAGGTCCTCACCGCGCTCGGCGAGCGCGTCGGCCTGCTGCCGCAGCGCCGCATCCTCTCCGTGGAGGGCTTCACCCCGGCGCAGATCCGCTCCTACCTGGTCCGCGGCTACGGCGACGAGCGCGCGGCCGACCAGCGTTTCCAGCTCCTGCGCAACATCCCCGACCTGCTGATGCTCTGCCGCAACCCCCGCCTGCTCTCCTTCGTCGCCGATCTCAGCCAGGACCAGCTGCGCGCGGTGGCCGGAGCCGGCCGCGCCCTCAGCCCGGCCCGGCTGTACGAGGACGTGTTCACCTCCTGGCTCGGCTACGAGGAACGCCGCGGCCAAGGCGGCCCCGGCGCCCCGCCCGGACTCACCGTCGCCGAGCTGTGGGCCGCGGTGACCGCGCTGGCCTGGCGGCTCTGGGAGAGCGGCCGCAGCGCCCTGCGGCTCGACGAGCTCACCGAAACCGTGGCCACCACCCTCAGCGAGCTCACCGAGTCCCCGCTCACCCCGTCCGAACGGGCCCAGGCCGTCGGCGCGGGCAGCCTGCTGGTGCGCAGCGACGACGGCGTCTTCCAGTTCATCCACGGCTCCGTCATCGAATGGCTGGTGGCGCGCGAGGCCGCACACCAGCTGGCCCGGGGCCGGGACACCCTGCTCCACGCCCGCCCGTTCAGCCAGCTCGCCGTCGAGTTCTTCTGCGACCTCGCCGACCACGAACGGTGCGCCCGATGGGTGCGCGACGCCCTCGACTCGCCCGGGCGCGGGATCAACGACGCCGCCCGCGCCAACGCCGTCCGGATCAGCGACCGGCTCCGGGTGCCCGCCAACGCCGACCTGCGGGGCGCCCGACTGGCCGGAGAGGACCTCTCGCACCGCGACTTCTCCGGGGTCGACCTCGGCGACGCCGATCTGACGGACGCCCGGCTGATCGGCGCCAACCTGTCGGGCGCCCGCCTGCGCGGCACCCGGCTGACCGGCGCCCGCCTCGACCGGGCGGACCTCAGCCACGCCGACCTCACCGGCGCGAACCTGAGCCGGGCCCGGCTGACCCGGGCCGACCTGCGCGGCGCGTCGCTGACCGGCAGCCGCTGGCACCGGGCGGCGCTCATCGACGTGACGATGGACGACGCGGTGCGCTCGGCCCCCGAACTCAGGACCGCCTCGATCGCCCCCGGAATGCCCGTGGACGCGGGCTTCCGGCCGTCGGCGGTCGGAGTCCCGTACGGCTTCGGCATGCGCACCAGCCGCCTGCCCGAGCCCATCGCCTACAGCGCCGACGGCGAACTCCTCGCCGTCGGCAGCGAGGACGGCTCCATCCTGGTCTGCGGCGCCGACGACGGCCGGGCCGTCCGTACCCTCCAGGGCCACGAAGGACGGGTGTACGCCGTGAAGTTCCGGCCCGACGTGATCGCCACCGGCGGCTCCGACGGCGTGGTGCGGCTCTGGGACCCGGTGACCGGCGCCTGCCGGCACAGCCTGGAGGTCCATCCCGACGGGGTCTGGCCGCTGTCGTTCGACGCCACCGGCACCCTGCTCGCCACCGGCGACCGCGAGGGCCTGGTCACGGTGTGGGACGTGGCCACCGGCGAGCCCGTGCACCGGCTGCCGGGCCACACCGCGCCCGTCTACACCGCGGTCCACGGCCCGGGCGGCATACTGCTCACCGGCGACGCCACCGCGAAGGTACGCCTCTGGGACCTGGCCACCGGACACTGCGTCCGGGAGATCGACGGCCATCAAGGCGCCGTGTATCGCGCCCGGTTCAGCCCGGACGGCACGCTCTTCGCGACCGCCGACCGCGGCGGGGCCGGGAGCGGCGGCACCGTGCGGATCTGGCGCACGGCCGACGCACGGCTGCTCCACGAGTTCACCGGACACACCGGCCGCGTGTACGTCCTCGACTTCCACCCCGAGGGGAACCTCCTCGCCAGCGGCTGCACCGACGGCCAGGTACGCCTGTGGGATCCCGTCGTCGGCGCCCCCGCCGGAGTCCTCGAACGGGGCACGGGCGCCGTCTACCAGGTGCTGTTCGGCGACGACGGCAAGCTCCTCGCCGCCTGCGACAGCAACGGCGCGGTCCGGCTGTGGACGGTCACCGCCGGGCGGCCCCACGGATACACCATCGCCCTCCACCCCCAGCAGCCCGCCGAGCACCGCGGCACCGCCTGGGCGTGCGCCTTCCGGCCCGGCGACAGCCAGCTGCTCACCGTCGGCAACGACGGCGGCGCGCAGATCTGGGATTCCGCCACCGGCCAGGGCAAGCGCATCCTGCGCGGCCACGGCCGCCGCATCAGCGGCGTCGCGTTCAGCGCGGACGGCACACAGCTGGCGACCGCCGGCAACGACGGGGTCGTACGGCTCTGGGAGACGCGCACGGGACGGCGTACGGACGAGCTCTCCGGCCGCGGGGACCGGCTGGTCTCGGCGGCGTTCAGCCCCGTCGCGCCCCTCCTCGCCACCGCCAGCAACGACGGCGACATGTACCTGTGGGACCCGGCGGGCGGCGAATACCTGAGGGAGCTCGACGCCGAGACCGAGCACGTATGGGCGGAGGCCTTCAACGCCGACGGCACCCTGCTCGCCACCGCCAACGACGACGACTCCGTGCGCGTCTGGTTCCGCCCCACCGGTTCCCCCGTGTCGAACCTGACCGGCCATCGCGGCCGGGTCCGCTCGATCGCCTTCCGCTCGGACGCCGACGTCCTGGCCACCGGCTGCGACGACAGCGTCGTCCGGGTGTGGGACGCGAGGAGCGGCCGGCTCATGGAGGAGCTCGGCGGCGGCAACGGGCACGCGGACCGGGTGTACGGCGTCGCGTACGGACCCGGGAGCGCCTGGCTGGCCAGCGCGAGCTGGGACGGCAGCGCCATCGTCTGGCGGGACGGGCGGCCGGGCCCGCGCCTGCGCGGCCGCGGCGGACGGCTGTGGGCCGTGGCCGCCCACCCCGGCCGCCCCCTGCTGGCCGTCGGCGGCGACGACCGGTCCGTCTGCCTGTGGAACGCCGAGACGGGCGAGCACGTCACCGACCTCGTCGGCCACACCGGCCGGGTGCTCTCCCTCGCCTTCTCCCCGGACGGCACGACGCTGGCGAGCGGCGCCGAGGACGGCACCGTACGGCTGTGGAACCTCCCGGCGGACGGGAGCCCGCCGTCACCGCGCGCGACCCTGATGGGCATGGCGGGCGGCTGGGCGGCGCTGACCCCGTCCGGCGGCTACAAGTACGAGGGCGATGTGGCCGGCGAGTTCTGGCACGTCGTGGGCATGTCCCGGTTCACCCCGGGGGAGCTCGACGAATACCTGCCGGGCATCCACCGGCTGCCGCTGGGCGAGGAGCTGTGACGATCCCCCGGAGCACAAATCCGGCAGGTCGGCCCGGAAGGGGCGACCCTGCGGCTATTCGTCGTCGCCGATCAGGGCCTCCTGGACCTGGCGGGCGATGGTCACGACGTCCGCGTCGCCCGGAATCCGGAGGGTCACGCTGTCGCCGTTCGCCTTGATCTCGACCGTGACCCCGGCGGTGGAGCGCCCGAAGTTGGTGCGGACGAGCTCCGTGAGCCGCAGGAAGGTGTCGGGCCCCTGGAGGAGGCTGACGGTCGCGGACAGGGCCGAGATGCCCACGACGGTGAACTCGGCCGCACTGCCCCGGCCTCCCGGCCGGATGGCCAGCCCCTCGGCGACCAGCAGATCGGCGAGGTCCGACGGCATGGAGACGGCAATCATGGAGGAGGTCCTTTCGACGGTTCAGTACGCCTGGAACGAGGCCCAGATGATGGGGTGGGGATCGCGGATCTCCTCGCCGTCCAGGTCTTCCCCGCGCACGGAGAACACCTTCCACTCGGTGAGCATCCGCAGCTGCAACCGCCTCAGCAGGTCCGCGTGGTCGCCGGCCCGCCGCCCGTCGAGCATCCCCCGGACGAGGAGGTCCTCGAAGGCCTCGGTGAAGGAGGCGTCGCGGATGTCGAGCGAGGTGGCGATCACCTGATCGGCGCCGGAGTGGATGACGCCCGCCGCGAGCCCCATGCCCTCGCCGCCGAGGGCCGACGCGCTGGAGCTGGAACAGCACGACAGGATCACCCGCGTGGGCATCGGCAGGAAGGGCGTGCCGTCCTCGAAGGCACCGAAGAGCTCGCCCGACTGTACGTACGTCTCCTCGGCCAGGGGCAGGGCCGACCAGGCCGGGTCGCTGTCGTGCACCCCGTGACCGCGGTAGAAGAACACGCCGTGGGTGGAGGGACCGATCTCGTGCAGGGCCGCCAGCAGGGCGTCCTTGGTCCCGGGGCCGTCGGGTCCGGAGTTGGTCAGGAGCGCGGCCGCCCCGTTCACCACGGAGTCCGCCCTCCGCTCGCGCAGCGACCCGTCCGGGTTGTCGCAGGCCAGCAGGAACGGCACGGGCGCGTCCGGTGGCAGCCGCAGGTCGCGGGCCGCGCGCCTGAGCTGGGTCGGCGTGGAGGTCCACATCCGCAGGACCGCCTTCTCGATCAGCCGCTCCTCCGTGCCGGGGACCATCGTGATCGCCCAGGGCACACAGGTGAGTTCGCGGGCCGCGGAGATCGTGAGCCGCAGCGGTTCGTCCGCGGCGGACCGTTGCAGCGCGTCGACGAGCGGGGGCGGCAGGAGCTGCCCGATCGTGCGGGTGATGATCTGCTCCTCGGCCGACCGCCAGCTCCTGAGCTGTGTGAACGGCTCGTAGAAGTCACCGGGACCGCGCTTGTAGGGGAACAGGCTCCACGTCTTGCGTTCGGAGGACTGGGAGTGCCCGGCCAGCCCCAGGAGGACCGGCTTGATCCGGTCGAACTCCCGCAGGTCCTGGACACCGAACCCGGCGGGCCGGCCGTCCCGGGCGAGGAACCAGAAGAGGAGGCCGTCCTCGATGTGGGTCGCCCAGAAGACGCCCTCGGGCAGCGCGTCGTCCAGTGGCCGGGCGGTGAGGCGCCGCGCCTCCTTCGGCGGCAGCGCGGTGCGGTAGTGGGACAGGAGGCGGGCCTCGCC
Source organism: Streptomyces sp. NPDC005533 (assembly GCF_042871845.1). Classification (NCBI taxonomy): domain Bacteria; kingdom Bacillati; phylum Actinomycetota; class Actinomycetes; order Kitasatosporales; family Streptomycetaceae; genus Streptomyces; species Streptomyces sp. NPDC005533. The sequence continues at coordinate 13,741 of NZ_JBIAJH010000050.1, read as the reverse complement.
CTGGTAGGAGACGGGCTCCGGGAAGTGCAGGAGCGTCGAGTTCAGGGCGTCCTGGTACGCGGTGAAGACGGCCGAGGACACGACCAGGTCCTTGCTGCCGGCCGTGCCGGGCTCGCCCTCCGCGGCCGGGGCGGGCGTCACGGCCCTCCCGGCGCCCCCGCCGTCCGGGTCCTGCGTCCCGTCGTCCGCGAAGTCCGTTCTGGCCTCGACGCCGCTCTCGGCGAGCTTCTCGTCTTCGTCGATCTCGACCTCGGCGGCGAGCAGCGACTGGAGCCGGCACGACTCGATCAGCTCGGCGACCGTTCGTTCGTCCCCCAGGGCGACCGCCGAGACGAGGGCGGCGCGCCGGGCGGGTCCGAAGTTCTTCCAGAGGCACAGCCGTTGGGTGTGCGAACACGCGCGGTACCGCTGCGCGTCCAGCTTCGCCCAGGCGGCCAGGGCCAGGGCGAGGCCCTCCTCGTACCGTTCCAGCGAGGTCCAGATGCCCGCGGCCGCCTGCTCCAGCTCCCCGACCAGCCAGTCGTCGGCCCGGTCCGCGGCGAGCCGGGCGAGGGCGGTGGTGAGGAGGCCGAGGGCGCGTTCCGGCTGCGCGTCGGCGGCGAGGCGCTCCGCGAGGCAGGAGACGAGGTAGGTGTAGGGGATGATCCCCAACTCGCGCACCCGCTCGATGCCCTGGGTCACGGTCGCGTCGAGCAGGGGCGCCGGGTCCAGGATCCGGGCCGCGATCCGGTGGAAGGCGGCGGACGGGCGGTGGGTCGCGCCCTGGAGTACCTCCAGGCCGTCCAGGGCGGCGGCGCGGTCCCCCTGCTTCATCGTGAGGACGACCATCTGGGCGTAGGTGCGCCGCTTGTGGCGGGGTGCGCCCCAGTGGAGGGCGGCCCCGATGAAGCACTCGGAGGCGGTCGACCAGTCCGCGCAGCGCACGTACTCGCGCCCCAGAAGTTCGTAGAGCCGGGCGAGATGGCGGTCCCCGGGCGGCAGTTCGCCCCGCTCCCAGGGCCGGTCGGTCGTCCTGATCAGCATCGCGCGGACCCAGGAGTGCCCGGCGTTGCCCGGCTCCTTCGCGTCCGCGATGCTCAGCCCGCCGAGGAAACCGTCGAGTTCGAGCAGCTCGCGCTGGCGGCGGCCCGGCAGGCCCTCGGACCGCGCCAGGCGGGCGTCGATGCGCGCCGCCGTCCACCGGGTGGCGCGGGTGGAGAGGGCGCCCCGCAGCGGGAGTCTCCGGCCCCGGGCCATGCGCCCGGCCAGGACGAGAGCGCGGTCGTACGCCGTGAACCTCATGTGCTCCCCCGCGTGCCCGCCCATTGAGAGCAGCCATGGTGCCGCGCCCGAACGGCCGATACCAGGGAAACGGAATAGTCATACGAATGGTCTGACGGAGGGTCGGCACTGGGGGGCGCGGGCCCTGCCCCCAGCGGGCAGAACGTCGTGATCCGGCAGCCCGTAGGCGACTATCGGCCCGGTCCGGGCGGATGGCAGGGGGGATGCGGCCGTACGCCGTGTGACGCGGTCGACTCGCGCTAGTGTGCGTACGTGAGCTCTCATGTCGTCATCGGTTTCGGACCCGCCGGCGCGGCCACCGCCCGGCTTTTGGCCGAACAGGGCCATTCCGTCAGGGTGGTCACCAGGTCGGGCAGACAACCGAAACCCGGAATCCAGCACTTCGCCTTCGACGCGACCGACAGCGCGCGACTGATCGAGACCGCGCGGGGCGCCGCCGCCATCCACAACTGCGCCGCGCCTGCCTACCACCACTGGGCGCGCGACTGGCCGCCCCTGGCCACGTCGGTCCTGGCCGCGGCCGAGGCGACCGGGGCCGTCCTGGTGATGCTGGGCAACCTCTACGGCTATGGCCCCGTGGACGGCCCCCTCACCGAGGAGCTGCCGCTCGCGGCCACCGGCACCAAGGGGCGGGTGCGCGCCGCCGTGTGGGAGCAGGCGCGGAAGCTGCACGAGCAGGGCCGGGTCAGGGTGGTCGAGGTACGGGCCTCGGACTTCTTCGGGCCCGGTGTGACCGACGGCGGCCACCTGGCCGGGCGGGTTATGCCGGCGCTCCTGCGGGGCAAGCCGGTCTCCACCCTCGGGGACCCGGACGCGCCGCACAGCTGGACCTACCTCCCCGACGTGGCCAGGACCCTGGCCGAGGTCGCGGGGGAGGAGCGGGCCTGGGGGCGGCCGTGGCACGTTCCGACCGAGCCCGCGCTGTCGGTGCGGGAGATGGTCGACAGGCTGGCCGCCCAGGCGGGTTCCGGGCCCATCGTGGTGCGCCGGATCCCGCCGGCCGCGCTCGGCCTGGCCTCGCTCTTCTCCCCGCTCATCCGCGAACTGAAAGAGATCCGCCACCAGTTCGACCGCCCGTTCACCGTCGACGCACACGCGTACGAGACGGCGTTCGGTGGACGGGCCACGCCCCTCGACGAACAGGTCAAGGAGACCGTGGACTGGTGGCGCGAGCGCCTGGCAGCCACCGGGTGACCACCGCGACAGGGACGGATCCCGCCGCGGACCCACGGGGCGTGGCGCGCGACGACATAGCCGTCGTGGGTATGGCGTGCAGGTTCCCCGGAGCGCGCGACGTGAACAAGTACTGGCGGCTCCTGACGGCCCCTCGGGCACAGTTCTCCACCGTCCCGGACTCGCGCTGGCGTTCCGCCGCCTTCCTGGGCGACAACGCCCGTGACACCTCGTCGGCCTACACGGACACCATGGCGCTGCTCCCGGACGTGGGGCACTTCGACGCCGCGCACTACGGCATCCCGCCGCGACGGGCCAGGGCGATGGACCCCCAGCACCGGCTGCTGATCGACCTCGCCCGCGAGGCGATCCAGGACGCGGGGTGGGAGGCCGACGGCTTCGACCGCGAGGAGACCTCGGTGATCACCGCGCTCACCGAGAGCGGCTACCGCGAGCTCAGCACCCTGCAGATCCGGATGCGGCAGCTGGCCGGCGGCGAGTTCGGGGCGCGGGCGGCCGACCTCCGGTGGCCGGAGACCGTCCGCGCCGTCGACGGACTGCACGGCACGTCCGTGGCCGGCCTGCTGCTCAACATGGGCCCGAACACGATCAGTTCGGTCTTCGACCTGCACGGCGAGAGCTACGCGCTCGACTCGGCGTGCTCCGGTGGCCTCATGGCCGTGGCCAACGCCGTGCACGCCCTGCGCGCGGGCCGGTCCCGCATCGCACTCGCCGGTGGCGCCCAGCTGATACTCGCCCCCGATCTGCTGGTGGGGCTGTGCCGGATCGGCGCCCTCTCCCGCAGCGGCCGGTGCCTGCCCTTCGGCGCGGGGGCCGACGGCTTCGTCCTGGGAGAGGGAGCCGGGGTCCTCGTGCTGCGGCCCCTGGCCGACGCGCGGGCGGCCGGCGACCGGGTCTACGCGGTGATCCGCGGGGTGGGAACGGCCAACGACGGGACCGTGCACGGCGGCATGTACCCCCGTGCGGCCGGCCAGCTGCGGGCCCTGCGGCGGGCGTATCGGGACGCGGACCTGCCCCCCGACGCGGTGGGCTACCTGGAGGCCCACGGCACCGGGACCACGGTCGGCGACCCCGTCGAGCTCGGCGTCCTGCGCGAACTGCGCGGTGCGGGGGCCGCACCCGCCTACCTCGGCGCGGTGAAGGCGGTGATCGGCCACTCGCTCAACTCCGCGGGAATGGCCGGGCTCATCAAGTCCGTCCTGGCCGTCCAGCGGGGGGTGATACCACCCCAGCCGGACTTCGACCCGGCCGACCGCTCCGCGCTGGACGCGGCTCGGCTGACCGTGCCCACGGCGCCGACCCCGTGGCCGGACGACGGCCGGCCGCGCCGGGCGGGGGTGAGCGCGTTCGGCTTCGGCGGGACGGGCGTGCACATGGTGGTCGAGGAGTGCGCCCCGCCGGCCCGCCCCGCGCCCGCCGAGGGACCGCACCGGCTGGTCCTCAGCGCCCGGGACCGGGCCGGGCTGGTCCGCTACGCCCGGGAACTGGCGCGGACCCTCACCGAGGACCGGCCGCCGCTCGCCGCGGTGGCGGACACCCTGGCCCGCCGGACACCCCTCACGGAACACCTCGCCCTCGTGGCGCGTGACGCCGACGACGCCGCGGCCCGGCTGACCGCGGCGGCCGCGGACGTCGAGGCGGGCCACGCCGCAGGCCCCGGCCCGGCGGAGGCCGTACCGGAGGCGCGTACGGTCCCGGAGCGCATGCCCCCGTGCACGCTCCCGCCGAGCCCGCTCGCCCCGCGCCGGCACTGGGTCGTGGACGACTCGGCGCGCGACCTGCCGGACCCGGCCGCACCGGTGGAGCGGCCCGGGGAGGCCGAGCCCGCGGGCTCGCCGTGGCCCGAGGGCGCGTCCGCCGCGGCCGTCGTGCTCGAAGAGGTGTCGCGGACCGGTGTCTTCCCCCTCTCCGACGTGAGCGAGCGGATGACGCTGGTGACCGATCTCGGCTTCGACTCCCTGATGCTCCAGGAGCTGGAGGTCAACATCTCCAAGCGCGTACCGGGCTTCCGCACCGAAGAGCTCTTCACGCCCGGACTCACCGTCGGCCGACTGATCACGCTGGTCGATCCGGACCGCTCCGAGCCGACGGCCCCCGCGCCGCCGTCCCCCCGCGCGACGCCGCCGCAGTGGGATGCCGGGACGGCGAGCGTCGACGAGTTCCCCGAGGTGGGCCGCTTCGAGCAGCGCCTGGCCGCGGTCGCCGACAGCGGGGCGCAGTACCCGTACTTCCGCGTCCACGAGGGCAACATCCGCGACACCACGGTCATCGCGGGGCGTCCGTACCTGTCCTTCGGAAGCTACAACTACCTCGGGATCTCCGGACATCCCGCGGTCAACGAAGCCGCGCACCGGGCGGTCGACCGGTACGGGACCTCGGTCTCCGCGAGCCGGGTGCTGTCGGGCGAACGCGAGCTGACGGTCCGGCTGGAGCGGGCGCTGGCCGAGTTCCTCGGCGTCGGGGACTGCCTGACGCTGGTGAGCGGCCACGCCACCAACGTCACCGCGATAGGCCACCTCGTCGGCGCGCAGGACCTGGTGGTGCACGACGCGCTCGCCCACGACAGCATCCTCCAGGGTTGCGCCCTGTCCGGGGCGGCGCGCCGCCCGTTCGCCCACAACGACATCGGGCAGCTGGACCACATGCTGCGGCTCAACCGGTCCCGCTTCCGGCGGGTGCTGATCGCCGTCGAGGGCGCCTACAGCATGGACGGCGACCTCGTGGACCTGCCCGCCGTGATCGAGCTGAAGAAGCGCTACGGCGCCCTGCTGATGGTGGACGAGGCGCACAGCATCGGCACGGTCGGCGCGCACGGCCGGGGCGTCGGGGAGTTCTTCGACGTCGAGCGGTCCGACGTGGACCTGTGGATGGGAACCCTCTCCAAGGCCTTCGCCAGCTGCGGCGGCTACCTCGGCGGCTCGGCCCGGATGGTGCGCTGGCTGCGCCACACGCTCCCGGGCTTCGTCTACAGCGTGGGCCTGACCCCGGCCAACGCGGCCGCGGCGCTGGCCGCGACCGAGCTGATCGCGGCGGAGCCGCACCGGGTCCGCGCACTGCGCGCGAACGCCCGGCTCTTCCTCGGCCTGGCCGCCTCCGCCGGTCTGGCCACGGGCTCCAGCGCCGACACCCCGATCGTGCCGTGCGTCCTCGGTGACTCGGCGCGGACCCTGCGCGTCGCGGGCGCTCTGTTCGACCGCGGGATCATCGCGGACCCGATCGTGCACCCCGCCGTGGAGGACGGGCTGTCGAGGCTGCGGTTCTTCCTCACCAGCGAACACCGCGAGGAGGACATCAGGCGGGCCGTCTCGGTCCTCGCCGAGGAGGTGGCCGCCACCGGCCACTGAGCGCCTCCCTCAGAACAGGGTGCGCTCGATCAGAACAGGGTGCGCTCGATCCGGCTGAGCACGGCGTTCCTGCCGAGGTCGCCGTCCTCGTCCGGGTCCGCCGTCGGGGGAGCGCCGTGCCGTTGTTCGGCGCCCGCCATCCGCTGGGAGAGCAGATAGGCGATGATCTCCGCCTCCTGCTCCTGGACGTCGTCGTACGTCGCGCGCAGGAGCATGTCCCGTACGAGTTGGGGGTCGAGGTTGGGGAAGAGGAGCCGCGCGGCCGCCTCGTCCAGCCCGCCCGCCCCCCGATGGCAGCAGATGATGTGTCCCAGCTCGTGCAAGATGATGTGCTCCTGATGCGCGCTGGTGGTGTTGGCGTCGTAGAAGATGAGGTCCTCGTCGCGTGCGGCGACCCACATGCCGCAGGGGTGCGTGGAGGGCATCTGCATCGGGACGAGCGTGATCGGACGGTCGCGCACCTCGCCGAGGTGCCGGCACAGTTCGGCCACGTCGGTCACCTCGGGCAGGTCGAGTTCGGCGATCCGCCGGGCGCCGGCCTTGCGGAGCTTCTTGAGCCCGCTGCGCCGGTCCTGGTCCGCCGACCGCTCCTTGCGCGAGGCCCTCATTCGGGCTGGGAGGAGTCGTTGACGGGCGGCAGGCCCTGCATCTGCCGGTACTGGTCCATGATGGCCGTGATGGCCTGGAGGTTCTCCTTCTTCATCCCGGCCGCGCGCATCGCCACCGCGCGGACCCCGGACTGGCGCAGCGCCTCGATGGCGGCGATCTGGCTGAGCACCGACTCGGCGACCTTGTCGTCGAAGAAGTAGGCCACCGAGACGCCGAAGAAGCGGGCCAGGGCCGCCAGGAGGTCGGGCGAGGGGTTGGACCGCTTGCCCGTCCGCAGCTGCGACAAGTACACGCCCCCGACCTTGAGTTCGGGATTGGCGCGCTTCAGCTCCTCCGCCACCTCGGCATTGGTCCAGTGCTTGCCCTTGGGGCGAACCGTCTTGAACAGGTCATCGAGGCGCACTGCGAGCAGGGGCCTGTCATCGGACCCGCTTTCCGTCGCGGTCATGGTGAATCTTCCTCCCGTCACCTCCTCGGCATAGCCCTTGGCTATCCGTCAGTTTCACAGATTAGCAGTCAGTTGACAATTGGCCGGGAATCCGCCACCGTTGGGGTCTCGCCGATAGCTGTCAGCTAAGTCGACTCACGGGGGCTTCACGGAGTCGGCTGCCGGCGACATCGGACTGGCCCGGCCCTCGGGGGATGGGCCGGGCCAGTCCGGGCGGAGTCGACCCGTCCGGCCCGATGTGCATCGGGCGGAACGGGCGTGCCCGCCCGGTTTGACGGGGGATGCAAACCGGGCGGGAGCTCTCAACTCGCGGTGCCGAGTTTACTGTAGGCGGCTGCGACTTGGGTGAGCCAGGCCACTTCCGCACTGAAGTTGTCCGTGTCGCGATCGTCGAAGTCGCCCGCGTCCTTGTTGTCGTGCGGGACGGTACCGGTCCGCTTGGCCAGCAGAGCCTGCTTGATCTGCGCCGCCTCCGTGAACGCCTGCCGCAGCTCCTCGCTCGCCTCCCCGCCCGGCCCGTCGGCCCGGCCCGCGCCGCCGGCCGTGCGGTCGATGTACGGGCGCAAGTCCCGCCAGCCGTCGCGTATTTCGACCACCCGCCGGTGGAGGCGGTAGTCGAGGTCCGAGACCGAGGCACCCGGAGGCTCCAGGGCGATGTCCGGGGAGGCCTCGTACAGGTCCCGCCACAGCGGGTACAGGGCCCGGTAGGTCCGGTAGGTCCGCGACCACTCCAGGAGCCGGGTGGCCGAGGGCCCCCAGGAGGAGTTGGTCAGGCTGAGCGAGAGCAGGACGATGCCCGCGGCGCTGAAGACCGAAGCGGCGACCTTCCAGGCACCGATGTCGATCCCGCCCGCTGCCGTGAGGATGTTGACCGTCCTGGCCAGGCAGTAGAGGAAGAGGACCACCGCGGCCACCGAAAGCAGCCGGAGGGCCTGGCGCAGTGTGGCGTTGTCGGTCATCCGGGCGTAGGGGCCGCACTGCCGGTAGATCGTGACGCACGGAACCGCCTGGGAGACGATGAAGACCAGGAGGTACGTGAGCATCAGCGGCTCGCTGGTGCCGTCGAAGTCCGACGTGGGCCGCCCCGGGCCGTCGGCGACGAAGAACAGGACCGTCAGCAGCACGTCGAGGACGATGCCGGAGACCAGCCAGTAGCGCGTCCTGCGCACCGTCGCCTCGTCCGCGGCGGCCCACCGGAGCAGGATGATCTGCGCGCTGACGCAGAAGGCGACCGCGGCCAGGTGCATGACGAGGATGGCGAGATTGCCGACGCCCAGCAGGCTCTTGCCGCCCATGGCGAAGGCACCCATGGTGAAGGTGAGGCACTGGAGCAACAGAGTGGCGATCAGCGTGCGGTAGGCGCTGTCCCGCCAACTGCGGCGTGCCTGGCACAGCCGGTAGACGAGCGCCGCGTAGGAGGACAGCGCGGCTATGACGAAGCAGAGGGTTCTGGTGGTGTTCACGTCCCGCTTTTCTGCACGTGCCGCGCTCGCGCGGACGGGGATTCAGTCGGTGGTCTCGCCCGAGGGGACCACGAGCCCGATGCCCTCGGCCGCCACGGCGATGGAGTAGTCGAAGAACGCGGCCTCGTCCCGGACGCTGTCGTGGGTACGGCTGAAGACCTGGAACACCAGGAGCCCGATGAGGTTGCTCCACAGGACGATGCCCCGCTCGATGATGTCCGAGAACGGAGCCTCGGGCACCCCGCCGAACGCCTCCACGGCGGCCGGCAGGAGCAGCGGCGGACCGGGCACCGCCCGTCGGGGCGGGGTCAGTTCACCGCCCAGCAGAGCCGACCGCACGATGCCGGCGAGCACCCCGGGGGTCCGTGAGGCGGGCGGGACCGTCTCCTGGGGGGCGTGGTAGCCCGGCACGGGGGAGCCGTAGATCAGGGTGAACTCGGCCGGGTTGGCGAAGGACCACCGGCGCAGCGCGCGCGTGACCGCCAGGAGCCGGGCACCCGCCGCGGCGCCCGCTTCGACACCGGCCTCGTCGGCCTCCTCCATCGCGGCGCCCGACGCGTCGTAGGCGTCGATGACCAGGGCGGTCAACAGGTCGTCCCGGTGCGGGAACACGGCCTCGACCTCGCCGACGGCCAGACCGGCGGCGCGGGCCACCGCCTCCGGGGACAGCGCCGCGGCCCCCAGCTCCGCCAACTGCCGGCGCGCGGAGTCCTTGATCACCGTCATGACCTTCGACGGCGACCCGTCGTCGCCGTTCGAACTTGCTGCGGATTTCATGGCGGAACCGTACCCGCCGTCGGCAACACCCGTCAGCGCTGCCTCCGGAGCACCCCGGCCGAGCGCCGAGATCCGGCCACGGCGCGGCATCCGCGGCCTGCGCAGGCCGTGACGTGCGGGCCGAATCCGGCCGTGCCACTCTGTTCACACGGCCTCGGGGACCAGGCAGCCGCGACGAACGGAGCGCGCTGTGAGCAGTCCGATCCACTCCGTGCCTTCCGGCCGCTCCGTCCGCTCGGTCCGCTGCGCACCGCTGCGGCGGGTCCTGGCCGCCGCCTGCGCCGCCCTGCTGTTCGTGGCACTGGCCCCGGCCGCGGCGGCCGCGGCGGATCCGTCCCCCTCTCCGTCGCCGTCGGGCGACGCGGAGCAGGGCCGGCTCGACCCGCGCATCACCGAGATCATGCGCAAGCCGCAGTACAGCCACGCCCAGTGGGGCCTGCTCCAGACCGGCCCGGACGACGGCGACGTGGTGCACAGCATGTTCCCCGGCCAGTTCTTCATCCCCGGCTCCACCGCCAAGCTCATCAGCGTCTCGGGCCCGTGGCAGACCCTCGGCGGGGACCACCGTTTCGTGACCCCCCTCTACGCGGCCGGTGAGCGCGCCGGCGCCACGCTCACCGGCGACCTCGACCTCGTCGCCCAGGGCGACCTCACCATGGGCGGCAGGACCAGGCCCGACGGCACGGTCGCGTACACGGACCTCGACCACACCTACGCCAACGACTTCCCCGGCGCGACCCTCACCCCGGAGAACCCCCTCGCCGGGATCGACCAGCTCGCCCGGCAGGTCCGGGACTCCGGCATCACCCGCGTCGACGGCGACGTCATCGTCGACAGCCGGCTCTTCCTCCCCGACCCCGTCCTCGACCCCACCCCGACGCCGCTGATCGTCAACGACAACCTGATCGACCTGATGACCACCCCCGGGGACCGGGCCGGCGCGGACGCCCGGCTGGACTGGCGGCCGAAGGTCGCCCCGTACCAGGTCACCTCCACCGTGAAGACCGTCGCGGCGGGCCGGCCGACCGCCGTCACGGTGACCGCCACCGACGGCGGCACCCGGATCCGGCTGTCCGGAACCATCGCGGCCGACGCCGAGCCCCTGCTGCGCACCTCACCGATCACCGATCCGGCCGCCTTCGGCCGCACCGCGCTGATCGAGGCGCTCGGCCGGGCCGGGGTGCGCGTCACCGCCGACCCGGCCGGCCCCAACCCGGTCGCCCGGCTGCCGCGGGACTACGCGGGGCGGCCGCGGGTGGCCGCGTACACCTCCCCGCCGTACGCCCAGTACGCCAAGCTGATCCTCAAGGTCAGCCACAACCTCGGCGCCAACCTCGGCATCTGCCTGATGGCGGTCACGACCGGCAGCCGCCAGTGCGAGGACGGCTTCCCCGTACTCGCCGACTTCCTCGACCGGGCGGGCGTCGACCGTGAGCAGGCCCAGCTCATGGACGGCCGCGGCGGCAACCCCGCCGACCGCGCGACCCCTCGGGCGCTGGTGCAGATGCTGGCGTACTGGCAGCGCACTCCCGACGCGCGGCTCTTCCGGGAGGCCCTGCCGATCCTGGGCGTCGACGGGCTGCTGGCCGACAACTGCCGCAGCTGTCCGGCGCGCGGGAAGGTGTTCGCCAAGACCGGTGCGGCCGTCGGTGGCGACGCGCTCAACGACAGGCTGGCCGTCGGCGCCATCACGATCGCCGGCTACCTGGACAAGGGCGGCGGCCGCTACGACACCTTCTACGCGGGGGTCAACGGCGCCTCCACGCCGACCGCCGATCCCGCGGGGGTGCTGACCATCGCCAACGACCTCGCCCTGATCGCCGCGTACCTCCAGGAGTCCGCGGCCCCCTCGCCCGCACCCTGACGGCGCGCCGGCCCGTCGCGGTGCGCGCGCATCCCGGTGACCGGGAGGACCCTCACACGGTGATCACCGTCTTGCCCACGAGCTCCCGGGACTCGATCGCCGCATGCGCCGCGGCCGCGCGGTCCAGGGGGAAGGTGGCGCCGATCACCGGCCGCAGGGTGCCCTCGGCCGCCGCCCGCAAGGCCTGCGCGGCGAGGGCGGCGTGCTCCGGGGCCGTCAGCTGCACGTCCGCGATGCCGAGCAGGCGGACGCCACGGGCCGCCGCGTCCTCCGGGGCCACCGGGGCGAAGCGGCCCGTCGGGGCGCCGTGGGCGGAGAACCGGCCGCCCGCCCGGACCAGCGGGAACGCGGCCAGGCCGATCTCGCCGCCCACCCCGTCCAGGACGACGTCCGCGCCCGCGCCGCCGAGCGCCTCGCGGGCCCGTTCCACCCAGCCGGGGCGGGCCGCGTCGACCACGGCGTCCGCTCCCAACTCCCGCACCAGGACGGTCTTGCGGTCGCCGCGGGCCACCCCGACGACCCGGACGCCCCGCGCCTTCGCCAGCTGGACCAGTACGGTGCCCATGCCGCCCGAGGCGCCCAGGACCAGCACCTGCTCGCCGGGCCGCAGCGCCGTGGTGTCCAGCAGCCGGGCGGCCGTCACGGCGTCGTGCACCAGGGCCGCCGCATCGGTGAAGGAGACCTCGTCCGGTACGACGGCCAGTGCCTCGGCCGGGGCCAGGGCCAGCTCCGCGTAGCCCCCGCCGGCGATGCCGAGGGAGGCGACGACCCGGCGGCCCTTCCAGGCCGGGTCCACTCCCTCGCCGGTGGCGCGGACGGTACCGGCTATGCCGCCGCCCGGCAGGTAGGGCGCGGTGATCTCGAAGTGCTCGCGGCCCCACCCGCCGCGCACCTGAGTCTCCACGAAGATCGTGTCCACGGCCGCGACCGCGACCAGCACCTGGCCCGGGCCGGCCACCGGCTCGGGCACCTCCGTGGGGACCAGGACCTCCGGACCGCCGAAACCGATCGCCTGTGTCGCACGCATGGCACTCACCCCTCCAGCAGGGCCTCCGGTCTCTCCGGCGCCCGTGCCGTGAGCCTCGGACATCAAGTGCGGTTGAGGTCAAGCGAGGGCCGCGCCCGGCGCTTGGGGGGCCGGCCGCGCGGACTTTTACCCCGCCCTGAGGGGGGTGTCAAGTCCCGAGATTCCGGAACATGACCGGCATGTGCCCCCCGGGGTTTATTTGTGGTGCGGGCCTCACCGGAAACAAAACGAAACGAGGCGAGTACCGCACAGTCCCGGAAAACCGGGACGACCCCATATCCCTTTGGATCGGTAGGAGAAAGTCATGAACCGCAAGATGCAGACCAACAGCACCGCCCGCCCCACCCGCAAGGGCTTCCGCCTGGCGACGCTGCTCGCCTCGGCCGCCGTGGTGACCGGAGGGATCCTGCTCCCGGCGTCCGCCGCGACGGCGGCCCCGATGCCCGACCACGTGCACTCCATCCTCCTCCCGACCGACGGAGGCGCCGGAGGCAAGGGCGGCAAGGGCGGGAGCGGCGGCCTCGTCGGAGGGGGCGGCGGTTCCGGCGGTGCCGGTGGCGGCAGCGTCAAGGGTACCGGCGGTAAGGGCGGCCTCGGCGGCGACGGCGGGGACGGGCTGCTCGTCGGCGGTGGCGGCGGTGGCGGTGGCGGTGGCGGCGAGGGCCGCATCGGTGGCGCCGGCGGCGACGGCGGTAAGGGCGGCTTCGGCATCCTCGAAGGCGGCGGCGGTGGCGCCGGCGGTGGCGGCGGTGACGGCTGGCTCGTCGGCGGCAAGGGCGGCAACGGCGGCAAGGGCGGCTTCAGCTTCCTTCAGGGCGGTGCCGGCGGTGACGCCGGAGACGGTGGCTTCGGCGGCCTGATCGGTGGCCTCGGCGGCGACGCCGGAGCCGGTGGTGGCTCCATCTTCTAAAGGGCGCACCCGATCCGACGGGGTGGAGGCCTCCGGGCCTCCACCCCCACCCCCCCCAACCCCCATCCACACCTTCTTGTCCTTTGGAAACGGAGAACCCCATGTTCACGTGCACCTGGCAGCGTCCGCTCATCCTGGCGGCGGCCTCCCTGGCCCTCGTCACCGGCACGGCCTGCGCCGCGCAGGCATCGGAGTTCAAGGCCCCGGCGGGCACCAGCTCCTCGGTCGTGGCCGAGCAGCCCTCGCACTGTGCGCTCGGTGGCCGTGGCGGCGAAGGCGGCAAGGGCGGAGCGGGTGGCAGGGGCGGCGAGCCCGGTCAGCCGGGCGAGCCCGGCAAGCCCGGCGGGGTGGGCTGCTTCCGGTTCGACGACCTTCCCGACAAGTCCAAGTCCGACCTCTCGATGGTCGACAAGGTCCACATCGTGATGATCCTGCTGGTCGACGACTCGGACGAGATGAAGGAGAAGATCGCCAAGAAGTACGACCTCTCCGAGGAGCAGCTCGACAACCTGAAGGAGGACTACCTGGAGGGCAACTGGTTCGCCCTGATGGGAGACGGATTCTCCTCTACGACCTGAGACATGCATCCCCCTCGGGGCGCTCCGGCCCGACGCGGCCGGAGCGCCCCGAGCGTTTCATCCCGGCGCAATGGACCGCGGCGCGGAACCCGCCCCACGGAACCGAGGAATTCGCCCCACCGAACCGCTCAACGGACGTCAGTCCCAGGCAAAGGAGATTCCCAATGATGCTGTCAAGCCGCAGTGACGGGCTCTTGAGAGCCGTCTCATGCCGCTGTGGCGGCGGGGATCGGAGCGGTCGCTTCG
>NZ_JBIAJH010000049.1:0-42435 GCF_042871845.1 Streptomyces sp. NPDC005533 | reverse complement strand
CGCAGAATCCAGCTCCGACCCCACCTGATCGACGGCTGCCTCACCGCCACCGGCCTGCCCCTCAACCCACCGACCCCACACTGAAAACCTCAGTAACAGCCAGCGACGGCACCTCAGCACCTACACCGCACTCAAGATCGCCGGATCCTGGCAGATCCGCGACCTGGAGATCGACCGGGACAAAACGTGCTGACGGGCAGCCTGGTGGCAGCAGGTGCCCTGCTCTCTCTGCTCATCTCGGCGCCTACGGCCCTGGCCGACCCTGGGCCGGGCACTGAATGCCCCCCGCTCGTCTTCGACTGTGACATCCATTCGGGGGGCAACAAGCCGCCGAAACCCGAGAAACCCGGCGGCGGTGGGGGCGGCGGAGGCGGTGGCGGTGGCGGTTCCGCGAAGTGCATGGCGCGGGACGGTTCCGGCGGGACATTCGAGGTGCCGTGCTACGACGAGCAATCGGGCTGGTTCGACGCGTCGAGCTCCTGCTACTGGCAGCTGTTGGAGCCCCAGCCGCCCGCCGAGGATCCGGTCTGGGCGGGCCGGACTCCTGGGGACGGGGCGGTCTATAACGGCCAGTGCCCGGGGCAGCCGCTCGCTGGCGGATTCCGCTGGTTCCAGAACCCGCCTCCCGGTTTTGGAGGCGGGCCGAACCTGGAGGCCTTGGCGCAGGAGGCGGTCACGAAGATGCGGCTGTTGGGTGCGGACATCGGGATCGCTCCGAAGCAGGGCGGTATCGGGACGGTTGGGGTGCCGGTCTGGGTGTGGAACGCGCCTGGCCCGCAGACGACCGGGCCGACGTCGGCCAGTGCGACCGCACTTGGGGTGACGGTGACCGCCACGGCGACCGTGCAGGACGTCGTGTGGACCTTCGGCAACGGAACCTCCGTGTCCTGCCCGTTCCCCGGCACCCCTTACAGCCCGTCGTTCGGGCTGACTCCGCCCAGTAAGGCCAACGGCCAGTGCGGCATAGCCGGTTACTCCCGTGTCGGCGAGTACGCGGTGACCGCGACGACGACGTGGGCCGTGCACTGGGTCGGCGGCGGCCAGCAGGGAGATCTGACCACGACGCGCAGTTCGCAGGCCGCGGTGCGCATCGGAGAACTCCAGGTCGTCGGCCAGTAAGGCCCTACGACCGCCCTTCCTTTCCCCTCGCAGGAGGCATAGCACGTGAGTACCACCACCACGCCCGCGACGCCGGGCCGGGCCGCCGTATCGGATCCCGGTGGCTCCGGCGGGCAGCCGGCCGCCCCCCGCGTTGTCCGCCAACGCCGTCGGCGCCCGGGGCTGATCGCCCTGTCCGTGGCCCTGATCGCGGCGGGCGGACTGTCCGGTGCGCTGCTGTTCACCGCGTCGGGACAGCGCACCGCCGTCCTGGTCGTGGCTCGCGACGTGCCGGTGGGGGCTGCGGTCACCGACGCCGACTTGGCCCCCGCGTCGTTGGCGCTGGACCCGGCCGTCAAGGCTGTCCCGGTCACGAGGAAGAAGTCGATCGTCGGTCAGCGCGCCGCGGTCGCGCTGAAGACCGGTGCGCTGCTGTCCCCAGGACAGGTCACGTCGGCATCTCTCGTGAAGGCCGGTGAGCAGCTGGTGGGTGTGGCGTTGAAGCCGTCGCAGCTGCCGGCGAGCCGGCTCGCCCCGGGTCAGGAGGTGCTGATCGTCTCGACCCCGGAGAGCGTCCAGGCGGTGGGCGGGGCGAAGCCGGCTGAGCCGGCTGGCGCGCCGAAGACGGTGGCCGCGACCGTGGTCGCGGTGGGGGCGGCCGCGCCCGCCACGGGAGCTGTGGTGGTGGACGTGGCGGTGCCTGCGACCGACGGGCCGGCGTTGGCCGCGCGGGTGGCGACTGGTGCGATCGCGTTGATCCTGGCGCCGCAGGAGGGCAGCTGATGGCGGTCGTCGCGCTGGCGGGCGGGCTCGGGGCTCCGGGGGTGACCACGGCCGCCATGGCGTTGCTGATGACGTGGCCGCTCGCGGAGGGGCATCGCGTGATCCTGGCCGAGGCCGACCCGGACGGCGGGGCGATCCTGCCGGGTGCGCTGCAGGGCACCCTGGGCACCACGCACGGTCTGCGGAATCTGGCGATCGCGTCCCGTCAGGGGCAGCTGGCCGAGGCGTTCTGGCGTCAGCTGGTCGATGTCACCGACGCGGGCAGCCGCGATCGCCTGGTGCTGCCCGGTCTCTACGACCCCGCGCACGCCTCCGCGATGGAACCGGTGTGGCAGCCGCTGGCGCGCCTGTTCGCCGGGATCGAGGAGCACGGGCACGACGTCTTGGTGGACTTGGGACGGCGCGGTGCGTTCGGGCCCTCGGCGGTGCTGGCGCAGCGGGCCGACGTCGTCCTGGTGGTCGCGCGCTCCACCCTGCGCAGCCTGCAGAGCGCCCAGGTTCGTCTGGAGGCCCTGCGCGAGAGCGTCGGGGGGAGCGTCGAGGTGGGCCTGCTGCTCGTCGACGAGGGACCGTTCTCCAAGGAGGAGGTCCGCAAGACGCTCGGGGTGCCGGTCACGGCTGTGCTGCCGTGGCAGCCCAAGGAGGCGAGGGTGCTGTCCGACGGCGCCGAGCAACCCCGGCGGTTCGAGTCCGGGTCGCTGATGCGCTCCGCGCGGTCGGCCGCGGTGCGGGTGCGGGAGCTGGTGGCGATCCGGCGTTCCCGGCTCGCCCTACCGTCCGGACCTGCCGAGGGACGGGTGGTCGACCATGCGCGCTAGCCCCTTGCACGGTGACCCTCAGGTCACCGCAGGTTCGTTGCAGGCCCGCCTCGCCGCGCCCCGGCCGATCCCGGCGGCGGCCCCGACCCGGCGGGCGCCGGCGGACCCTCGGGCGACGTCGGCCCCTGCGGCTGCGCCGACGATGGACTACGCTGCGGTCCGCCTGATCAAGAAGGAGGTCGGGGAACGGCTCACCGATCTGCTGCGGGCCCGGCCGGGGTTGAGTACGGCCGCGCAGGAGCAGCAGGGCCGGCACCTGATCAACGAGCAGGTGGCGGTGTGGTCGGACGCCGAGGCCGTCAAGCGCGGCGCGGCCACCAGCCCGGCCGAGGACGCGGCGATCGCGCAGGCCGTGTTCGACCTGCAGTTCCGGGCAGGCCGGCTCCAGCAGCACCTGGACAACACGGCCGTGGAGAACATCTTCATCAACGGGTACGCCGAGGTGTGGCTGGACTTCACAGACGGCCGGCGCGTCCGGGTCGCGCCGGTGGCGGACTCCGACGAGGAGCTGCGCGAACTCTTGCGGGACCTTGCGCGGCGTACGACGGGTCAGGCCGAGAGGAGTCTGTCGACGGCGGATCCGTTCCTGGCGTTGCGGCTGTCGGACGGGTCCCGTCTGCAGGCCGTCATCGACGTCACGCCCGGCACCTACGTCACGATCCGCCGGCACAGCATGCGCCACGCCGATCTGCCGGAGCTGGTGGACCGGGGCATGCTCGACTCCACCCTGGAGGCGTTCCTGCGTGCCTGCGTGCGCGCGGAGAAGAACGTGATGATCGTGGGCGGTCAGGCCGCGGGGAAGACCACGCTGCTGCGTGCCCTGCTGCGGGAGATCGATCCCGACGAGCGGTTCGCCACTTTGGAGACCGAGTACGAGCTGTTCGCCCATGAGAACGGCCATCACCGCCAGGTCGTGCCGATGGAGGCCCGCGAGTCGAACGGCGAGATGGTCGCCGGGCAGGCGGCCGGGGAGATCACGCTCATGGACCTCATGTACCGGGCGCTGCGGATGACGTTGACCCGGATCGTGGTCGGTGAGGTCCGCGGGCCCGAGATCGTCGCGATGCTCCAGGCGATGACCAACGGTGCGGGCGGGAACCTGTGCACGCTGCACGCCATCCACCCGTCGGTGGTGTTCGACCGGATCGCCGAGCTGTACCTCCTCGCGCAGGCCAACATGAGCGAGGCGCTGGCGTACCGGCAGGCCGCGAACGGGCTGCACTTCATCGTGTTCATCTCCTCCATCGACGAGACGAAGATCGGCGGGCACCGCCACCGGTTCGTCTCCCACGTACTGGAGGTCACCGGCATCGGGGAGGGCGGCCGGCCGGAGACGAACACGATCTTCGGGCCGCGTCCGGAGCGGGGCGAGATGCGGGCGGTACCGCTCATGCACCCCCGCTGCATCACCGACCTGCGCCGCGCCGGATTCGACGCCGGCCTGCTCAACGTCCCGAGCGGGGCCTGGCCTGCGGCCCTGCCGCTCCTCGTCGACGAGGGGGCGGGACTGTGACGACGCTGCTGATGTGGGTTGCTGCCGGACTCGCTCTCGCGGGCGGGCTCGTGGGGCTGGTGGTCGGGATCGTGGGCACCACCGCACCCGCGGGGGCGACGCTCACCGCCCGCCTGAGGGCGGGGCGGCAGTTAGCCGGCCGGGACGAGCGGATGGCCCGCCGTACCCGGCTGGCCGGCGGCGCTGTGGCCGCCGTGGTGCTGTGGCTGGTGACCGGGGTGTTCGTGGCCGGGGCGCTGGTGTTCCTGGCCGTGATCGGGGTGCCGTGGCTGCTCGCGCCCACGAAGTCGGCCACGACCCGGATCGGGAAGCTGGAGGCCTTGGGTGACTGGACTCAGCGGCTGGCCAACGTACTGCGGCTCGGCCGCGGCCTGGACGAGGCCCTGCACATCTCCCGCAAGGGCTGCCCCGAGGACATCGCCGACGAGGTCGGCGACCTGGTCGACCGGCTGCAGGTCGGATGGCGGCCCACGGACGCGCTGCGCCTGTTCGGCGATGCCCTGGACGATGTCACCGCGGACAAGGTCGTGGCCGCGCTCGTGCTGTCGGCGGCCGACCGCGGCCCCGGCCTCGCGCAGGCGTTGGACGACCTCGCCGAGTCGGTGCACGAGGAGGTCGCCCGCCGCCGGGCCATCGAGGCGGACCGGGCCAAGCCGCGTACGACGATGCGGTGGATGACCATCATCACCCTCGGCGTCATCGGCCTCGGCTTCCTCATCCCCTCCTACACCGCCCCGTACGGGACGCTGCTGGGCCAGCTGGTCCTCGCCGTCCTCGCCGCCGGCTTCGTGGGTGTTCTGGCCCTGATGCGGCAGATCGCCGACACCAAGCCGGTCCCCCGTTTCCTGGTCGCCGACCCTCGCAGCGCGGTCACCCCGCCCGCCGCGGCCGCAGATCCGGCCGGGCACGAGAGCACGGAGGTGTCGGCATGATGCCCGTGGCCGCGATCTTGTCCGGCGCAACGATCGGCGCCGGCGCCGCCCTCCTGATCCGCGAAGTCCTGCGCCCCGCGCCCGCCCTCGGGCCTGCGTTGCGCCGTCTCAACCAGCCCGCACCGCCCCGCCTCCACGACGTGGCCACCGATCGGGACGAGCGGTGGGGGCAGTGGCTGGTGGAACGACTGCACGACGTCCCCGGCGTGCGGATCCCCCACAAGGACCTCGCGCTGACCGGCACCACCCCGGCCCGGTTCATGCTGACCAAGGTCGCGTTGGCGGCCGGTGGCCTGCTGCTGCCCCCGCTGTCGACGATCCCGCTGCTGCTGCTCGGGCTGCCGCTCTACCTGCCCGCCATCGTCGGCATCCTGGCCGCGACGCTGCTGTGGTTCACCCCCGACCTCGCGTTGCGGGACAAGGCCAAGCGGGCCCGCGCCGAGTTCGCGCACGCCATGGCCGCCTACCTCGACCTGGTCGCGCTGCGCCGAGCCGGGAACGTCTCGGCCGAGCAGGCCATGGAACAGGCCGCGCAGACCGGCCAGGGCTGGGCGTTCGTCCGCATCCAACAGGCCCTGGCCCGCTCGCGGGTGGACAAGGTCCCCCATTGGGAGTCCCTGGCCCGCCTCACCGCCGAACTCGACCTGCCCGTCCTGGACGACCTCGCGGCGATCATGCGGCAGTCCGCCGACGACGGCGCGTCCGTCTACGCCACCCTGCGCTCACGCGCGAAGAACCTCCGCGGCGAGCTCCTCACCGCGCAGGCGACCGAGGCCAATGCCGACAGCGAGAAGATGACCGCCCCCGGCGCGCTCCTCGCCGTCCTGGTGATGCTCCTGATCGCCTTCCCCGCCATCATCCGCATGCTCAACACCTGACCCGAAAGGGGCTACACCGCCATGCTGAACAAGCTCGCCGCCCGCACCACGACCGCCGCCCACTGCGCTGCGCGCTGGTACAAGTCCCGCCTGGAACAGGCCGGCCCGTCCGACCGTGGCGACATCTCCATCACCACGATCATCATCTGGGTCGCCGCGGTGGCCGGCGCGATCGCCATCGCCGGAACCATCGCGGTGGTCATCGGCCGCTACAACACCACCCTCTCCGGCATCTGACCGCGACCGAGACAGACATCTGGGCGTGGGGAGGGAGGAACATGCCGCACGACAACGACGACCAGGCCGACCGACATCAACCGGCCGACCGTACCGGGGGCCTGGCATGCGGTGATCGGGGGGAGTCGTCCCTCCAGATGGCGATCGTCTTCCCGTTCGTCATCCTGCTCACCGTGGCCGTGGTGCAGGCAGCGATGTGGGTCCACGCCCGCAACGTCGCACTCACCGCAGCGCGCGAAGGCGTGGCCGCGGCCCGCACCTACCAGTCCCCCGAAGGCGCGGGCGCCGACCGCGCCCGCGAAACCCTCGGCCGAATCGCCGGCGACAGCCTGCGCGCACCCACCGTCAGCACCGCCGGCAGTACGGCCACGGACGTGCGGGTGACCGTCACCGGCAGCGCCCCGTCAATGCTGCCGGGCCTGTCAGGGCTGTCGGTGTCGCAGTCGGCGTCGGCTCCCCGGGAACGGTGGACCACCCCATGAACACCACCACGACCGGCGGTGGTTGGCGTGCGCGGCTGCGGGAGGACCGGGGCAGTGAGGCGATCGCCACCGCGATCGTCGCGCCGCTGCTGCTGATGCTGCTGTGCACGGCGATCGCCGGCGGCCGGATCGTCACCTCCGGGGCGAAAGTCGACGCCGCCGCGGAGGACGCCGCCCGCGCCGCCTCCATCTCGCGCACCCACTCCAGTGCCCAGAGCGAGGCCGCCGAGGCCGCCGCACGCTCCCTGAACGACCAGGGCATCCGGTGCGCCTCGACATCGACGAGCATCAACACCTCCGGGCTCGCCGTTCCCCTCGGCCAGGTCGGCACCGTCACCGTGACGATCTCCTGCACCGTTGCGCTGTCCGACCTCCTGCTGCCCGGCGTGCCCGGATCCAAGACCATGACCAGCACGTTCACGTCCGTCGTGGACGCCTACCGCTCCCGGGAGGGGTGAAGTCATGCCCGACCCCACACCCCATCGGCGCCGCCGGCAGCTGCACGGCGACGAGGGCAGCGTCGCCATCTACACCGCGATCTGCACCATCGCCTTGCTGGGCATCATCGGCCTCGCCATCGACGGCGGCGGCAAGCTGCGCGCCACCGAACGCGCCGACGCCGTCGCCATGGAAGCCGCCCGCGCCGCCGGACAAGCCATCGACCCAGCCGCGGCCGTCACCGGCGAGGGGATCCGCGTCGATCCCGAAGCCGCCCAAGCCGCCGCGCACGCCTACCTCTCCCGGACCGGCGCCCGCGGGAGCGTCGGCCTCTCGGCCGACGGCACACAGCTGACCGTCACCGTGAACGGCGCCTACGCCACGAAGTTCCTCTCCGTCGTCGGCATCGGCTCGATGAACGTCTCCGGGCACGGCAGCGCCCGCCTCCTGCACGGCATGACCCAGCCCGAATAGCGGGGCATCGAGCAAGAAGGACCCCTGAACATGTCGAAGCCCACCCCCAAGCCGTCACGGCCCGCACGCGGCGGCGCCCAGGCGGCGGCCGCCGCAGTTCGCGGTCTGCTCAGCCTTCTCCTCCTGGCCGGGCTCCTGGCCGGTCTGCCGCTCCTGCTGTGGTGGGCCACCGCCATCGTCGGGCCGCCCGGAGTGGCCGCGCTCGGCTCCCTGTTCTCCACCGACGACTCCGGCCAGGTGTTCCTCCTCGCCCTCGCCGTCGCCGGATGGGTCGGATGGGCCCTGTTCACGTGCGCGGTGCTGCTGGAGATTCCCGCCCAGATCCGCGGCCGCGCCGCCCCGCAGATCCGCGGCCTGGTCGGCCAGCGCGCCGCCGCAGCCCTCGTCGGCGCGGTCCTGCTGGCCCTGCCGACCACCACCGCCCTCGCCGCCCCCGCCACCGCCGCCACGGCTCCGGTGAGCATCAGCGCCTCCGCCATCCCCGGCACCACAACCGGCGGCATCGGCGCGGTCGCCTCCACGGCGAGCGGGAACGGCACGGCCGCACAAGGCACGTACACGGTGCGGGACGTGAAGCCGGCGGAGAGCCTGTGGTCGATCGCGGAACAGACGTTGGGCGACGGACAGCGGTGGGAGGAGATCGCCCACCTGAACGAGGGCCACACCATGACGGACGGAACCGTGTTCCGTGCCGAGCAGCCCATCCACCCCGGCTGGGTCCTCACCCTCCCCGCCACGACCGACGCGCCCAGTACGCGAGCGCACGGGACGGCCACCGAGCGGGCCGGCGTGGGCGGGGAGTACACAGTGCTGGAAGGCGAGAGCCTGTCGGGGATCGCCGACACCCAGCTGGGCGACGCCGGCCGGTACATGGAGATCTTCGACCTCAACCGGGGTCAAGCCCTCCCCGACGGCGCAGGGACCTTCACGAACCCCGATCTCATCTACCCGGGACAGCGCCTCACCCTCCCCAAGGACGGCGGCCACACCTCCCCCGCACCCGGCACGGCCACCCCGGATGCCGAGGAGGCCGAAGGCGACGCGGCCGCGAAACCCCCCACCACCGCAAGCCCCACACCGCCTGCGACCACGGCACAGCCCGGCTCCCCCACACCGGCCCCCGCCACCTCGCCGCCGAGCACCAGCGCCTCCGCGGCCCCGACCCCCACCGCGCCGAGCACCCCGGCACCGACACCGGCCGCGAGCGCGCCACCTGCCCCGATCGCCACCGACTCCACGAACCGGAGCCCCGGCATCAACTGGGCCCTGGTCACAGGGGTCGGAACGCTCCTGGCCGCGTCCCTCACCGGCGCACTGGGCCTGCGGCGGATCCTCCAGCAGCGGCAGCGCCGTGCCGGGCAGACCATCGCCCAGGACGCCGAACCCACCTCCACCGAGCAGACGATGGCCGCCGCGGGCGAGCCCGCCGGTGTCGAGCTCCTCGACAACGTCCTACGGACCCTCGCCCGGCACAGCGCCGAGGACGGCCTTGCTCTGCCCACCCTGCGCGGGGCCCACCTCAGCGAGGACAACGGCGTCACCCTGCTGCTGGACGAGCCCGCCGAGCCGATCCCCCCGTTCACCGCCGGCCCGGACACCCATACCTGGGTGCTGGACCCGCAGGCCGCCCCCGCAAGCCCCGGAAAACTGCCCGACGTGCAGGTAGCGCCCTACCCGGGACTGGTCACCCTGGGCGCCGACCATCAGGGGCTGCTCCTGGCCGACCTCACGACCTGCCGGGTTCTGCTCCTGGACGGCACCGCCGACGAGAACCTCGAAGTCGCCCGCGCCCTCGCCCTGGAACTGGGCACCTGCCGGTGGACCGACTACAGCGAGATCCTCACCACCGGACTCGGTACCCGGCTCGCCGGCCTGCTGCCGCACGGCCGGATCCGCACGATGCCGCACCTGCCCGCCGTCGCCGCCGATCTCGGGGAACTCCTCCTGGAAGCCCATCAGAGCGGCGAGCAGGTCCTGCCCTGGCTGCTCATCGCCGCCGACGACCCCGCCGACACCGACGTCATCCAGCTCGCCGACGCCCTGTCCGCCGCACGTCACCTGCAGACGGCCGTGGTCCTTCCCGCCACCGACAGCACACGCCGCGCTTTCCCCCACGCCGAGATCCTGGACACCACCCGCGGCGAACAGACTCTTCCGGCCCTGCTGGAGAGGCCGGTCACCCTGCAGCGGGTCACCGACGAGCAGTACCGCGAATACATCCACGCCCTGCAGGTCTCCACCGAGGAACCCCTACCCGCCACCGCGCCCTGGGAGTTCAGTGAGGACCACAGCCCGGCGGCCGCCACGAGTGCACCGCTCACGGTCCGCGTCACGAACGCCGAGGCGACACAGGACCCCGGCGATCCCTTCCCCGCCCTCTTCGCAGGGATCCTCGTGCCGGCCACTGCGGCCGGCCAGAACCCGCCGCAGTCCCGCGACCCCGCCCAGACCGGGGCCGGCGACCAGGAGGGGCAGGCCTCCCCGGCGCCTCCTCAGCAGGCGACCGGGCCGAACCCCGAACCGGAGGGCCACAACGGTGAGGTGCGGATCGAGATGCTGGGCACGCTGCGAATCACCGGCGGCACCGGCGCCACCCACGCCCACACCCTGCAGACCACGGCCATCGCCGCCCTGATCCACCTCCGCCCCGGCCGCACCCCCGAATACCTGTGCCGGGCCATGGACCCCGTCAATCCGTGGAGCACCCGGACCCTGCACTCACGGTTGTCCGAACTCCGCAGCGAGATCGGCCTGGCCGACGACGAAGCCCCCCTGCTGCCCCGTCCGAAGAACGGCGCCGGGTACGTCTTCCACCCCGCCGTCACCTCCGACTGGCAGCAGTTCCAGCAGCTGGCCGCCATCGGCCTGGCCGCCGGCCCGCAACAAGGACTCGCCGCCCTGGAAGACGCCATGGCGCTGGTACGGGGCAGGCCGTTCGACGGCCGGACCTTGCCATGGGCCGACCCCGTGATCCAGGACATGCTGTCCAGGATCACCGACACCGCCCACACCCTCGCCCGCTGGCACACCGACGGCGACACCCCCGACCTCGACGCCGCCCGCCAGACCGTCCTGCAGGCACTCGACATCGAGGAGACATCCGAGGTCCTCTACCGCGACCTCCTCCACATCGAATGGGCGGCAGGAAACCCGGCAGTCGTCCGTCGCACCGTCGCACGGCTCCAGCAGATGGCACGGACCTACGACATCACCCTGGACAACCTCACCGAGGACACCATCAACCTGGTCCTGTCCGACCGGCCCTCCCCCGCTGGCTTTTATCCGGCAGTTAATCCAACATTGCAGTAGATGCTGCGGTTCGGCCATCCTCGTGAAGAACTCATCCATCACGGCCCCTCCGCCTGGCCGGAAGGCTCAGGGCGTCAGAACGCCACCTCTCTCACCTGCACAATTCCCGTATCCGGGAACGGTGCAACATCGTGAGCGGCACCATTCCCGGATCCGGATACCGCTACCGGCGGCCTCAGCCGTCGACTCTGCGAAACGGATCGGCTGCGGGCAGGTCGGCGTCAGCTCCGGCTCATGATGACTGCGTGCTATTTGCTCGCCGGAGCACTGTCAGGGCTCATTCGCTCCCGCAGGTCGCTCCGCAACTGGAGGCGCAGCCGACCCCGTTGTGCCGGTTGCCGGAGCCGCTCCCGCGGCTCCTGGTCGACGAGCCCCGCGGTGGGCGCCTGCGGCGCTCCTCCTGCGCCCTGCGCTGTTGCTCCCGGTAGCGCTCCGCTTCCTCCTGGGCCTCGCGGAGCCGCTCGCGCTGTCGGGCGGGGCCGTCGGCCGGTTCCCACGGGCCCAGTCCGTGACGGCGGTCCGGGCGGAGCAGGGCAGTGGTAACGGTCGCGTACAACCGACCCATCTCCTGGTGAAGGTGGTATTCGGCACAGGCGTATTCGAGGGCGACTTCGTCGCCCTCCGCGAGAGTGCCGTACAGGACCGCTTCAAAGGGCTCATGTTCAGGGTCGATGTCGTGGTGCCCGTTGCCCACTCCGTACGCCGAGCCGCTGCCCAGGAGCCGTGTCCTGATTCGGGTGTCGTCCTTGCCGGGAAGGTACGCGATCAGTGGGGCTGCCGAGCGGGTGCGGGCGTCCGCGCACACCCAGTGACGCCCGTTCCTCCCGGCGCGCACGCCCACGATCAGGGCCGGCTGCGGCTCCTCGTGCAACCGCGAGGCCGCCCGGTAGGCGAGCAGGCCCCAGCCGTACAAGGTCGTACCGGCCACAAGGAGCACCAGAGCGATGCCCTGCTGCCCGACGGCGTCGTAGGCAGCACCGGACGCGGTCGGTTCCCCGAACAGGCCGTCGGCGAGGATGGCCAAGGCGACCAGGCAGAGCGCCGGCCCAAGGTAGACCTGCTGGTGTCCGCGGTGGCCGTCCGATTCCGGGGTGCCTGTGGGCAGCGGGAAGCGGAGCGCTCCCGCAGCGGCGAGGGCCAGGGCCCGCTGTCGGCGTCGGGCCCGCAGCCGCAGACAGGCTCCTGTGAACGCGACGGCGCAGGCGGCGAAGACGACCAGCCAGCCGGCCCTCGCCGGAGGGTCCACGTCGCCTGGCCGGGCCAGAGTCAGAACCGCTTCCACAGCGACGAGCACCGCCGCCGGTATGGCCGCGATCGGAACGTACCGATACCAGAGCGGCAGGGCGGTCAGCAGCATCAGACCCGGATACCTCAGCCAGTCCGTCCCCTCCCCGGGCCCGCTGTGCCAGGCCGCGGAAGCGGAGGAGAGCCCGAACAGCAGGACGTACGCCACCGCCACCACGACGGCCAGGACCCAGCTGCCCACGGCCGGGGCGAGAACGGTCGGGACCGCTGCCTTCCGCCACCTTTCGGCGTCGGCCACAGCCCAAGTGGCGACGCCGCCGCGGGACACAGGCCGGGAAACAACACCATCCCGAGTCACGGACCAGGTGCGGACAGCGTTTCCCGGCAGAGTACCGCTCGGCAGAGTACCGGTCGGCAGATATTTGATGTGATGCTCCGTCACCGAGCCACCGCCAGGCGCCCCCGTATGCCCATGCCCACACCCCTCCGCTCGATCCCCCCTGCGTTCCGGGCCAGTCTGCCCGTCACGCTCCTCCGCGCAGAGCGCTTTCCAGCCAAGCCTTCCGGTCAGAGGCGTCCGTACTCAGCGGGATCAAGGCCAGCGCGGCGCTGCTGCTCCTGCCGGGTGATCTGCCGGGCGAGGACGTCGCGTTCACGTAAGGGCCGACGGCGAGGACAAGGCGCTGGAGGAAGCCGAGGTCGGTCGGATTCCTCGACATGAGGCGTCGATGCGCCGGATGGAGCATCCATCTGAGTTGTTTGAAGTCGGCCAGGAGATCGATGCTGAAGATATCGGGCGTTGGCGCGACGGCCAGCTTCAACTCTCCGCCAGGGCGTGCGAGATTCCGGCCTTGCGGTCTTTCCTCCTCTCACTCGAAGGAGGGCAGGTCGAGTGCGGGCCGCCATCGCGGCCGCACCGGGAGTTACTCAGCACCAGGCGAGGCGCTCCGATCCGGCCGGGCCACGTGCAGCCAGGCGTGGTGCCAGCCGTCCGCCTCCTTGCCTGCCGTGTCCACCCCCCGGGCGGCCAGCGCCGCGAGGACCCGGCGCTGCTCCTCCGCGTCGGTGAACCGGCGCTGCGGGTAGCTCACGGGCGAGCGACGGTCGGTCAGGCCGAGGCCGGCCAGACAGGCGGTGACCGGCTCGTAGTCGTGGTGGCGGAGCACGAAGGAGGCCACCGGAGCGCGGCCCGCCGTGGCCCCCGCCAGGGGTGCGTAGGTGCGGGCCGTCAGGAAGCTGCTGCCGCCCGTCACGGTGATCAGCCCGGCGCCCGCTGCCGCGCGCAGCAGTTCGGCGCTCGGCGGGGCCGTCTCGAGGTTTTCCGCGTAGCCCTCGGCGAGGAGCCCGACGGCCAGTGCGTAGGCGATCGCGGGTGCCGAGGCATCGACCCCGATGACCCGTACCGGGTCGGCAAGTCGCCGGGCCGCGTAGAACTCCCGGTCACGGGAGGCGAGTTCGTCCGTGGAGAGGCTGGCGGTCGCACGCGCCGTGTAGTGCTCGTACAGGTCGGCCAGGGTCACGTCGCAGGTGAGCAGTGCCGCGTTGATGCCGTAGGAGCAGCAGAGGTCCAGCATGGTGTGCGGCCCCGGTCCCAGCTCCTCCAGCAGCCCACGGAACATGCGCTGCGCGTGGTGCGGGGTCTGGTACTCGTACGGGCGGAGCGTGGTGAAGTAGCCGCGTGGGTCGGGCAGGGCGTAGACCTCGTCGAAGCTCGTCATCAGTGCGGTGGCCATGTGGGGGCGTGCCTCCCTGTGCGGAGCGGGCGGTCGGCGGAAGCGAACCGGAGCAGGAACGGGGACGCGAACGGGAACCCCATTCGTAGCCTGCGTCCCGGCCGCCCGAAAGGGCGCCGATCCGGCCACTCGCTCCCGCGCGTGTGCAGGCCCGCTGCATCGGCGGTGTCCGGGCCGCGCGCGGGCGGAGCGGCCTTCCAGAACGGGCTGGAGGCCCTGCAGCAGTACGTGGAGCGGGAAGGCCGGCTGCCGGGGCGGGCCGTCGTCGAGCGGCTGCCGGACGGCGCCGAGCACCGGGTGGGGATCTGGATCGGCAACCAGAAAGCCCGCCGGGGCAAGCTCGGCCCCGCCCAACTCGCAAGCCCTCGCCGGGCTCGGGGTGGAGTGGGCTGTCGGGTGAACGGAGGGGGGCGGCCCGTGGCGGGCCGCCCCTCCGTTCAACGCGGCCCGGTCAGGAGCCGGGGGACGCCTCCCCGGATGCCGGGGGCTGCGAGGACGGTTCGTCGTCCTTCGCGGAACCGTCGCCCAGGCCGAACAGGAATGCGAGCAGCAGCAGGGTGGCGGCCCCGGCCGTCAGGGCGGCCACCAGGTCACCGCGACCGGGTTGGCCGGTCAGAGCCGAGTTCTGATGGTTTTGCGTACGGCGGTAGACCACGTACGCGAAGCCGCACGAGACCGCCACGACCAGCGCGTTCTCGCCGTTGATGTGCAGAATCACCAATGCCCTTAGGGATCCATGGGGGCGTCGGCCAGGCGGCCGCGAGCCCCAACGAGAGGTGGAAACCCTCCCCCGGCCCATCCGGAGAAACCGAACATGTTGTCTGTCGACAAATCGGCTAGACCGGAAAGTGGCGGAAGGATTTTTTTACCTCTCGGGTCCTGCAGACCCGCGGGCCTTCAGCCGGTGCCTGGAAGACAGCTCGGCTGGCAACCCGCCGGATCCAAGCTACCGAACCCCACCCGGAGCCGTCGCCGGTTCTGGCCGCTGTCACACGCGCGGGTAGTTGGGGCCTGGCGGAAGGGGCCGGGGAGCGGCCCCGTCGCAGCCCCTGATGGCCGGACCGCGCCCCGACGCCCCTATCTGCCTGGGCGCCACGGCAGGGGTCAGGCGGTGGTTGTGTCCTGGCTGCGGTGAGCGACGAGGGCGTGGGCGGCGGTGGGATGGGACGGCAGCAGGGCGCCCAGGCCGGTGAGGTCCAGCAGCCGTTCAAGGCGGTCCGGGACGGCGGCAAGGACCAGGCTGCCGCCGGCGGTCTTGGCGCACCGGAAGATACCGACCAGGGCGTTGAAGCCGGAAGAGTCGCAGAAGGTGACGGCCCCGAGGTCCAGGATCAGGTGCCGGTGGCCTTGTTCGATCAGGGCCAGCGCCTGGGTGCGCAGTTGGGGGGCGGTTGCTATGTCGAGGTCGCCGGCGATGTGAGCCAGGGCGAGGTCGCCGGCGATGTGCTGTGCGGTGAGGCGGAAGTCGGTCACGGTCGGCTCTCCGGCGTCTCGCCGACGGGGGCGATGGTGTGGGCGGTGGCGGTCGCGGTAAGGCCGTCTGCGGTGTCGGCGAGGGGGACGGACAGGGCCAGCAGGGCGACGTCGTCACCGGCTCCGTGGGGCGTGGCGTCGAGGAGGTCGACGGTGTCCCCTATGACCGCCGCCGCGCTGACGGGCCCGCGGCGCGCGGCGAGGAAACGGGCCAGGCCCTCTTCGCCGATCATTTCTCCGCCCAGGGTGCGTGCCTCGGTCAGCCCGTCGGTGTAGAGGAGCAGTCCTTCGCCGGGGGCGAGGTGGAAGGTGTGGGAGGCGAAGTGCGCCTCGGCGAGGGCGCCGATGAGCATGCCTCCCCGGGGGCGCACCGCCTCCACTGTCCCCTGCCCGCGCAGGAGGTAGGCCGGGGGGTGCCCGCCGGTGGCCACCATGACAGTGAACCCGTCCCGCTCGTGCGGTTCCAGGATGCCGAAGACGGCGGTGCAGAACCGGGTGCCAACGGCCGGGTCGAGGAGCAGTGCCGTGTTCAGGGACGTGAGGACTTTGTCGGGGTCCGGGTCGATCTGGGCGGCGGCGCGCAGGGTGTAGCGGGTCAGGGAGGTGACGGCGGCCGCTTCGGGGCCCTTGCCGCACACGTCCCCGAGGAAGAACGCCCACCTCCTGCCGTCGAGGGGGAAGACGTCGTAGAAGTCGCCGCCTACGTCTTGTGGGGAGGCGGTGGCGTAGTGGCAGGCCAGTTCCAGCCCCGGCACCACCGGAAGCGCCGGCGGCAGCAGGGTGCGCTGGAGGGTGGAGGCGAACGCCTGGATGGCGGCCGTGTCACGCTCCGCGCGCTCGCGGGCCTCCTCCTGCTCGATGCGCCGCTCCTGCTCGGTGCGCAGGGCATTTAGGGCCGCCAGGCGCATCTCCAGCTCGTCGAGCACGATCGCGGCCAGGTCCGCGAGGGTGGCGGTGTCGTCCTCGGTGATCAGGCGCGGCTTGGTGTCGAGGATGTTGACGGTGCCCAGCCGGTGCCCGTCGCCGGTGATGATGGGCGCGGCGGCGTAGAAGCGGACGCCCATCGGCCCGGTGACCAGGCCGTTGTTGAAGGCGACAGGGTCGGTGAGTGTGTCCGGGATCACCAGTGTTTCGTCGGTGAGGATCGCCGAGCCGCACAAGCCCGGCTCCCGGCCGATCTCGCTGACGCCTTCCAGACCGTGCGCGGCCTTGAACCAGATCCGGTCCTCGTCCACGATCGTCACGCTCGCCACCGGCACCTTGAACAGCCGGGCCGCCATCGCCGCGACACGGTCGAATGCGCCGTCCGGCGGGGTGTCGAGGATGTCATAGCGGCGCACCGCGTCCATCCGGGCCGCTTCTTCCACCGCACTGAGCGCCTGCCGGCCCGACGCGCCCGCCGGGCCGCTCGCATGTCCCGCTTGCGGCATCGTCTACCTCTCCTTGCCCCACCGGCCTCGATGGCCGACCACGGCGGCAGCCTAAACCAGCCTCCTGCGTACAGAAACCAATCCGCAGAGTAACCACGGATCAGGGGTCGACTTCGGCGCCGGCCTTTACCGGACCATCCCCGCGGGCCCGGCGTCACGGCTTGCCGTCCTCTACCCGCTCCGGAGTCGAATGGGCCGCTCGCGAGGGCGTCGTCTCCCCACAGCTCGACTGACCAAAGGTCAGACCGCCTTGACGCCTGCCCGGCGGCTCCGTACCGGCCTGCCGGCAGCTCCTTCAGGCCCTGGCGGCGACCGCTTCCACCAGCGTGACCATGGCCTTGACTGCCTCGTCGTCGGTGAGCCCTTGCTCCCGGCACAGGGAGTGCCAGGTCGAGAACGCCACGGCATGCCCGATCACCGCCCGCCGGACCGGGGGGCCGTCCTCCGGCCAGGCACCGGCCAGCGCGTCGACGTACTTCAGGGTCGTCTCCTGTCGGGCCTCGCGGATCGGCTCGGGGATGGCGTGCTGGTCGCGGATAACGAGCGTCAGCATCTGCTCTCCCGCGCGATAGAAGCGGTAGAGGTCGGCGAGCCCGGCCGTCAGTCGCTCGATGGGGGGGCCGACCGCAACCCATCGATCGGGTCGGGGCAACTTCTGCCGCGACAGCCAGTGTCCCGAGCACGCCTCGTACAGGGCGGGCTCGTCAGGGAAATGCCGGTACACGGTCAGCCGGGTGACGCCAGCACACTCGGCGATCGCCGTCACGGTCGTCGATGCCGGGCCGGCGGTGCCGTGAAGATGCACGGCGGCTTCGATGATGCGCTGCCGCGTCCGGCCCACCTCCTCGGCACGTTTGCGCATCTCATAGGCACGCGGGCTGGTCGAACGCCGGCGATCGCTCATTTCTTGACGTCCTGGCGTATACGGCGGAGAGTTTTTAGGAGAACACCAGTGTATCTCCAAATTCTGTCGAGGAGTGATCGCCATGACAGAGCCGCTGGCCCCACCGCTCACCATCGTTCGCCCCGGCGAGGGCCCCGAGGCCTTCCTCGGCTCGATCGGGGTCGCGTTCAAGCTGTGGGGGGAGGACACCAACGGCGCAGTCTCCGTCGTTGAACACCCCTTCCCGGTCGGGGCGTTGGTGCCGCCGCACCTGCACACCCGGGAGGACGAGTACTCGATCGTCACCGAAGGCGAGATCGGGTTCCGTTCCGGCGACCGTGAAACCGTCCTCGGCGCCGGCGGCTACATCACCAAGCCGCGCGGGGAACTGCACACGATGTGGAACGCCGGGCCCGTCCCCGCCCGAATGATCGAGATCATCAGTCCCGCAGGGTTCGAACATTTCTTCCGCGAGCTGGCCGAGATGCTCGCCGACGGTCCGCCACCGACCGAGGACGCAGTACCGGTGCTCGCCGCCAAGTACGGGCTCGTGTTCGGGCAGGCCGCCTGGCTGCCCGACGTCATCTCCCGGTTCGGGCTGACACCCCCACCCGGCCTCTGACTGAGGCACGAGCCCGCCAGAACGCACCGCGGGCCAGGATTCGGTCTGTGTCGTCGTACCAGGCATGATCAGTGCACAGCCGGGCGAGAAGTCCGGGTGGGCGCACACGTCGCCGTGCACGGACCCGTAGCGGACACGGTCACGGCCTTCGGCCGACGACGGAGCAGCCCCCGCCACCCGTCCTCGAGGACGAGTTCACCGAGTGCCCCGCACTGCGCGCACCGGACGTACGTCACCGCGACCGGGGTCCGCATCCCGAACGGCAACCGCTCCACCATCTCCATGCCCTACCCACCGCCACCAGATCACCTCCGCCATCAGGAGGCGCAGGGGCAGGGAGTGCTTCTCCGGCGGGAGGGCATCGAGGCGGCGCGGGCGTGGGCGGTGCCGGCGGTGGTGTCGCCGGAGCGGGCCAGCATCAGGCCGCGGTGCATCTCCAGGTGCGTCGCGAACCGCGGCAACGCCGCGGGGAGCTCCGCGGCCGCGGCGTCCTGGGCGGCGCCGGCGGTGGTCTCGTCGCCGAGGCGGGCGGCGAGCAGGGAGACCGCCGGCAGCGGCACTGCGTGGCCGGCGCCTCGGGGCGGTCCGTGAGCGGATGCCCGGCCGGAGGTGTGCTGTCGTTCGGGTCTGGCACCCCGTACGGTGCAGGTGGAAGACGGTTACGCGCGCGACGACAGCAGGGCCGGAGGTCTTATGGAGTCACCGAAGGTGACGGTTCGTACCGAGGCAGGTGGGGTGTACGTCGTGTGCTGTTCCGGGGAGTTCGATCAGGACACGGTCGGGGCGCTGAAGGCCGCCTGTGACCACGAGGCCGCCGACGCGGCGCTGCTGGTGCTCGACGTCAAGGACGTGGTATTCGCCGACTCCTCGTTCCTCAACACCCTGCTCGCTCTGCGCAACACCCGGCCGCTGGTGCTCGCGGGCCCGCTGCGGGACCAGTTGCAGCGCCTGCTGGAGATGACCGGCGCACTGCCGCTGTTCGGGATGCGCGACGGCAGCGCGCAGGCCGGCTGACCGCCGCGCATCACAGGGTGCCCGACGCCCCGGTAGTAAGGGTGGCGGTCACGGTCTTACCGCTGTGGTGGACGTGCACGTCGGTCGTGGCGAGCTGGTTGACCAGCCTCCAACCGAAACCGCCGGGCACCTCCGGAGCCCACGGCTGCAGCCGCGGCGGGGAGGGCGACCGGTCCGAGACCTCGACCGTGACCGTGCCGGCGTGGGCGCTGATCCGGAAACCGGAGGCGCCACCGGCATGGCGGCTGGCATTGGAAACCAACTCGCTCACCACCGTCAGCACGTTGTCCGCCGCGGCCGGCTCCGGCTGCAGAGCCGCCAGGATTTCGCGAGCGATCTCCCGGGCCTCGGCGCAGCTGAGACCGCCCCCACCGGGAGCCAGGAGAACACGGGAAGACAGCGTCCGCTCTTCCATATGGTGCGCTTTCCCCCGCTTCCATCCGGTAAGCGGCACTCGCGGATGCTCCTCCGTGCCGTCCACCTCGCGCGGCCCGTCAGGCCCTCGTCCCCGCTGTGGTGCCGGCCCGGCACCACAGCGCAACGGTCAGGCTAACCCCGACGGCCCGGTGTGTGTAGGGAGCCCCCGTGCGAAGCCCCCACGATCGGAAATCCGAGCCGCCTACCGTCGTTCCGCTCGGCACGCCCCGCTCCCCCGCGCCTCGCTCGTAGCCGGGGCCGTGAACCTTTTCCCCACGTGCAGACCTCCTGCTGGACCTGAGTGCGGCTGCCCGGAGCTGGTCGGCCGGTTTCGACGGTCGGCTCATCACACGCCGTCTACGGCAGGACGGGGACGACCAGGCCGACCGCGACAGCCGCACGCCGACACCCGGCCCGAACCGCAGCCAGGTCCGCCCGTACGCCCGTCCCCGGCCGCTCGACGGCGGACGCGGACGCTCTGTCGGCCGCCGTGTGCGGCACGGCCCGCACGAGCGCACCGTCACCGGGAAGCGACACCTGCCGCTCGGCCCTCAAGCGAATGCGGGAGTCGGGCGACGGCGCGTTCGCCTGGGTCCGGCTGGCAGACCCCTCGCAGGGCGAACTGGTACAGCTGGCCGAGGATTTGGCCCTGCACCCGCTGGCCGTCGAGGACGCCCTCCACGGGCGCCGGCGCCCCAAGCGCGAGCGCTTCGGCGACGTCCTGGCCGTGGCGCTGAAATGCTCGCCGCCGTGGTCGCGGACGCGGCGCTGGCGGTGCAGGTCGGCCGGATCCCGATGCGAGAACACAGCTCGCAGCAGGGCGTCCCTCCCCGGCGGTCGCCGCCTCGAGGCTTGACTTTCCTGTCGGGAAAGTGGGACGCTCACTTTCCCGACAGGAAAGTAAGGTGTCGCGATGGCCGACATCACTCCGGACCAGGCCGGCATGGCTCTCGAAGCGGCCGAGCGTGCCCGACGCCGGGTGGCGGCGGAGGTGGGTCTGCCCCGTGGCTACTGGTGGGCGATGGCGGCCGGCTGGCTCTTGCTGGGGGTCCTCGGCAGCCTGGCGTCCCCATGGGTAGCCGCAGCCGCGACCCTCGTCTTCGGAATGGGGCACGCGACGCTCGCGTCACGGCTGCTCGGCGGGCGTAGGCGCACCGGCCGGGTGCAGGTCAGCCGGACGGTCGCCGGCCGCCGTCTCCCCCTGGTCGTGGTCGGCATGCTGCTCGGTCTCGTCGCGGTCACCGTCGCGGCGGCGCTCGTGCTCGACGCCGACGGCGCCGAGCACGCGGGAATCGCGGCCGCGGCGTCGGTCGCTGCGGTGATCGGGTTCGGCGGACCGGAGATGCTGCGCGTACTGCGCCGGTGGGTGCGGGCATGACGCAGGCACGTTTCGACGAACTGATCCATCCCAGCACCCGCCTGACACTGGTGGCGACACTGGCAGCGGTCGACTGGGCGGAATTCGCCTTCCTCAAGGACCGGATCCAGCTCTCCGATTCGGCGCTGTCCAAACAGCTCACGACACTCGAAGAAGCCGGCTACGTGGCCACGGAACGCAGACTCAGCGGCAGCCGCCACAAGCGCTACGCGCACCTGACCGACGCCGGACGACAGGCCTTCGACGGGCATATCGGCGCCCTCCGGGCGATCCTCGCCGACGCCGCGAGCCCGGCCGAGGGCCCGCAGGTGTGAAGTTCGTCAGCCGACCGGAAGACCCCCACCTCCCCGGCCGCTGCCTGGGCACCCGGGGCCGGTGAGCCTGCCCCGGGCGCGGCGGCGGAGCATCAGGCGAGGGCCAGGCTGATGTGGTCGTTGAAGATCGCCCAGTTCTGTCCGCGGTCGGCGCCGTCGCAGGGCTTGGTGGCGAGGTTCGGGGTGTTCCAGGTGATAGCGAAGCAGTAGGCGGGGGCGAAGGCGAGCGAGATCCGCTGGCCCGTCACGTTCCAGTACTGCCCCTGGTCGTTGGGGTTGCACGGCTTGACCGAGACGTTCGCGGTGTTCCAGGTGTTGGCCAGGCAGTAGGCGCGCGCGTTGGTGAGGGAGATCTGCTGGCCCGCGACCGTCCAGTGCCGGCCGCGGTCGGCGCCGTCGCAGGGCTTCGTGGAGATGTCCGGGGTCCCCCAGGCGTTGGCCAGGCAGTACAGGCCCGGGGTGCGCACGGCCGGCTGGGCAAGCGCGGCCGCTTGAGCCTGACCGGCGGGCAGGAGGGCGGCCGTCAGGAGCAGTGCGGCGACGGAGAGGGCCTTCCGGGGGTTGATGTTCATGCCGAGGGTTCCGTTCTGGGTACGGGCCGGGCGCGATCCACGCACGACCAGAAACAAAAGGGGAGGACGGTCGAGCAGGGTCTACGGGGCGGCCTCGTAGACGACGGTGGTCGTGGAGCAGTCCTCGGCCAGTCCGAGGAGGGCCTGTCGTTCGGCGTCGTCGACGGCCAGGTCCCAGCGGAGCTTGGTTCCCACCCAGGTCGCGGCGTAGGTGCAGTGGTAGGAGCCGTCGGACGGCAGCCACTCGGCCGGGTCCTTGTCCGCCTTGGAGCGGCCGGAGGCGGCCGAGACCGCGATCAGCGTGTCAGGGGACCCCTGGTCGTTCGCGTACGCCTCACGCCGCGCCGCCGACCACGGCGTCCGCTCGGAGTCGTAGACCTCGGCCAGCGACACGAAGTGGTCGACGTCCAGGCGGGCCGCGTCCGTCACCACCAGATTGTCGTAGGCGGAGCGCCAGGAACCGCCCGCCAGCTTGCAGCCGGCCGCGACCTGCGGGGCCACGCCCGCCTCGGCCAGGATGACCTCCTTGCGGGTGTCGCAGCCGTCGCCGGCGTCCAGGCCGCGGTTCCAGTGCTTGTAGAGGTCCCGCTGGTAGCCGGCGCGGTGCTCCTCCGCGACCGGGAGCCGGTCGACGGCTTCGAACAACGGCAACGGCGCCCGCACCCCGGCGGCAGCCGCCGCACCAGGAGCGGCCTGAACGACGGACGGTCCGCTCCTGGTCGGCATGTCGGCAGCGGCGGGGACGGGGACGGAGGAGGTGAGAAGGGGCAGGGCTGCGAGGGTGACACGGGCAGGCCGTGCCGCATCAGTTTCTTGATCACGAACCGGGTTGCAGCCGGGCTTCGGGTCCGGTCGGAAGCTGCTTTCCGGGCAACTCACCCGGCTGGCCGTCCCGTTTCACCGAAGAACCGATCACTGCTCAGGCACCAACGGCCAGGGAGCCGGGCTGGTGCCCCGCCCGCCCGCCCCCAAAGCCTGGACCTCCATCGCGGGCACCTTGGCCGGACCCCTGCATGTCCTTCGCCGTAGCTTTTACGAGAACGGGACCGGGAACTCAGCCGGCCAGCGCGACGAGTCTTCGGTATTCGAGTTGGGCCGGCCGCCGGGCCGTGAGGTGGACGTGCACGTCCACGAGGTATTCCTTCAGGGCGTTGTACCCGTCCGTGTAAGCCTCCTCCTGCTGATGGGCGTCCGGTGGCATCCAGAGGATCAGCAGCAGCGCGTTCCTTCGTGTGCCGTCAGGGCTGGCGAAGGACAGTTCATGGACTACCAGCCGCGGGTCGTCCGCGGGCAGGGCTTGCACCAGCTCGTCGTGGGTCAGGTTGCCCTCGACCTCGGCGACCAGGACGCCCGGGGCCTGTGCGTACCGAAGAGTCACGGTGTTGATCTCGCGCCTCTCCCGCAGATGATGCAGGGCGGCGAGCGAACTCTCCGACAGGACGATCGGGCTGCTCACACGTATCTCACTTCGGTGCTGGTCAAGGGCCCGGGACAGGGGTCGCGGGTGCCGGGTGGTGCCGATGCAGCCGGCATGGGCGACGAGCGGGCCGTCGAAAGCCTCTGCCCAGCCCGGCCGGGCGGCCGGGCGGGCGGGCGGGGGCAGTCCGGTGTCTTCAGGTATGGAGGCGGCTGTTGGTGCCGTCGTGGCTGTCCGCGTGTTCCTCGTCGAACCAGTAATCGCCGGCCGCGAGGTAGCGGAAGGAGTGGGTGCTACGGGCCGGGAGGGCGACGGTCGCGGCGCGGGTGCCGTCGCCACGGGGCTGCAGGGGATGCGCGGTGGGGTTCCAGTCGTTGAAGTCCCCGACGACGCTCACGGGCGCACCCGGAGTGTCCTCGGGCAGGATGAAAGTGACCTGGGTACGGCCCTTGAGCTGCTTGCGTTCGAGCACGGGAATGACTCCAGCCTCAGCAGGGGAACCAGCCCGTGCATCCTCGCTCGGTATGCGTGTGGTGTGGCGGTGCAGAGCCGTGGGCCGGGCGAAGGCCATCCGGCTGGCCGCGCCGCACTTCGCCGAGCCTTCCATCGACCTCTGCTGTCGGAGTCCTGCCGGTGGCTACGGGCACCGCGTCTTCAGGCTCCGGCCGGAGAGGGGGGCGACGTCTCTGCGTCTGCACCTCATTCGTGGCGGCTTGCGGATCGGGGGCCGTGCCAGTCCAGGCACAGGACGGTGGCGTCGTCTCTGGGCGGGCGGCCGTCGTAGGCGTCGGTGACCGCGCCGACCAGGGTGCGCACGACCTCGCGTGGGTGCTCGGTCGCGGTCTTGCGGAGGAGTTCGGGCAGGTCGACCGTTTCCGCGTCGCGTTCCTGCATGCCGTCGGTGTGGAGCAGGAGGCGGTCGCCGGGGCGCACATCAAGGTCCTGCACCAGGTAGACGCCCTGATGGGCGACGCCGAAGGGCAGGTCCACCGCCAGGCGCAGGATGTCGACCGCTCCGTCGCGCAAGCGGAGCGGCCAGGGGTGGCCGGCGTTGACGAGCCGGGCGGTGGTGCCGTCCAGGGCGATGCGCAGCAGCTGGCCGGTGGCGAGGCTGTGTTGGCCGTGGTCGAGGAGGGCGCTGATGGGTCTGGCGGGCCTGCTCGGCGAGGTCCCTTCCAGCGCGGCGGGCACCGCGGGAGGCATTGACCAGGAGGGTGGCCATGAGGGAGGCGCTGACGTCGTGGCCCATGGCATCCGTGATGGACAGGTGGAGGGTGTCGTTGTCGAGGCTGTAGTCGTAGGTGTCGCCGGCGATGTCGGAGGCCGGGACCAGTGCGCCGGCAAGGGTGAACTGGGGAGCCTCGCAACAGGATGCCGAGGGCAGGAGTTAGCGTTGGATCTCCGCGGACAGGCTGACCGAGGTGGTGCGGTTGCCCCAGTGGTAGAGATCGGTGAAGCGGCGGTCGGTGACGATGATGTACGCCAGCGCGTGCGCGGCCTCCTCGACCTGCTCCAGCTCACCCGGGCCGACCTGGGGGAGGAACAGCTCCAGGACGCCGATGGTGTCGCCGCGGTTGGTGACGGGGGCCAGCACCCGCTGGCCCCTGCTCGCCATCCGATGCCAGCACCAGCTTCTGGCTGCGCAGGACCTCGTCATAGACGCCGCTCCCGGCGAGGGGGACCTGTTCCGCGCGCTCCTCCTGAGGGGTGGCCGCCGTGTCGGAGACGCGCAGCAGACGCCGGCCGACGACGTCGACGAACAGGAACGACACGTATCGCGCCCCGAATCGGTCCCGTAGGTCACGCGCCACCACCTCGAGGGAGTCCACCGGCGCGGCCGCCTCGGCCGCCGCCAGCACCTCGGCCAGCCCGGTCCGGTCACCCGCCACGTCAGCCTCCTGAAAGTACGGACCGCAACATATCGGGTTTTTCAGGAGCAAATTCGATCATCTGGGATGCTACTCGAAGGCTGATCCGCCTCCCTCCGGATAGCCCATTCAGCCTCCAGGAGTTGCGGGCTCGTATTCCCGCGAAGACGGCTTTCAGCCGGCCGCTGTCGGTGACACTCACGTTTCCCTGCTCTGCTCCTGTGTGACGGCCCGGTACGGCTGTCAGCGTGGCGGTGTGAGGCCTAGCGTGAGGAGGCCGAGGAAGGTGGAGCTGCCGAGGAGGGCAAGGGCGAGCATGCGACAGCACAGGATCCGGTAGCGGCGGGAGTAATCCTGTTTCAGTTCTTGGCTGCGGCTGGTGATCTCGTGCAGGACCTGACGTGTGCGGGCAAGGTGGTGAGCGGTGTAGAGCCGGATGACGTCCTCCCGCTCCGCATGCCCGAGCCAGGGTAGGTCGTCGGCGAAGGCCGCGGCCTCATGGGCTGCGCGGTGCTGGGCGGCTCGGCTCATCAGGTAGCCCTCCAGCGCGGCCATGCCGGCAGCCGCGTCATCCTTGTGCATCGCGTCCGCCGATCTTCAGCTGTCGGAAGGGAGCCGGTCTGATCCGGGGCTCTGGCGGTTTTCGGGATCGTCCAATACATCGCGCCGACCGTGGTCGTCGGCGTAGTCGAGGGAGGCGATCTCCGGGTAGTGGAGGTCGAACGCGGGTGACTCGGAACGGACGCGGGGCAGGGTCACGAAGTTGTGCCGCGGTGGCGGACACGAGGTCGCCCATTCCAGGGACCGGCCGAAGCCCCACGGGTCGTCGACGGTCACACGTGGGGCGTGCAGAGCGGTCCTCCACACGTTGTAGAAGAACGGCAGGGTCGAGGCGCCGAGAAGGAACGCCCCGATCGAGGAGAGGGTGTTCAGGCCGGTGAAGCCGTCGGCGGCGAGGTAGTCGGCGTAACGCCGTGGCATGCCTTCGGCACCCAACCAGTGCTGGACGAGGAAGGTCATGTGGAAGCCGATGAACAGTGTCCAGAAGTGAATCTTGCCGAGGCGGTCGTCGAGCATCGTGCCGGTCATCTTCGGCCACCAGAAGTAGAAGCCGGCGAACATCGCGAAGACGACCGTACCGAAGACGACGTAGTGGAAGTGGGCCACGACGAAGTACGAGTCGGTGACGTGGAAGTCCATGGGCGGTGAGGCCAGGATGATGCCGGTCAGACCGCCGAAGAGGAAGGTGACCAGGAAGCCGATGGCCCAGAGCATCGGCGTCTCGAACGAGATGGACCCCTTCCACATGGTGCCGATCCAGTTGAAGAACTTCACCCCGGTCGGCACCGCGATCAAGAACGTCATGAAGGAGAAGAACGGCAACAGGACGGCGCCGGTGGCGAACATGTGATGGGCCCACACGGTCAGCGACAGGCCCGCGATGGCGACGGTCGCGCCGATCAGGCCGAGGTAGCCGAAGAGCGGCTTGCGGGAGAACACCGGGAAGATCTCGGTGACGATCCCGAAGAACGGCAGCGCGATGATGTAGACCTCTGGATGCCCGAAGAACCAGAACAGGTGCTGCCACAAAAGAGCGCCACCGTTTTGGGGGTTGAAGACCTGGGCGCCGAACTTGCGGTCCGCCTCCAGCACCAGCAGAGCTGCGGCGAGGACGGGGAACGCGAAAAGCACCAGCACGGAGGTCAGCAGGATGTTCCAGGTGAAGATCGGCATCCGGAACATGGTCATGCCCGGCATCCGCATGCAGATGATGGTGGTGACGAAGTTGACCGACCCGAGGATGGTGCCGAACCCGGACAGCGCCAGCCCCATGATCCACATGTCTCCGCCGACGGAAGGCGTGCGGGTCGAACTGCTTAGGGGCGTGTAGGCGGTCCAGCCGAAGTCCGCGGTGCCGTTGGGCGTGAGCACGCTGCTCACGACGATCAGAGCGCCGAAGAAGAACAGCCAGAACGACAGCATGTTCAGCCGCGGGAATGCCACGTCGGGGGCCCCGATCTGCAACGGCATGATCGCGTTGGCGAACCCGGCGAAGGTCGGGGTCGCGAAGAACAGCAGCATGATCGTGCCGTGCAGGGTGAAAACCTGGTTGTACTGCTCGTTGGAGACGATCTGCATCCCCGGCCGGGCCAGCTCCGCCCGCAGCAGCAGGGCCAGCACCCCGCCGATGACGAAGAATCCGAAGGAGGCGATCAGGTACAGATGCCCGATCTTCTTATGATCGGTTGTCGTCAACCACGACAAGATCACCTGCCCGGGCGTACGCCCTGGCGTCGGAACGGGAGCAAGCGGCTCGGTCATCGTCACCATGGCAAGCCCTTACAGCAGAGGGGTACGGGCGGTGCACCGGTACCGGTATCCGGCACCTCACGCGCCGTACCTGTGTACCGCGAACAGGGAGTCTCCCAGCCGCTGCCGCGCATACGCGTACAGGTGAAGCGAACGGCACTCCCTTGCGGCGCCGTCAAACCCGGACACCGCCTGTAGCCCGTGCCGTCGCGTAATGGGCCCGCCCGTTCTCCACGCTCGGGCGGGCCCTGCCACATCCTTATCAGGGTGCGGGTTCCGCCGTCCCTTGAAGTAGATCTTCTGCAGTCCCTCGGCGGCGATCGCACGCAGGTCACGGCCGTGTGCGCCCCAGGCGCGGGCGTCGAAGAGGCAGGCAAGCTCCCCCTGTATCTGGCCTGTCGGTAGCGGAAACTCAGGCATCGGGTGATCATGCGAGGTGTGGCCATCACGGTGCTGAGGGACGGGATCGCGGTCGACGACTTCCTCGTCGGCAACACAACCGTCCTGCTGCTCGTCGGCTCCGGCCAGGACCGACCGACGGATGCGGTCATGTCCGCCCTGTGCGCGCTGGTGCCTCACGGCAAAGTCGCCCGTACCGAGCCGGACCAGGGCGCAGCCGACAGGCGTGTACGCCAGTTCCTGACCCCGATCCCCCAGACGGAGCGGGCGTGCCTGGTCCTCCTCCAGGGGACGACCGTGCTCGATGTACTGCGCAGCACGGATGTCGAGGCCCACGGGGCGCAGTGGGTGAGGGCACACTTCGAGGAGCGGTTCCTCACTCGATTGGCGGGCAGCTGAGGCTTGAGGCCGATCTTCTGGGGGTTCTGCTGGGTGGGGCCGGGAACGTCACGCGAAGCCGGAGCGCCCGCGTGCGTGCCCGACTCGCCGCCGAGAGACTGAGGCCGGTGGCTGACAGCTGCCGTGGTCCGTCACCTCTGACCGAAGGAATCGACCTGTGACGCAAGAACCGCCGCGGCGCGTTCCAGTCGGCCGTGAGATCCGGGTCGCCTCCGTACCCGCGGGCCATGTGTACGTCCGGCACTGCTCGGCGCCCGAGCCGGACGGCGTACGCCGGCTGCGCGACCCCCGCCCCCTCGGGGCGCCCAGCACGTCGCAGCACTGGTGGCCGCCGGTCATGCTGGACCCGGACTGGGTGAGGGCGCACCTCGAGGACTTCGACGTCTACCACCTGCACTTCGGCTTCGACGCCCAAAGCCCCGCTCAGCTGACCGCGCTCGTGGACGTCCTGCGTCGGCATGGAAAACCCCTGGTCTACACGGTGCACGACCTCCGCAATCCTCATCAGCCCGACCCCACCAGCCACGATGCCGCGCTCGACGTGATCATCCCTGCGGCCGATCACCTGGTCACCCTGACCCCCGGCGCCGCTGGAAGCATTCGCAGCCGGTGGAACCGGACGGCGACCGTGCTGCCCCACCCGCACGTGGTCGACCTTCCGCGCCTTGCCCGTCCCAGGCCCCACCGCGACCGGTTCCGCGTCGGCGTGCACGCCAAGAGCCTGCGTCCCAACATGGCCGTCCTCCCGGTCGTCCGCGTCCTCGCGGACGCGGTCGCCGAGCTCCAGGACGCCGAGCTCCACGTCAACCTCCACCGGGAGGTGACGGAGCCGGCCTCGCGCGCCTACGCCCCACAGTTGCTCA
The DNA here is from genome assembly GCF_042871845.1 of Streptomyces sp. NPDC005533. Classification (NCBI taxonomy): domain Bacteria; kingdom Bacillati; phylum Actinomycetota; class Actinomycetes; order Kitasatosporales; family Streptomycetaceae; genus Streptomyces; species Streptomyces sp. NPDC005533. The sequence goes on along the minus strand of NZ_JBIAJH010000049.1, from coordinate 13,136 downwards.
CGACACTGGAAGAACTCGCACGCCGGAACCGTCTCACCCTCACCGTCCACGACTACTTCGGCGACGAGGATCTCTTCGACTACCTCGCCTCCTTGGACCTGTCCGTACTGCCCTACCGGTTCGGCACCCACTCCGGCTGGCTGGAGGCGTGCCACGATCTCGGCACCGCCGTCGCCGCCCCTGACTGCGGCTTCTACGCACAACAGCGCCCCTGCCTGACCTACGGGCACACGCAGAGGGCCGGCTTGGACGAGGAGTCGCTGCGTGAGGCGGTTCGCACGGCATACGAGGAGAGGCAGGCACCCCGGGCCACCGTGCAGCAGCGCACGCAGGAGCGCGAAGAACTCGCCGCAGCCCATCGTGCCCTCTACGGAAACGCGCTGAAGTGAGGGGCGGGCTGCGGGTGGCCCTCATCGCCTCCGCACGCTTTCCGATCAGCGAGCCGTTCGCCGGGGGGCTGGAAGCCCACACGTGGTGGCTCGCACAAGCCCTGCACCGGCGCGGCCACCACGTGGAACTCTTCGCCGCACCCGGTTCCGACCCCGTACTCGGCGCGCGCGAACTACCCGTGCGTAAAACCGCGTTGAGCGATGCGGCCCGCTCCGACACCAGCATGCCCGGTGCAGCCTGGATGGAAGAGCACCACGCCTATCTGGCGCTGATGCTGGACCTCGCACGGGACGGAGAGCATCGCTTCGACGTCATCCACAACAACAGCCTGCACTACCTTCCCGTCGCGATGGCGTCCGCCTTGCGCGTTCCGGTGGTCACCACCCTGCACACCCCACCCACCCCCTGGCTCGAATCCGCCATCAAGGCCCAGGATTCCTGCCCCGTGACGTTCACGGCAGTGAGCCGCTTCACCGCCGGCGCATGGCAGGCGACCGTGCCCGCAGCCCGTATCGTCCGCAACGGAGTCGATACGCACTTCTGGAAGCCGGGACGGGGCGGCGGCGACCTCGCCTGGTCCGGCCGTCTGGTCCCCGAGAAGGGGCCACATCTGGCGATCGAAGCCGCACAAGCAGCCGGAGTGCCTCTGCGGATCGCGGGGCCGATCTCCGACCGGGCGTACTACGAGGACCGGATCGAGCCCCTCCTGGGAAAGGGTGCGCGGTACGTCGGCCACCTGGACCGCCAAGAGCTCGCCGGGCTCCTGGGCTCCGCAAGCGCCGCCCTTGTCACACCCTGCTGGGACGAACCGTACGGACTGGTGGTCGCCGAGGCGCTGGCCTGCGGCACACCCGTGTGCGGGTTCGACCGGGGAGCCCTGGGGGAGATCCTCACACCGGAGTGCGGCCTGCTGGCACCACCGGGGGACGTACTGGCCCTGGCGGAGCTCATCCCGCGCACCATGAAGCTTGACCGGCAGGCCGCCCGCCGCCGGGCGGTGCAGTTCTGTTCACTCGAGCGCACCGCCGACGCGTACACGAGCCTGTACGAGGAGGTGGCGCGGTGATCGGCTACTACGTCCACCACCAGGGCCGCGGACATCTCCACCGCGCCCAGGGCATCGCCGCACACGTGCACGTCCCGGTGACCGTTCTGTCTTCCCTTCCCAGGCCTGCGTCATGGACCGGAGGCTGGGTCCCCCTGCCCTCCGACGCCGACGACGATCCGGTGGACCCGACGGCTCGGGGCCGCCTGCACTGGGTGCCGGCCCATCACCCGGGTCACCGAGAGAGGATGGGGAAGCTGGCCGACTGGATCCGCCAGGAGCGCCCCTCCTTGTTCGTGAGCGACGTATCCGTGGAGGCCGCCACCCTGGCCCGCCTGATGGGAACCCCCGTGGTGGTCGCCGCCATGCGCGGCGACCGCGGGGACGAAGCCCACCGGCTCGCCTACGACCTGGCGGACGCCCTCATCGCTCCGTGGCCGCAGTCCCTGCCGGAACCGCATTGGCCTGGCGACTGGTACGCCAAGACCTTGCACACCGGAAGCATCTCCCGCTTCGACGGCCGTCCCCGTCCCGCGCACCACAACGATCGCGGGCCGTGCCGGAAGGAGGTGGCGGTATTGCTCGGAGCCGGAGGGACCGACGTCACCGACCAGCAGATCGAAGAGACGGTCCGGGCCACGCCTGAGTGGTCGTGGACCTTCCTGGGCGGCGCCGACTGGAGCGAGGACCCGTGGCCGGTGCTGTGCCGCGCGGACGTCGTCGTCACCCATGCGGGACAGAACGCCGTCGCAGAATGCGCAGCCGCACGGGTTGCGGCCGTCGTCATCCCCCAGGACCGCCCCCACGGGGAGCAGTACGCGACCGCCCACGCACTGCACTCGGCGGGCCTGGCGACTGTCAGGCAGAGCTGGCCGGCTGCCCACCTCTGGAGCGAGCTGCTGGCAGAGGCGACGGCACGGCCCGAGCGATGGGCGTGCTGGTCCCATGGCGATGGAGCACGCAGGGCAGGACGTCTGCTCACAGAATTGGCCCAGCGGGTCCCGAGGCGGTCCGCATGCGCACGGCGGTGATCACCCTCGCATCCGGCCGGCATTCCCACCTGATCCTGCAGCAGGCAGGTCTCGCACTCAGTACGCGCGTCCCCGATCACTACGTGATCGTTTCTATGGAGGATCCCGCGATCCCAGGCCTGGTCGCCGGCAAGAACCCGGTTGCGGACATCATCACCGTCCCGCTCAGTGCCGGGCGCCTGCCGTTGGCGGCGGCCCGCAACGCCGGAGCCGCGCGGGCCCTCCGGGCAGGCGCGGACCTGATGGTCTTTCTCGACGTGGACTGCATCCCCGGTCCCTCCCTCCTGGACGGCTACGCCCGGGCAGCCCAGGACGGAGCCCTGCTCTGCGGCACGGTTGCGTACCTGCCGCCGCCTCCCGCCCGCGGCTACCCGCTCGACGGCCTCGTCGGCCTGGCACCACCGCACGGTGCCCGGCCGGCCCCCGCGGACGGCGAGGTCATCCGCGGGGGTGACCCCCGGCTGTTCTGGTCTTTGTCCTTCGCCCTCACGGCCCGGACCTGGCATCGCATCGGGGGATTCTGTGAGCAGTACACCGGTTACGGCGCGGAGGACACCGACTACGCCTCCACCGCAGCCCGGCAGGGAGTGGACGTGTGGTGGGTCGGCGGCGCCCCCGCCTACCACCAGCACCACCCCACTCGGCACCCTCCAATCCAGCACCTCGACGACATCCTGCGCAACGGGGCCCTTTACAAGCGCCGGTGGGGAAGCTGGCCCATGGAGGGGTGGCTGCACGCCTTCCAGGCCCGGGGCCTGATCCGGTACGTCCGCGCCACCGACACGTGGCACAAAGGATGACGGGCAGAACGGAGAGCCTCGCCGCGCCCGGTCAGTCGGCCGAATAAGGGAGCAGGCGTCGTGACGCCATGGTCCTGCTGGCTGTCCCGCGCGATGTGCCCTGCGGGTGCTGGTGTGCCTCGGAGAGCCTCGCCCCGCTGGCGGACATTCTCACGGCAGATAGGAAACACAAGCAGGTGCATGCGGCTGGAGCGAGGAGAAGGCATTGATCACTGCCGACATCCAGCACCCGGGTGGCACCGTCCTGCTCACCGGTGCCGGCAAACTCGACGCGTACGCGGGCGACTGCGCAATGCGCTGACCGGTGACCGCCGAGGTGCGGGGGTGCGTGGTGCTCAGGACGGTTGCCCGGGCACCCTGGCTACGCGGGAGGGCGCGGGGCGCCAGGGTCCGTGCGTATCTCGGCGGCGGTCTCCCGTCCAACCTCACGCAGTTCGTCGCTGGTTTCCCGGCCGGCGCTTTGTGCATGATCGGTCGTCGTGGCCACTGCCTCCTGGGCCGTGCCCTTGACGGACTCAACTGCCTCCTCGATCGGCTCCTGCAGCTCGTCCCGGACTTCCTGAGCGGCATGGAGGGCTGTCTGCTTGACCGGTTCCAGCAGCTCGTCCGAGTGCTTGCGCAGTTGCCGGCCGGCCTGTTCCTCGGCCTCGGTGGTCGGCAGGAGGGCCGCGGCAAGCATGCCGGCGCCAAAGGCCATCAGGCCGGCGGCGAGCGGACTGCCCTGCGTCTTCCGCTTCATCCGGTCCGGGGCTTGCTGGACGGCCTGCTGTACGTCGCCCCCGATCTCCTTGGCGGTGTCCGTCACGCTGTCCGCAGCCTGGTGGAGGCTTCCGGCGGTGCCGTGTGCCGCATCCTGGGCAGTGCCCATCACGCGCTCCTTCACTCCGCTGACGTGGTCGCGCATGGAATCGACCTTGCGGCGGGCCATCCTGCTCGGGGTAATCCTGTCCGCCAGGCGGTCGACGTTGCGCGAGAGGTGTGCTCGCCGGTACTCCATGTCGAGCCTCAGCTCGTCAGGTGTCGTACCCATCGGGCGTCCTCCTTCAGGGTGTCCATGGTCTGCTCCGGTTTGAGGTTGACCGTACGCAGTCGCTCGCGGCCCTTGGCGTACAGCACACCGCCGACCACGGCCCACATGGCGGTGACGATCAGAGCGGACCACGCCGGGTCCATCACGTTGGCCAGCGCGAAGACCACCGCCAGGCTGCCGAACAGCAGCGCCACATGTCCGGCGTAGCCCGCTCCGCCCAGCATGCCGACCGCCTTGCCGGCCTTGGTGGACTCCTGCTTCATCTCGGCCTTGGCCAGCTCGATCTCGTCGCGGACCAGCTGCGAGAGGTCTTGGCTGATTTCGCCGACCAGCTCTCCAAGCGACGGCTCGGTCGCGGTCGCCGGTGAAGGCGGGAACGGGGGCCGGGCCGGCACCATGGGCCGCTCGTGGGAGGTGAGGGCCATGAGAATCAGAACCCCTCTCCGGGCCCCACCGAGCTACCGTGCGTCGGTGATCCGTGCGGCAGGTGGGCTGGCGGCACCGGCATCACGTGCGAGGGGCGGGCCGGCCCGCCGGACGGCATAGCGACCGTGGCGGGCAGGTTCGCGCGCTCGCCGCGGAAACCGTCGGGGCCCGGTGTCGGGGCAGCCGCGCTCACACCCTTGCTGGCACGCGCGACGGCGAAGCCGGCCAGCGCCGCGCCGGCGAGGAAGACGCCTGGGCGGCGGCGGGCGAAGCTCTGCAGGTCGGTGACCAGACCGTCCGGGCCCCGGTTCTCCACGTGATCGGCCACCTGACGTCCGCTGTCTGCGATCTGACGGGCCACGCCCGCCATGGTGGATTCCGGCTTGCCGTTCTCGCCCAGCTCCCGGAGCTCGTCCGAAAGCCGGCGCACGTTCTCCGCCAGCCGTTGGGTCTGCGCTTCGGCCTGGCCGGTCAGCTGAGTACGAAGCTCCCCCACGAGGTCATGCGCCTGCGCGGTGGCCTCGCCCACAACCTTGGCCGCCTGTTCCTTGGCGGTGCCGCCTACTTCGGCAGCCTTGTCACCGACCAGCGACGCCCCCTCGGCGGACTTGTCCTGAACGGTCTGTGCTGCGGCCGCCGTCCCGCTCACGTCCGGGCGGCTCGCGTTCTCGAAGTCACTCAAGGCTCCTCCTGGTGCATCGCGTTCCGACGTTTCACGAGGCGCCTTCCCTGCTTCCGACACCTCACCCACCCATATCGGCCCTAAATAACCGATATACGACATCGGCGATTCTGAGCGAATTCTCCGCTCGTCCTGCGCCTGTTTCTACGGTCGGCAGCACGCCCACCGTTCGCTCCGGCGCACGCGTGGGCCCTCTCAGGGGCTGACGCCGTCCCGCGACTGACACCTGTCACCGCCAGCGGGCGGCCCGGACCCGCTAGGGAGTGCTGGCGCCGCTGTCGCAGTCCTGCGACCAGGGGGCGTGCTGAGGCAGGGCGGGCGTGCCCAACGGCCGGCCGACGGGCATCAGGTCATACGGGTTGCGCGTCCGCCTACGGCAGCGACCTGGAAGCCGGCTCGGCTTCGGCCGCGTCCGCGAGAGCCTGCGCGGCGGCTTCCGCGGCCTGGGCGGCGTCGTCGGCAGCCTGGTTCGCTTTGTCCTCTGCGGACTGGGCGTGAGTGGCCTGGGACGGAGGGAGCATTTCGTTGAAGGCGCGGCTGACGGCTTGGAGCGCGGAGGTGACTTCGCCGGGAATGATCCAGAAGGTGCTGCCCGGCCCCTGGGCGAGCTGGGGCAGCGCTTGGAGGTATTGGTAGGCCAGCAGCTTGGGGTCGGGGTCGTTGCGGTGGACGGCCTGGAACACCTCGTCGATGGCACGGGATTGACCCTCGGCCCGGAGGATCTCGGCCGTTCGCTCCCCCTCGGCGCGCAGGACGGCAGACTGCTTGTCACCTTCGGCGGTGAGGATTTGGGACTGTCGCTGGCCTTCGGCACCCAAGATCGCGGCACGCTTGTCCCGCTCCGCCCGCATCTGCTTCTCCATCGCGTCCTTGATCGACTGGGGCGGATCAACAGCTTTGATCTCAACGCGGTTGACTCTCAGGCCCCATTTGCCAGTGGCGTCGTCGAGAACGCCGCGCAGTTGGCTGTTGATGGTGTCGCGTGAAGTGAGGGTTTTCTCCAAGTCCATCGATCCCACGACGTTGCGCAGGGTGGTGACGGTGAGCTGCTCGACCGCCTGGAGAAAGTTCGAGATCTCGTAGGCCGCGGCCCGCGGGTCGGTGACCTGGAAGTACAGGACGGTGTCGATCTCGACAACGAGGTTGTCCTCAGTGATGACCGGTTGGGGCTGGAAGGAGACGACCTGTTCCCGCAGATCGATTACGGGATAGACGCGGTCGATGTAGGGGATGACGATGTTGAGCCCGGGTCTCAGGGTGCGGTGGTAGCGGCCCAGCCGTTCCACGTTGCGTGCGCGCGCTTGAGGCACGATGCGCACGGCCCGTACCACGGTGAAGACAGCGAAGGCCGCGGCGATGACGCCGGCGACAACCCAGGCTTCCATGGTCACTCCCGGGGGTAGACGAATGCGGTGCTGCCGCTGATTTCCACCACGTCGGCGGTAGCTCCCGGAGGGATCACCAGCGTGTCGTCGTAGGGCCGAGCGGTCCACTCCTCGCCTCCGATGCGGACCCTGCCGCCCAGCGCGGACACCTCACTGACCACGTAGGCGGGTTTGCCCACCAGCGCTTCCACGCCGAACCGCTTCTCCTGGTGTGGGGAGAGGCGGCGCAGCGCGAAGGGGCGCAGGAAGAGCACGCAGAGTGTCGCGACGGCTGCGAACAGCAGGAGCTGCCATGGCGCGGGAAGGCCGAGTGCGGCCGCGGCGGCGGTGACCGACGCAGCCGCGGCAAGCAACCCCAGTGCGGCAGTGAGGGTGAACACCTCTGCGATGGCCAGCGTCGCCGCGGCGATCAGCCACATCAGCCATGGCTCCACGAAGACCTCCTCCCGTGCGGAGCGACTCAGTATGCGGGCCCATCCCGCTCTGCTTTGCATGCAATTTACCCATTTGCTCCGCCAAGGAATCCGTCGTGGGCGGCGCGAAGCGGCGGCGGCGGCCCAAGGTGAGGCCATGAGGGACACAGCGCTGCCGGATGCGAACAGCCGTTACGGCGACCGCCGAGGTGCGCGGCGGCCCGCAGATAGGGACGTGTGCCGAGCAGGGGGGGCGGCAGGTCCCGTCGCGTACGGGCGACCCGGGTCCGCCCGCGCCCCCCAGGGCACGGGTGTCGGATCGGCCATCCATCGTCTTGTTCGGGCGGGGCCCGAAGGTCAGGTGTCAGTAGGTGCCGGACACAGGGCGGCGGGTGGCGGGACCGTGGCGGTGGGTGTCCTTGTCGCGGGCGCCGGAGGCTGCGGCGAGGGCGAGGAGAGTGGCGAGGGCGCCGGTGATGAGGTTGCTGGTGATCGAGCGGGTGTGGGCGACGTCGCCGGCGACGACCCAGGGAGCGACGCAGGTCCAGATGCCGATGGCGGCAGCGGCCCAGGCCATGGAGTGGGTGCGCTCGTAGGAATTGCCCAGACCGCCGAGGAGCAGCATGTAGGCGAGACCGGCGATGAGGTTGGTGACCGCGAGAGTGGTGAAGCCGTTGAAGCCGCAGATCCAGGGGGAGGCGGCCAGGTAGAGACCCGTGAGCAGGGCCAAGGCCTCGATCATCTGAGCGCGGGGCGTGGCGGCCGCGCGGTCGTGCCGGGCGCGCAGGTCCATCAGGTCGGGGTGCTCTTCGATGGGTGCTCGGTGCGTTGACGCCATGGGAACCTCCAGAGCAGAAGTGGTGATCCGCGCCTACCCGCAAAAAGGGATGAAATGGACTATTCATGGCTTTTTGTGTGACGGCCTCTGCGGGTGCCGTCCGCTGTGGTCACCTGCGGTTCGACAGCAGAACAGCTTGTCCTCTTTCGAGGCCGTGGGCGGCAGGAGGCGTGTCGCGAGCTGCTACCCGCCGGCCGGCGGGTGTGGCGGCATCGAGCTGCGGCGCGCGTCCCCAACACACTGGGCTCCTCGACGGGCAGACCATCGAGCGGGTACGGCTCTACTCATGTCAACAGCTCGGCTCCGCGCTGTGGAGAGCCGGCCATGTACCGCACGTGGGTCACCCCCGAGCAGCTACGCCAGCGGCTCCGGGTCGGCGCCGGCCCACCCGCGTGCCCGTGTTCAGCGGTGATGAGGGTGACGATGCGGCTGAGGTGTGCGCGTGTGGACACCTCGTTTGCTACATGGGTCCGGGCAGACAGTAGGAGGGCCGCACGGCAGTTGCCGTGCGGCCCTCCTACTGCGAGATCCCGTCGATGCCGCGGCCCGGTCCGGTGAACACGGACCTGCCCAACCCGCTCGGAAACCGGATGGAGCCGGGCGAGTCGTGGGTGGCCGAATCCACCCTTTGCGCGCACCGGACGTACGTCACCGCGACCGGGGCCCGCATCCCGAACGGCAACCGCTCCACCATCTCCATGCCCTACCCAACGCCACCAGGTCACGCTGTACGCCGTCGAACGGCGCTCCCCCGATCGTCGGCTGCCCCGCCTGCCGAGGCGGGGGCGACGGCTACAGGGTGATGAGTGGCCCGCCGGACGGGTCTCCCTTCCTCCTCCTCGGCACGGCCGTCCGCCGGCGGACGCGTACGCCGCGCTCCAGGCCCGACACCCTCATCCATGGCTTCGGCGGGTGAGCGCGCCGGGTATCGGCGGGCCGGGGCGGCGGACGTGGTTGCGCGGACACCCCAAATCGGTCACCTCACCCGGTGCTCCGCGCCCACCCACGGCGTGCAGTCCGCAGTTCCGGGCCCGGGCATGCCGGTGGGCCCACCCCATGACGGGGTGGGCCCACCGGCATGCAGTGCCTGGGCTGCCTGCTACCAGCGGTACCAGCGGCTGCTGCTGTTCTTGGGACGGGCCACGAAGCCGATCAGCCAGATCACCAGGACGGCAATCGCGACCCACCAGAGGATCTTCACCGCGAAACCGGCACCGAAAAGGATCAGAGCGAGCAGAAGAACAAGAAGCAGGGGAACCATAGTTATCAACCTCCGAAGCACCGGATGCCCCACCGACCGGCAACCATGCGCATGATCCTTATGTGTTTCTTATCCGCGCAGGCGGGCAGATGCGCGCGCCCGACTCCTTCATCGTGACTTCGGGTGGAATCCGACATCGGCGTACCGATGCGGGGTTTGGGCCTCGGGATCGTGAGCAGGCGAGTCGTCACGACCAACCCGGTACTACACGAGGAGGTCCCATGTCGGGCACCGAGAAGACCAAGGCACAGGTCGAACAGGCCAAGGGCAAGGCCAAGGAGGCCATGGGCCACATGGCCGGCAACGAGCGGATGACCGCCGACGGGCACGCCGACCAGGCCAAGGGCAACGCCCGCCAGGCCAAGGAAGACGTCAAGGACACCCTCCACCGCCACTGAACCGCACCCCGCGCACAGCCTCTTGAGCTGCGGCGCCCACTGGGCCCCGACCCCCTCCCCCCGGGTCGGGGCCCAGCCACGTACCGGACCACGGCACCCCACGGGGTGTCGGACTGCAACGTCGACATCCGACACCCCCCACCGGCGGACGGAACGTCCGGTGATCGACAGGAGCGACATCGGGCACCGCGTCGAGGACGACGACCACGGCAGGATCGGGATTCTGCGGGACATCGACCCTGCGTGGGAAGACCCCTCCGACTCCCCGTACGACCGCCCCCAACGCGCTGTCGCGTTCGCCTCCCCCCGAACACGGGGGACGCGAATGGCACGCCGACCCCACCACCGTCACACGGGTGTGAAGACTCATCCTGCTGACGAACGCTGGCCCACCACGCATGGCTCCACCCGTGCTCCCAGCAGGAACTGGAGCGCGTCAGCGCCGGACGAAAAGCAGGCGCGCGGATCAGCCAAAGTATTGGCGGAGCTGGGGCTGGACTGGGCAACGTAAGGGCCCAGAGCATCGTGGCGTGGCTTGCACGGAGGACGCATTGATCATCTTCGACACGAACGCGGTAAACGAGCTGTCGCCCAATAGCCCGCGCGCTGACATCATCCGCAAGTTGCAGCAGTCCGGCCATCACCGGGTCGCGGTGCCGTGGATGGTCCTGGAGGAGATGGCCGCCCACCAGGCCAAGCTGTACCCCGTCAAGTACGAGGCCGTCACCAACACATTGGACAGGCTGCGCGCGATCCTGCCCCTGGGAGCTGAAGAGCACGCTGGAGCCGCTCGACCTGGAACGGCTGATGAACCACTGGCGGGACGTCTACGGGGACATCTTCGAAGTGATCGAGACCAGCTCTGAGGCCGCGCGCAGAGCCCTCACCCGTGAAGCGCTGGCACTGAAGCCCGCCAAGCGGGCCGGAGACCACTCCGAGGGCGCCCGGGACGTCGCGATCTGGTTCTCCATACTGGAGTTCCTCAAAGCCAACCCTGCCGAGAAGGTCTGCTTCGTCACGAACAACACCAAGGACTTCGGCGACGGGATCACCTACCCGTACCCCGTGAACGAGGACGTCGAAGGCCTGGAAGACAGGCTCACCCGGCTCACGGATTTCAACGAGGTCATCTCCGCCTTCACCACGACCGTCTCGGGAGCGTACGCCGAAGCTGCCGCCGATGACCTGTTGCGGTCGTCAGCCGTGCGGGCTCGTGTCGCCCAGACCGCCGTGGAGATCCCTGCCTCGCCCGTCGGATTCACCGGGCTGGACCGGGACGACACGGTTGTGCAATGGCGCGGCTGGTGGGCAGCTCCCGAGGTCGAACTCCTCACCCTCTTGTTCTTTATCTTCGGTGGTCTGTGGCCGGGTAAGACGGGCCCAAGAAGGCGTCCAGCTCTTCGATGATCTAGCGGAGTTCGCGGGCGCCGGGAGGTGACATTGCTTGGATCACGCCGTCAAGTAGGGCACGGCCTTCGAGAGGGTTGCCGCAGCAGTACCAGTGCACGTTGCCGAACTCGTCGTCGTGCCAGAGTTCGCGTGGGGGGCGGTGGACGTAGTCCTTCCACAGGCGCAATGCCGTGCTGGTGTCGCCCGGCTGAGATAGTTTCGCGTGCGTTCAAGGCGAACGATCTCGGACAGCGCTCGCGGGGAGAGGCTGTCGATGGCTGGCCTCTTGCGCTGTGACTGGTGCCGGTCCGGGATGCTGGCCCGGGTACGTCCTGGCCGTCTACGCGGCATGGGCCTTTCGGTTGGTCGTCATGCCGTACATGGTGCCACGATCTCGAACGGTGTCTCGAACGGGTTCGCTCGCCTGGGGATTCGCCGGACGTGGAGGCGGCCTTCGTCTGATCATGTGCTCCGACCATGGTGCACGTGACCACAAGAAGGCCGTGAGGGTGAGTCTGCTGCCTGATGCCGTCCGGAGGGAGGCGCTCCCTGAAGCGTCACGCTTCCGGGGCGAGTTCTACGAGTGTCTGACTGCCCGGCGTGACGCGTTGTTCGAGCTGGCGGACGCGGTGCTGTGTGTGAACGGTGCGGTGAGGTCCCCGGTCGACTTGACGCTGTTGCCCGAGCATCGTCGTGGGCACGGAGCGATGTACGGCGGCCTGAACCACGGCCGGATCGACGTCGGCCGTCTGCGGACCGTGCTCGACGGGCTGTCGCTGCCTCGGTTCGACGACGGGCGCCTGGTCCTGGCGGTCGATGTGTCACCGTGGCTTCGCTCGGACGCGCCGTGCTCGGCGGAGCGGCTGTTCTGCCACGTCTAAGGCCGCGCGAAGACGGCCTCGCAGTTCATTCCAGGCTGGCCGTACTCCTTCGTGGCCGTGCTGGAGCCGGGTGCCACGTCCTGGACCGCGATCCTGGATGCGGTGCGGCTCGGACCTACGGACGACGCGACCGCGCTCACTGCCGTCCAATTGCGGGGTGTCGTTGAACGCCTCATCGCCGAAGGCCAGTGGCAGGCCGGGGACCCGCATATCGTGATCGTCAGCGACGCCGGCTACGACGTCACCCGCCTGGCCTGGGTCCTGCGCGACCTGCCGGTCGAGCTGGTCGGCCGGCTCCGCTCCGACCGCGTGATGCGGCTGCCGAAGCCGCTGCGGATGCATGGTGTGAACGGCCGGCCACCCAAGCACGGACCGGAATTCCGCTTCACGAAGCCGAGACCTGGCCCGAGCCCGCGATCACCACAGTCACCGACACGGCGAACTACGGCAAGGCCGAGGCTCAGGCATGGGATCGGGTCCATCCAAGACTCACACACCGCTCCTCCTGGCTCGACCACGACGGTGAACTACCTGTGGTCGAGGGGACGTTGATGCGGTTGAAGGTCGAGCATCTGTCGAAGAACCGTGATGCCCCGCCGGTGTGGTTATGGTCCTCCAAGACCGGCGCCACCCCGGCCGATGTGGACCGTTTCTGGCAGGCGTTTCGCCGCCGTTTCGATCTGGAGCACACCTTCCGGTTCGTAAAGCAGACTCTCGGCTGGACCACCCCGAGAGTCCGTACTCCCGGGGCGGCGGACCGCTGGACCTGGATCCTGATCGTCGCTCACACCCAGCTCCGGCTCGCCCGACCCCTTGCCGCAGACCTCCGCCGCCCCTGGGAGCAACCCGCCAGCGCCGATCGGCTCACCCCGGCCCGGGTCCGTCGGGAGTTCGCGCTCACCTCGCCTGTCCGGCCCGTGTTCCCAAACCCCGAGGCGCCGGTCCCGGCCGGCCACCCGGCGTGAAGAACAAGCGCCGGGCACCCCGCTACGACGGCGGTAAAACCGTGAAACGCCCCGAGACCCTCAAGGCCATCGGCAAGCCCGGAAGATCTTGGTAGATAAAGAACAAGCTTAGTACTCCAGCAGCGGATCGTGTCCTGAGCTGGTTCTTCTCCGGTAGTGGCTGCGTCGGGCGGTGGCCTGTCGTTGCCTGCGCCAGTGGGAC
>NZ_JBIAJH010000048.1:0-43922 GCF_042871845.1 Streptomyces sp. NPDC005533 | reverse complement strand
GGGGGCGGGCGCGCGCCGGGGCGTCTCCTCGGGCGCCGAACGTGACGAGAGGTCGGACACCTCGGCGGCAGTGCGTTCGACGCCCTGCGGGGATCACCCCGACACACACCCACCCCCACCCCAACCGGCCAGCCTGCTACCCAGTGCTTGCGCACCATCCAGCTAAGCCGCACAAACTCAGCCCCGCCGGCGTTTGAGGCGCGGGGTCCGGGGCGGAGCCCCGATCTGTAAGCCGCACCGGGCAGCGGCGGCGCACCACTCCTGCTTCGCCGCACCACTCCAGCCCCGCCGGCGATTGAGGCGCGGGGTGCGGGGCGGAGCCCCGGGCTTTGAGCCGCACGGCTCTGGCCTGCGCCGCGCAAACTCAGCCCCGCCGGCGTTTGAGGCGCGGGGCGGAGCTCCGGGCCCGGCACCCCCGGCCGGCGAGGCCATGGCGGGAGACGGGCTACGCCCGAGCGGTGTCCTCGCCCGGGGTGGTGGGCGAGGCCGCCGGTTCGGGGGCCTCCTCGAAGTTCACGCGGCCCATGTGCCGGTTCATCGACTTCATCAGGGCCCACACGCCGATGGCGAGGGCCGCGAACACGATGAACCCCAGGAGGCCGGGCGTCACCTTGTTCTTGTCGAAGGTGTCACCCGCCAGCGGGAGGAGCTGGGTCAGTGCTGCCTGCGTAGCGCTCATAGCTACGCATTCTCCCGGATGCCCGCGAAGAGGTCGGACTCGGGGAGGGAAGTGTCGACGAGCGACTTCGCGAGCTCGTACTCCTCCGTGGGCCAGACCTCCTTCTGGACGTCCATCGGGACGCGGAACCAGCCGCCGTCCGGGTCGATCTGCGTGGCGTGCGCGATGAGCGCCTTGTCACGGATCTCGAAGAAGTCGGCGCACGGCACGTGGGTGGTGAGGGTCCGCTCCTTGCGCTCGAACTCCTTCCACCGCTCCAGCCACTCGCCGTAGGGGGACTCCATGCCGCGTGCGAGCAGTGCCTCGTGCAGGGCGATGGTGCGCGGCTTGTTGAAGCCCTGGTTGTAGTAGAGCTTCTGCGGCTGGTAGGCGGGGCCGAACTCGCTCTCGGGGTACTTCTCCGTGTCGGCCGCGCCGTCGAAGGCCACCATCGTGATCTTGTGGGTCATGATGTGGTCGGGGTGCGGGTAGCCGCCATTCTCGTCGTACGTGGTGACGACCTGCGGCTTGAAGGCGCGGATCTTCTTCACCAGCTCGCCGGCGGCCTCGTCGACGTCCGCGAGCGCGAAGCACCCCTCGGGCAGCGGCGGCAGCGGGTCGCCCTCCGGAAGGCCGGAGTCCACGTAGCCGAGCCATTCCTGCTCGATGCCGAGGATCTCGCGGGCCTCGTCCATCTCCTTGGCGCGCACCTCGTGGATGTTCTCCTCGATGTACTTGTCGCCCTGGAGCTTGGGGTTCAGCACGGAGCCGCGCTCGCCACCGGTGCAGGTGACGACCAGCACCGGAACCCCCTCGGACACGTACTTGGCCATGGTGGCCGCGCCCTTGCTCGACTCGTCGTCGGGGTGGGCGTGGACGGCCATCAGTCGAAGCTGCTCGGTCAAGACAGGATCCTCTGCGATTCGGCGCGACGGTCGGCTTCTATAGTGACCGAACTGGGGGACGGAAAATTCCAGGGGTGCCCACCCTCCCCGCAGAGAGGAAACGATCATGAGCGCGGTGCGCGAGGGACTGCCCGAGGGCCGCTACGGCCGGTCGGCGGACGAGCGTGCGGACCGGAAGCTCAAGATCGTCGGGGCGGCGCTGGGTGCCGCGCTGCTGGGTGTGGTCGGCTGGATCGGCTGGGACTACATCGCGGGACAGAGCGTGAGCGCCGAAGTGATCAAGTTCCAGGTGGTGTCGGACACCGAGGTCAAGGTGCACTTGGAGGTCCGCAAGGAGGCCTCGGTCACCGGGGTCTGCTCCCTGAGCTCGCAGGACAAGGAGCACGGCGAGGTGGGCCGCGCCGACTTCACCTTCGCCCAGCCCGAGGGCCGCGTGGACGAGGTGGTGTCCTTGAGGACGACGCACCGTGCCACGATGATCGAGCTGGTCGGCTGCCGGCCCGCGGGTTCCGCCCGCTGAGGCTTGACGACGCGGCCGACGGGGCAATGAGCCCCTGAGGTCCTCCCCCTTTTCTTCCCGAATTGTTAGGCTCGTGGTTTCGCCCGCCGCTGGCGGCTTTGTAGTCCCCTGTACCGACGAGGAGCACCCGTGACCCAGACGAGCGAAAGCGTCACCTGGCTGACCCAGGCGGCGTACGACCAGCTGAAGGCGGAGCTGGACTACCTCTCTGGTCCCGCCCGCACGGAGATCGCCACGAAGATCGCAGCCGCCCGCGAGGAGGGCGACCTGCGCGAGAACGGTGGCTACCACGCGGCCAAGGAGGAGCAGGGCAAGCAGGAGCTCCGGGTCCGCCAGCTCACGCAGCTCTTGGAGAACGCCAAGGTCGGCACCGCGCCCGCGTCCGACGGCGTCGTGGCCCCCGGCACGCTCGTCAAGATCGCCTTCGACGGCGACGAGGACGACACCATGGAGTTCCTGCTGGCCTCCCGCGAGTACGCCTCCTCGGACTTCGAGACGTACTCCCCCCAGTCCCCGCTGGGCAGCGGCGTCCTGGGCAAGGCGATCGGCGAGGACGCCGAGTACGAGCTGCCGAACGGCAAGAAGGCCTCGGTCAAGATCCTGGACGTCAAGCCCTTCACCGGCTGATCACCCTCGGTCACTGCCTGGTTTTCCTGCTGCACGCACGATGCCCGGCCGGGTTCTCCCGGCCGGGCATCGTCGTACGTACGTGCGTACGGGTGCGCGGCCCTACGCCGTCGCCGAGCGGTACTTGCGCACCGCGAGGGAGCGGAAGACCACGATGATCAGCAGCGACCAGAGCACGGACGCCAGGACCGGGTGCTGCATCGGCCAGGCGTCGGGGACCGGGTAGCCCTCGGGGAGGTTGCCGAAGAGCTCGCGGGCCGCCTGGACGGTCGCGCTGAAGGGGTTCCACTCCGCGATGGTCCGCAGGAACGGCGGCATGTTCTCGGAGGGGACGAAGGCGTTCGAGATGAACGTCAGCGGGAAGAGCCAGATCAGTCCGCCCGAGGTGGCCGCCTCCGGGGTGCGCACCGAGAGGCCGATCAGGGCGCCGATCCAGGAGAAGGCGTAGCCGAGCAGGAGCAGCAGCGCGAAGCCGGCGAGGACCTCGCCCATGCTGGTGTGGGTGCGCCAGCCGACGAGCAGGGCCACGATCGCCAGGACGAACAGGGTGAGCGTGGTCTGGACGAGGTCGGCGAGGGTGCGGCCGGTGAGGACCGCGCCGCGGGCCATGGGCAGCGAGCGGAAGCGGTCGATCAGGCCCTTGTGCATGTCGTCGGCGATGCCCGCGCCCGCGCCGGCCGTGGCGAAGGTGACGGTCTGCGCGAAGATGCCCGCCATCAGGAACTCGCGGTAGGCGGCCGGCGACGTGGTGTCGCCGACCATGATCGAGCCGCCGAAGACGTAGCTGAAGAGCACGACGAACATCACCGGCTGGATCACGCCGAAGATGATCATCTCGGGAATCCGGGACATGCGGATGAGGTTCCGCTTGGCGATCACCAGGGAGTCGTTGACGCCCTGGACGATGCCGCCGCGCGGCCGGGGCGCGGTCAGGTCCGTGGTCGGGGAGGTGAGGGTCACTTCGCCGCCTCCTCGCGCGCGGCCTTGCGGCCCTTGGTGTCGGCGGCGGCCGCGCCGTCGCCGTTCTCCTCGGCGATCCGCTCGGCCGCGTGGCCGGTGAGGGAGATGAACACGTCGTCCAGGGTGGGGCGGCGCAGACCTATGTCGTCGATCTCGATGCCCCGGCCGTCCAGTTCCCTGATGACCTCGGCGAGCAGCTTGGCGCCGCCCGACACCGGCACGGTCAGCTTGCGGGTGTGCTCCTCGACGGTGGTCTCGCCCTTGCCGAAGCCGGCGAGCACCTCGCGCGCGGTGGCCATGTGGTCCCGCTCGTGGACGACGACCTCCACGCGCTCGCCGCCCGTACGGGCCTTGAGCTGGTCGGAGGTGCCGCGGGCGATGACCTTGCCGTGGTCGACCACGCAGATGTCATGGGCGAGGTGGTCGGCCTCCTCCAGGTACTGGGTGGTGAGCAGCAGGGTGGTGCCGCCCGCGACCAGTTCCTGGATGATCCCCCACAGCTGCTGGCGGTTGCGGGGGTCGAGGCCGGTGGTGGGCTCGTCCATGAACATGACGGGCGGGCTGACGACGAGGGCTGCGGCGAGGTCGAGTCGCCTGCGCATGCCGCCGGAGTAGGTCTTGGCGGTGCGGTCGGCGGCGTCGGCGAGGTTGAAGCGTTCGAGCAGTTCGTCGGCCCGGGCCTTGGCGGCCTTGGACCTCATCTGGTAGAGCTGGCCGACCATCTGGAGGTTCTCGCGGCCGGTCAGGTATTCGTCGACGGCGGCGAACTGGCCGGAGAGGCCGATGGCCCGGCGGACCTCGTTGGGGTGCTTGAGCACGTCGATGCCGGCGACGACGGCCTTGCCGCTGTCGGGCCGGAGCAGGGTGGTCAGGACGCGTACGGTCGTGGTCTTCCCGGCGCCGTTGGGGCCGAGGAGACCCAGGACGGTGCCTTCGGGGACATCGAGGTCCACGCCGTCCAGAGCCCGTACATCGCCGAAGGTCTTGACCAGACCTTCGGCGTAGATAGCGCCTGGCATAGGGATTCTCCCAGTGTGAATCGGGCCAGTAGAATCAGGAATTTCAGGGCATTTCTCCGCAAATCCTATGGGCGCCGGGTGGCTGTCGCCCGGCCGAACGGGTGGTGCCGACGCCCCGACGGCGTCCGCCGTCTAGCTCATCACCTTGTATCCCGCGGCGTGCAGTTTCCGCGCGACCTCCGCGCAGTGCTCCGGGCCCTTCGTCTCCAGGTGCAGTTCCACCTCCACCTCCGTGAGCCCCAGCCGCGGGTCGGTCCGTACGTGGCTCACGTCCAGTACGTTCGCATCCACCACTGACAACACCCCCAGGAGACCGGCCAGGGCGCCGGGGCGGTCGGCCACGCGCAGCCGCAGGGACAGGTAGCGGCCCGCCGCCGCCATGCCGTGGCGCAGGATCCGCTGGAGCAGCAGCGGATCGACGTTGCCGCCGGACAGGACGGCCACCACCGGTCCGCCGCCGTACAGTTCGGGCTCGCTCAGCAGCGCCGCGACCGTGCTGCAGCCGGCCGGTTCGACCACCAGCTTCGCCCGTTCCAGGCACAGCAGCAGTGCGCTGGAGAGGGCGTCCTCGGAGACCGTGCGCACGTCGTCGACGAGCTCGGAAATGATGCTGAAGGGGATGTCGCCGGGGCGGCCGACCTTGATGCCGTCCGCCATCGTGACGGGCTCGTCGACGGAGACGGGGTGCCCCACCCTGAGCGAGGGCGGGTACGCGGCCGCGCCCGCGGCCTGCACTCCGATGATCCGCACGTCGGGCCGCAGCGCCTTCACGGCGACGGCGACGCCGGCCGCGAGACCGCCGCCGCCGATCCCGACGAGGATGGTCCGCACCTCGGGGCACTGCTCCAGGATCTCCAGGCCCACCGTGCCCTGCCCCGCGATGATGTCGCGGTGGTCGAAGGGGTGGATGAACACCGCGCCGGTACGGTCCGCGTGGTCCTGGGCGGCCGCGAGGGTCTCGTCGACGACCTGTCCGTGCATGCGCACCTCGGCGCCGTACTCCTGGGTCGCGGCCACCTTCGGCAGCGGCGCCCCGACCGGCATGAAGACGGTGGAGCGGACCCCGAGGAGGGTGGAGGCGAGCGCCACGCCCTGCGCGTGGTTGCCGGCGCTGGCCGCGACGACGCCGGCGGCCCGCTGCTCGGGGCGCAGGCCGGCGATGCGGACGTAGGCGCCGCGCAGTTTGAAGGAGCCGGTGCGCTGCAGGTTCTCGCACTTGAGGTGGACCGGGGACCCGGTGAGTGAGGACAGGTGCCGGCTGCCTTCCATCGCGGTGACCCGGGAGACGCCCGAGAGCATCTTCTGAGCCCCCCGGACGTCGTCGAGGACGACCTGCGGGACGGGCTGGGGCACGCGGTAGTTCATGCGGCCAGTCTCGCAGCCCGCGGTCGGGGCGGCTCGGGGCGCGGGGGCGGGCTCCGCGAGGGGGCGGAGGGCCGGCGGCGGCAGGGGCGCGGGAAAAGCGCCGGGGCGGGGCTCGGAGAGGGGCTGCGAGAAGCAGTCCGCGAGGGGCGAAATCTCGCCATCCGGGATGCGGTCGAGACGGTCGCGCGGGCGGGCCGTATCAGTTCTCGTACGAGGCGTACGGGCCGCCGCACGGCCGCGTACTCTGTCCCCCATCCTTGTCGGACCCACGCGAAGAGAGCCCACGGCCATGCCTTCCATCCCGGCCAATTCCGACCTGCCCGCGGCGGCCGACGCGCCCGCCGGAGGCGGTCTCCTCGACTCGCTCCAGCACCAGGTGGCGGTCTTCGCCCGCCGCGCCGAGCAGACCCGCCTGGGCGGTGTGGGCCAGGCCCGCAACTCGATGGACCGCGCCGCCTACCTGCTGCTGAACCGGCTCGACCTGGAGGGCCCGATGGGCGTCAAGGCGCTCGCCGGCGGCATGGGGATCGACTCCTCCACGGTGACCCGGCAGGTCGCGCCGCTGGTCGACAGCGGCCTCGTCAAGCGGACCTCGCACCCCGAGGACGGACGGGCCGTGGTGCTCGCGCTGTCCCCGCGGGGGCTGGCGCGGCTGGAGGAGGTCCGCTCCTCGCGGCGCGAGCTGATGGCGCGCGTGACGGAGGGCTGGAGCGAGGACGAGCGGGAATCCTTCACCGGACTGCTGACGCGCTTCAACCTGTCGCTGTCGGAGCTGATGGCGGCCGTGGCCGAAGCCGGCCCGGCCACCTGAGCGGAGTCCGTCCGTCCTCTTGACCTGGACGGTCCCGCTGCCCGCACTATGTGGACTATGTGGGCGGTTGATCAACAGGCTGGCTCCTACGCGGAGTTCGAGTCCTTCGTCGCGGGCGCGGCGGGGCGGCTCCTGCATGTCGGGGTGCTGCTGACCGGTGAACCGGAGGCCGCCCGCCGGCTGCTGGCGGGCGCGCTGGCCCGTACGTACGCGAACTGGCTGCGGCTGCGCGGGGACGACCCGTACGACTTCACCCGTCAGGAGCTGTGCTCGGCCTTCGCCCGGACCGGCTGGCGCCACCAGGGCGGCACGGGCGTACTGGCGCGGCTGAGCCCGCCGGAGCGGATCGTCCTCGTCCTGCGGCTCTACGAAGGGGTCGCCGAGGAGGTCGTGGCGGCGCAGCTGGGGCTGACGGTCGACCGCGTACGGGTGCTGTGCAACCGGGCCGTGGCCGCGCTGAGGTCCCGGGAGGCGGCGTGAGCGGGCTCCCGGACCGGAAGGAAGCCCAGGTCAGGCAGCTGCTGGAGGGGCCGTACCCGACGGTGCCGGCGGGCCTCGCGGCGGGGGCGGCGGCTCGGGGTGACCGGCTGCTGCGTCGGCGGCGGGCGTGGCGGCGGCTGGGCTGGGCCGTGCTCTTCGCAGCCGCGGTGGCCTTCGTCGTCTGGGCCTCCCTGACCCGCCCCTGGGTCGCCCCGCCGAGCGGCATCTCCCCACCCCTGGAGGGCTGGTAGCCCCACCCTCGGCCAATTCGGCCTCGCCGGCGCCTCGCAGGCCGGCGAGGCCGAACGGCCCGGGTCACCCCCGAAGTCGTCGGCGGGGCCGGGTTTGCCGGCGGGCGGTGCGGCCGGAACGGCCCGGGCGACCCCGAGGACGGTGGTGGGGCCCCGTGGGGGGCGGGGCCCCGGTGGGTCAGCCCAGGGCCTGGGTGAGGTCCGCGATGAGGTCGTCCGCGTTCTCGATGCCCACCGAGACGCGGATCAGGTCCGCCGGGACCTCCAGCGCCGAGCCGGCCACCGACGCGTGCGTCATGCGGCCCGGGTGCTCGATGAGGGACTCGACGCCGCCCAGGGACTCGGCCAGGGTGAAGATCTTGGTGCGGCCGCAGACCGCGACGGCCTCTTCCTCGCCGCCGGCGACCTGGAAGGAGACCATGCCGCCGAAGTTGCGCATCTGCTTGGCGGCGACCTCGTGGCC
The DNA here is from genome assembly GCF_042871845.1 of Streptomyces sp. NPDC005533. Classification (NCBI taxonomy): domain Bacteria; kingdom Bacillati; phylum Actinomycetota; class Actinomycetes; order Kitasatosporales; family Streptomycetaceae; genus Streptomyces; species Streptomyces sp. NPDC005533. The sequence goes on along the minus strand of NZ_JBIAJH010000048.1, from coordinate 35,863 downwards.
CGGGTGCTCGGGCAGGCCCGGGTAGAGGACCTTGGTGACCTTCGGGTGCCGCTTGAGCACCTCGACGATCTTGCCCGCGTTCTCCGCGTGCCGGTCCATGCGCACGGCCAGGGTCTTGATGCCGCGCAGCACGACCCAGGAGTCGAACGGGCCGGCCACCGCGCCCATCGCGTTCTGGTGGTAGGCCAGTTCCTCGCCGAGGGCCGCGTCCGCGGTGACCAGCGCGCCGCCGACCACGTCGGAGTGCCCGCCCATGTACTTGGTCAGCGAGTGCACGACCACGTCCGCGCCCAGCGCGAGCGGCTGCTGGAGGTAGGGCGAGGCGAAGGTGTTGTCCACGACCAGCTTGGCGCCGGCCGTCCGCGCGATGTCGGCGACCACCGCGATGTCGGTGATGCCGAGCAGCGGGTTGGAGGGGGTCTCGACCCAGATGACCTTCGTCTTCGGGGTGAGGGCGGCCCGTACGGACTCGGCGTCGGAGGTGTCGGCCACCGACCACTCCACGCCCCAGCGGGAGACGACCTTCGCGAAGAGGCGGAAGGTGCCGCCGTAGGCGTCGTTGGGGATGACCACGTGGTCGCCCGGGGAGAGCAGCGTGCGCAGCAGGCAGTCCTCGGCGGCCAGTCCGGACGCGAAGGCGAGCCCGCGCCGGCCGCCCTCCAGCGCCGCGAGGTTCTCCTCCAGCGCGGTGCGGGTCGGGTTGGCGCTGCGGCTGTACTCGTAGCCACCGCGCAGGCCGCCGACGCCGTCCTGCTTGTACGTGGAGACCTGGTAGATCGGGGGTACGACCGCGCCGGTCTGCGGGTCCGCCGTGTTGCCCGCGTGGATCGCGCGGGTCTCGAAGCTCTGGTGCTCGTGGCTGTCGTCGCTCATGGTCAGATGCTATGCCCAGCCCGGGTCGGGGTCCCCTATTGGCCTGCGGCCCCCTCGGTCTGGTTCGCTGGAGGCATGGAGATTCTGTGGTTGCTGTTCGCGATGCTCATGATCGTGTTCATCGTGGGTCCGTACATCCGGCGCAGGCGCGGCGGCATCCGCCTGGTCACGCCGGACAGCCCTGACGCGGCGGACCCGGCGAACTACGGATTCGACCGGCAGGAGGAGCTCGACATCCGCGTCCCCGGGCCCGACCAGGACCTGATGGACGCCCTCGAGAACGTGCGGCGCACCGGCCGGTGGCAGGCGGCCTCACAGCTGCTCGCCGGGACCCCGCGGGAGGGCGAACGGCGCTGGCAGCGCGTGCAGGCCTTCGGCGGGGCGGCGGCGCTGGAGCTGGTGGCGCAGCCGGGAGTGGGCGCGCAGTGGCTGAAGGCGTGGCGGCTGGAGGCGGAGCAGGACGCGGGCGGCGCGCAGGTGCACGCGGAGCTGCTGGTCCAGCAGGCGTGGCGGCACTCGGGCGGGGTCGGGTCGACCGATCACCGGATCATCCTGGAGGAGGCCAGGGAGGCGTGCCGCAGGGCCGCCCTCGTGACTCCGGAGGATCCGGTTCCCTACATCACGGAGCTGGCGATCGCGCGGGGTCTGGCGTACTCGGAGGCGGAGTTCGACGCCCTGTGGGCGAAGGTCATAGACCGGGCGCCGCAGCACATGGGCGCGCACATCGCGGCGCTGCACTACTGGTGCGCGAAGTGGCACGGCTCGCGGGAGCAGGCGGACGCGTTCGCGCACGCGGCGGCGGCGCGCGCCCCGCAGGGCTCGCTGCTGGCGGCGCTGCCGCTGTTCTCGGTGTACGAGAACACGCCGGAGCTCGTGATGACCGCCTACTACGAGAGCGCGGTCGTGACGCGGGCGGTGGAGGGCGCGCTGTACGCGGTGAACACGGCGCGGCAGGACGACCCGATGCAGGCGCACGTACGGCACCTGCTGCTGATGTTCCTGGTCCGCATGGAGCGCTGGGCGGAGGCGATGGAGCAGGTGGCGTACGTGGACGGGTACGTGGGCGCGCTGCCGTGGTCGGAGTCGGAGGACCCGGCGGCGGCGTACGCGGTGTACCGGGCGCTGGCGGTGGCGGGGTACGAGGCGAACGGCGGGTCGCCCGCGACCCTCCCCCAGTAGCGCGCGACCCGGGACCGGGCGTCCCGCCCGGGGCCGGGGCGTGACCCGTGGGAAAGGGGCGGGCCGGGGAATCCCGGCCCGCCCCTTTCCGTTGTCACTGCCACAAGGAGGGAATCCATGTTCTCGTACCGCCGTACCCCTGAGCTGCCCGCCCGCGAGGAGGCCCTGACGGGCCGCGCGGAGCCGCTCTTCGCCCTGCCCGAGAAGCACACCGTGCTCGGCAATCCGCTGTCCGGTCCGTACCCCTCGCACCTCGAAGTGGCCGACTTCGGCCTGGGCTGCTTCTGGGGCGCGGAGCGCAAGTTCTGGCAGACCCCCGGGGTGTGGACCACGCTGGCCGGCTACCAGGGCGGCTACACCGAGAATCCGACCTACGAGGAGGTCTGCTCGGGGCTGACCGGCCACACCGAGGTCGTCCGCGTGGTCTTCGACCCGTCCCAGGTCTCGTACGCGGCCCTCCTCAAGCTGTTCTGGGAGTCCCACGACCCGACCCAGGGATTCCGCCAGGGCAACGACGTCGGCACCCAGTACCGCTCGGCGCTCTACACCCACTCCCCCGCCCAGCAGGCGACGGCCGAGGCCTCCCGCACCGCCTACCAGCAGGTCCTGGCCTCGTCGGGGTACGGCGAGATCACCACGGTCGTCCTCCCGGCGGCGGACCGCCCCTTCTGGCCCGCGGAGGCCCACCACCAGCAGTACCTGGACAAGAACCCGGGCGGCTACTGCGGTATCGGCGGCACGGGCGTCTCCTGCCCGATCGGCGTGGCCGCAGCCGAATGACGCGGCCGGCGCGCCCCCACCGGGGGCCGCGCCGGTCACCGGTCCGGACGGGCTACAGCTTGATCTGGAAGATGCCCGTGTCGCGTTCGCGGCGGTAGCCGAGGGACGCGTTCACCGTGCGCATCGGGGTGTTGGCGTCGGCCACGGTCGTGGCGATGTGGCGCAGGGCCGGATGGCGGGCGGCGGCCTCGGCGGCCATGCGGAGCTTCACGGCGCGGCCGAGGCCGTGGCCGCGGTGGCCGGGGGTGACGACCGTGTCGTGCTGGAGGGCGCGGACACCGGCGGGGTCCGGGAGGACGAGTTCCGTGTACGCGGCCACCTCGCCGGCCGCGGTGACCGCCGCGACCGTGGTCAGCTCGCCGCCCCGGTCGATGATCAGCTGTTGCAGGGCGTGCAGCCGCCGCGCCGTCCAGACCTGGATCCGCTCGTCCATGTCCCCGCTGGGGGCGTCCTCCATCGCGCCGTGGGCCGTGGCGAGGGCCGGTGCCCAGGCGTCGGGGGCCAGGCCGTGCCAGGTGTGCAGCTCGTAGCCGGGCGTGGCGGGGACCGGCGCAGGACCGGCGGGCAGTTCTTGTTCGTACCAGGCCATCGGCAGGACGTTCTCGAAGCCGAGGGACTCGGCGAACGCCTGCCCCGGCCCGCCCACGTCCACCATGGCGGCGACCGAGGTCCGGCCCTGCGCGATCAGTTCCTCGCGGACCCGCTCCCACAGGGCGGTGCCCACGCCGCGCCGCCGCTCCTGCGGCCGTACGGTCAGCACGTCGAGGAACGCGGTGTGCGTGTTCCCCTCCTCGGTGAACAGGAGCAGGGCCGCCGCGCCCGCGCCCTCGCCCGCCGCCCAGAGCACCGGCCGGCCGCGTGCCGGCGGGACGCACAGCCGCCCGGCGACCTCCCCGCGGGTGGGCGGGGGCAGCTGCGGCTGGTCGGCGGCCCCGGCGGCGGTGAGGAGCGCCAGCCAGGTGTCCACCTCGGCGTCGGTCGGGGGCAGATCGAGGGAGCGGATCATCATGATCCGACCCTAGACGGGCTCCGGACGCGGCATTGAGCGCTTTTCGGCCTCGGTGAAAGCACGGACGGCGGGGAACCCCGAGGGTTCCCCGCCGTCCGTTCGCCGGGTCGGTGGCGTCCGCTTGCGCGGCGTCAGGCGGCCGAGCCGGCCTTCCAGTCCGCCCAGCTCATGTTCCAGCCGTTGAGGCCGTTGTCCGGCTTGATGGTCTTGTCCGGGGAGTTGACCACGGTGACCACGTCGCCGATGAGGGAGTTGTCGAAGAACCAGGCGGCGGGCTGGTTCGGGTCGCCCGCGCCCTTGGCGTCGTTCAGGCCGACGCAGCCGTGGCTGGTGTTGGCGCTGCCGAAGACCGAGTCGGCTCCCCAGTAGTTGCCGTGGATGAAGGTGCCGGACGTGGACAGCCGCATGGCGTGCGGGACGTCCTTGATGTCGTACTCGCCCTTGCCCTCGTCGTTCTTGAAGCCGACGGTCGAGCCGTCCATCCGGGTCTCCTTGAACTTCTCGGAGATCACCATCTGGCCGTTGTACGTCGGGTTCTCCGGGGAGCCCGCCGAGATCGGGATGGTCTTGAGGACCGCGCCGTCCCGGGTGACCGTCATCTTCTTCGTCTTCGTGTCGACCGTGGAGACCTGGCTGCGGCCGATCTTGAAGGTGACGGTCTTGCTCTGGACGCCCTGGACGCCGGGAGCGCCCTGGACGCCCTCCAGAGCCAGCTTCAGCGTGACGGTGGAGTTCGCCTGCCAGTACTGCTCGGGGCGGAAGTCGAGGCGCTGCGGGCTGAACCAGTGGCCGACGATCTCCTGGCCGCTGCTGGAGGAGACCGAGATCCCCGCCTGGACGGCCTTCTTGTCCTTGATCGCCTTGTTGAAGGTGATCGACACCGGCATGCCCACGCCGACGGTCTGGCCTTCCTCCGGGACGAAGGAGGCCACGAAGCTGTTCTCGGGCGAGACGGTGGTGAAGGAGGCGTTCTCGTGGGCCTCGCGGCCGTCCGCGTCCTTCGCCGTCGCGGCCAGGGCGTACTTCGTGGAGCGCTTCAGGGCCGCGTCGGGCTTCCAGCTCTTGCCGTCGGCGGCGATCTTGCCGGTCACGGCCGTGCCCTCGCTGGTCTTCAGCTCGACCAGGGTGAGCGTGCCGTCACTGACGGCGACGTTGGCGGCGTCGTTCAGGCCGACGTTGGTGGCGCCGTCCTTCGGCGTGATGGTTATCTTCGCCTTCGACGCGTCCTTGGCCGCCGCCGCGTCGGCCTCCGCCTGGGACTTGCTGGCCTCGCCGTTGCCCTTCGGCTTGTCGTCGCCCCCGTCGTTGCACGCCGAGAGCACCAGTACACCGCCGAGCACGACGGATATGGCCGCCAGGGACCTTCTCCGTCGCTTGCTGTCCGTCCTCACACGTCACTCCATCGTTGCCGGATACCCCGGGGCTGCCGTCCCGGGGTGGGCCGGGCAGGGGGAATGACCCCCTGCCTCGTCCTGACAACGCGTTAACGGCGCCGGCCGGTTCCACATTCCGTTGGGATGTGGGCAACCACACGGTCAGGCGTTGTCGGGTTCCTCGTCGAACTCCCCATCTTCCTCGTCGAGGTCCCACTCCATCGACTCGGGGTCGTATTCCACGGGCTCACTGCTCCAGGAGGCCTGCGCGAGCTCCACGCCCGGGATGCCCACGACCAGGTCAGTGGGGTCCACCAGGTAGGCGAGGGCCTCCGATTCGTCCTCGCGGACGGCGGACTCGGCGTGGCCGCGTTCCTCGTCCGGCATGAACTCGTCGGCCTTGATGTGTGCGAGCGCGGCTCCGGTGAGTGCCTGAGCATCCGGCACCTCAAGGACCAAATCGACTCGAAGGCGGACATAGCGTGATGTCTCAGAAGGGTTCATACGACGGAGAGTAAGCCCGCGGAAGCCCTGACTTTCCCACGACCCGCCCCTTTCCGTAGCATCACCGCACACGGCCAATTCGCTGCTGCCACAAGGGGGATCGCACCGTGTCCGCACGTCGACCGCTGCTCACCGCTCTCGGAGCGACCACCCTCCTCGCCGCCCTGTGGTTCGTGCCCTCCGCGGGCGCCACCTCACCAGGGGCCGCGGAGAGCCCGTCCGGTGTGCCCGCGGGCGCGAACACCGCGGAGAGCGCAGCCGGCACGCAGAGCGCGGCCGGCACGCAGAGCGCCGACGCCGCGGGCCCGCAGGCCCCGTCCGTCCTGCTCGCCGACACCGGCTCCGTCGACACCACGCCCTACCTGCTGGGCGGCACGCTCTGCCTCGGGGTCGGGGCCGGGTTCGTGACCTTCTCCGTACGCCGCTCCCACGCCGCCTCGCGCCCCCTGTGAGCGCCTCGCGCCCCTGACCGACGGGAAGGGCCGCCCCGGGGAGTTCCCGGAGCGGCCCTTCGCGGCACACCAGAGCCTGTCGTCAGGCGAGCGGGCCCGTCACCGGCTCCACCGCGGCGACGAGGCCGCCCGAGCGGACGAACGCGTCGGCGGCGGCCAGGTCAGGGGCGAGGAAACGATCCGGCCCGGGACCCTGCACGCCCGCCGCGCGGGCGGCCTCGATCGCGGCCAGGCTGGCCGGCGCCGCGGTGAGCCCGTGGCGCAGCTCGATGGCGCGGGTGGCCGCGTACAGCTCGATGGCGATGATCCGCGTCAGGTTGTCGACGGCGGTACGGAGCTTGCGCGCGGCCGACCAGCCCATCGAGACGTGGTCCTCCTGCATGGCGGAGGAGGGGATCGAGTCGGCGGAGGCCGGCACCGCGAGCCGCTTCATCTCGCTGACCAGGGCGGCCTGCGTGTACTGGGCGATCATCAGACCGGAGTCCACGCCGGCGTCGTCCGCGAGGAACGGCGGCAGGCCGTGCGAGCGGTTCTTGTCGAGCAGCCGGTCCGTGCGGCGCTCGGCGATGGAGCCGAGGTCTGCGGCGGCGATGGCCAGGAAGTCCAGGACGTACGCGACCGGGGCCCCGTGGAAGTTGCCGTTGGACTCCACGCGCCCGTCGGGCAGCACCACCGGGTTGTCGACGGCGGCGGCCAGCTCGCGGGAGGCCACCAGGGCGGCGTGCGCCATGGTGTCGCGGCCCGCGCCGGCGACTTGCGGGGCGCAGCGCACCGAGTACGCGTCCTGCACGCGCGGGGCGGTCTCCTCCTGGTAGTGCCGCACGAGCCCCGAGCCCTTCAGGACGGCGGCCATGTTGGCGGCGGAGGCGCTCTGGCCGGGGTGCGGGCGGATGGCGTGCAGCTCGGGCTGGAGGACCTTCTCGGTGCCGAGGAGCGCTTCCAGGGTGAGGGCCGCGGTGATGTCGGCGGAGGTGTAGAGCCTGCCGAGGTCGGCGAGGGCCATGACGAGCATGCCGAGCATGCCGTCGGTGCCGTTGAGGAGGGCGAGGCCCTCCTTCTCGCGGAGCTCGACGGGGGTGATCCCGGCTTCGGCGAGGAGTTCGCCGGCGGGGCGGACGGTTCCGTCCGGGCCCTCGGCGTCGCCCTCGCCCATCAGCGCGAGCGCGCAGTGGGACAGCGGCGCGAGGTCGCCGGAGCAGCCGAGGGAGCCGTACTCGTGGACGACGGGGGTGATCCCGGCGTTGAGCACGTCGGCCATGGTCTGGGCGACGGAGGGCCGTACCCCGGTGTGTCCGGAGGCGACGGTCTTCAGCCGGAGGAACATCAGCGCGCGGACCACCTCGCGCTCGACGCGCGGGCCCATGCCGGCGGCGTGCGAGCGGACGATGTTGCGCTGGAGCTGGGCGCGCAGCTCGGGACTGATGTGCCGGGAGGCGAGGGCGCCGAATCCGGTGGACACCCCGTAGACGGGCTCGGGCTTGGCGGCCAGGGCGTCGACGATCTCGCGGGCGCGGGCGAGTGCGTCGAGCGCCTCGCCGGACAGCTCGACCTTTGCGTTGCCGCGGGCGACGGCGATGACGTCCTCGGCGGTGGTCCCGGAGGTCCCGACCACAACAGTGTGCATATCCATATTCAGCACCCTACGGATTGAATCGCTTCATGTCACTAGGGGAAATTGTCACGATCGCGACCGACGAGTAACCCTTACGCTCACTGCCGCCCGCGGAAGCGGCGTCGCTCCCCCGGGGCCTCCTGGGCGGCGGCGTCCGCGAGCCGGACCACCGCGGTGTCCCGCCCCGCCACCACGGGCCCGGCCGAGCGGGCCGCCTTCGCCTTGTACTGGGCGGCGTCGGCCAGCCGGAACAGCCGCCGGGAGGACTTGACCGGCCCGATCGGGTCCCCGGTGGAGGCCACCCCGCAGGCCACGCCCTCACCCAGCTCCAGCTCGGCGGCCCGGGTGCACAATTCCTCGGTGACCCGGACCACCTCGTCGGCGCTCGGGCCGACCCCGACCAGGCAGAACTCGTCACCGCCCAGGCGTGCCACCAGCGCGCCGGGCAGCATGGCCCCGCAGAGGCTGAGCACCGACCCGAAGCGCTCCAGCAGCCGGTCCCCCATGGCGTGGCCCAGGGTGTCGTTGACCTTCTTCAGTCCGTTCAGGTCGCACACGACGAGGCTGACCACCACACCGGTCCGCCGGTGCTCCTCCAGGGCCTCGTCCAGCCGCATGTCGACGGCCCGCCGGTTCGCGAGCCCGGTCAGCGGATCGGTGAAGGCGAGGCGCCGGGCCTCCTCCAGCCGCTCGTTCTGCGCGAGCCCGGCCGCGATCACGGCGGCGAGCACGGTGGCGAACTCGGCGTCGTCCTCGTCGAAGTCGGGCAGGCCCTCGTCCCGGGCCACGTACAGCTCGCCCCAGGCCCGCCCGCTGAGCACGACCGGCGCGACCACGCAGGTACCGCGGCCGCGGTGGCGCAGGGCCTCCCCGCGCCGCCCCGGCCGGTCGCCGACGGCGCTCTCGACCCAGGCGTGCGGGCCGCCGCCACCGACCCAGCGTTCGTGGAGGAACTCGGTGATCTCGGGGAAGTCGTGCACGGGGTACGACTCGTCCTCGGGGAACTCCTCCTCCCCGGCCCGCCGCTCGCCCTCGTTCACGAGCACGCGCAGGCGCCCCCGCTCCCGCTCCCACGCGGAGATCGCCGCGAACGAGCCGTCCAGCGCCGTGCGCGCCCCCCGCGCCGCCGCCCGCACACTGTCCCGCGGCGTGCAGGCCGCGGCCATCGCCTGCGCGAGGCTCACCACGGCCCGCAGCCGCCCGTCGACTCCCATCACCCCAGGTTAGGGAGTTTTGCCCGATTTGGTACGCGTGACGCCGCTGGGGAGGCGCCCCCCGGGACCCGCCGGACGGGCGGCGGCACCCGGGCGGAGACGGGTGACGGGCGACGGGCGACGGGCGGGCTACTCCCCCGGCCAGTTCGGCTTGCGCTTCTCGTTGAACGCCGCCACGCCCTCCGCCCGGTCCCCGGAGAAGGCCACCGTCCGCCAGGCCGCGTCCTCGATCTCCAGACCGGCCGCCAGGTCCATCCCGTGTCCCAGCCGCAGCGCCCGCTTGGCCGCCCGCAGACCCACCGGGGAGTTCGCCGCCATCCGGGACGCCAGGGCCAGCGCCTCGGCCCTGTCCTGCCCCGCCGGGACCAGCGAGTCCACCAGCCCCAGGGACAGCGCCTCGGCCGCCTCCACCCGGCGGGCCGTGAAGATCAGCTCGGCCGCCCGCGCCGCACCCACCCGGCGCGGCAGCAGCTGCGTACCGCCGCCGCCCGGGATCACGCCCACCGACACCTCGGGCAGCCCGACCACCGCGGTCTCGTCGGCCACGATCACGTCGCAGGCCAGGGCCAGCTCGAAGCCGCCGCCCAGCGCGAACCCGTGCACGGCCGCGACCGTCGGCACCGGAAGCTCCAGCACGCCCCCGTACGCCCCCCGCGTGGTGGGCCGCTGCCGCACCAGCTCGGCGTCCGACAGCGAGTTCCGCTCCTTGAGGTCCGCCCCGACGCAGAAGGCCCGCTCCGCGGTGGAAGACAGCACCACCACCCGCACCGACGGGTCCGCCGCGAGCGCCGCGCAGGCGGCGCCGATCGAGCGGGCCATCTCCGTCGACACCGCGTTCATCGCCTTGGGGCGGTCCATCGCCAGCTCCGCGACGTGCCCGTCGCCCTCCCGACGTACCGCGACGAACTCTCCGAAGCGCTGCTCAGACATGCCTGCGACCCTCCCGGTTAACGAGCGTTATCGCCGCACTCTAGTGCGCGGGGAGGCCACCGGGTCAAGGCTGCGCGGTTCCGGGGCACGGCCGGGCCCCGGCCCGCCGGCGAAGCTCCGGTGCCGTCCGTCCGTACGGGGCCCGCAGGCGCGTCAGGCGGGGTTCTTGGGCTTCCTGCGGGTCAGCGACCAGGGCTCCACCACGCCGAGTCCGCGGACCGGGCGCTGCCACATCGGCTGGAGGGCGAACCGGTAGGACACCTCGTCGGGCGAGGCCTCGGCCTCCTTCTCCGACACCGGGGCGGCCCCGGTCCGGGAGAGCTCCTCGGCCATCGCGCCGTCCACGAGCACCGCGTCCTTGGGGGCTATGGACGTCAGCCGGCTCGCCAGGTTCACCGTGGTCCCGAAGACGTCGCCCATCCGGGTCGTCACCGTGCCGAAGGCGATCCCGACCCGCAGCTCGGGCATCTGCGGGTCGAGCTCCATCGTCTCGATCAGCCGCAGCGCGATCTCCGCCGCCGTCGCCGCGTCGTCGGCGCAGTACAGCACCTCGTCGCCGAGCGTCTTGATCAACCGGCCGCCGTGCGCGGCGACCAGGTCCGCCGCGGTCGTCTCGAAGGACTCGACCAGCTCGCCGAGCTCCTCCTCCTCCAGCCGCCGCGTGAGGCGGGTGAAGCCCACCAGGTCGGCGAAGCCCACCGCGAGCCGGCGGTCGACCATCTCGTCGTCGTCCGCGACCTGCACCACGCGCCCGGTGGCGGCCGCCAGCTGCCGCCGCCACACGTAGACGAGGAACTCCTCCAGCTCGGGCAGGAGCAGCTCCACCAGGGGGTACGTGACCTCCGTGCGGGTCATCCCCGGCTCCGGCGGCTCCGTCAGCCCTTCCAGGAACGAGTCGATCTGCCACTCGGCCAACCGCGCCGTGGTCTGCCCGGTGGACCGGGCCACCTGCACCGCCATCGGCTCGGACAGCAGCCCGGCCTCCACCAGACCGGCGAGCCGGCGCAGGGCCAGTACGTCGGCCTCGGTCAGCGCCTTGGCCTGCCCGATGTCGGCGAAGCCCATGGCCCGCCAGAAACGGGAGGCGAGCTCCATGGACACACCGGCGCTCCGGGCGGCCTGGAACGGCGTGTACCGGCGCTCGGCCCCGAGGATCAGCTGCTCCAGCCGGATGGCGAGGGGATCCGCCGTCGGCTGGACCGTGTGGTCGACCTCGTGGTGCGGCGTGTGCTGGTCACGGCCGATCGGGGTGACCGGGCCGGACGAGGAGCCGCCGGCGCCGTGGGACGCGCTGGACGTAGAGTCGTCGACGGTCAAGGGCCGCCTCCTGTCCATTCCGTGCGCACTGCCCTGCGAACCGGTTGATCACCACGAGCACCGGGATCGCCTAAACCATACGGCAGGTGTGCCGTAGCTCACTCCCCCTCCCCTTTTTGCGACCCGGCCCCCTTGCGGGGTGCCCGGGCCGGGCATGAGGCCGTACCCGCCCGAAATGCTGCTTCCGCACGTTTCTCCGCGCGCCCGGCCCCATAACCACCGTGCCCCGTCAGTGGACGGAGCGCAGGTGGACGACGTCCCCGGCGCCCACCGCCTCGTGCTGTCCCTCGGCCGTACGGATCACCAGCCGGCCGTCGGTGTCCACCGCTTCGGCCGTTCCGGTGAGGGCGCGCCCGCCGGGGAGCTCCGCGCGGACGTGGCGGCCGAGGGTGGCGCAGCCCGCCGCGTAGGTCTCCTGGAGGCCGCTGGCGGCGGGGTCGCCGCCCGCCGCGCGCCAGTTCCCGTACCACTCCTCCAGGGACCGCAGTACGGCCCTCAGCAGCGGGTCCCGGTCGGTCACGGCGGCCTTGGCCAGCGCCAGCGAGCCCGCGGCCGGTACGGGCAGCTCGTCCTCGGTGAGGCTGACGTTGAGCCCGATCCCGACCACGACCCCGTCGGCGACCCGCTCGGCGAGGATGCCGCCGGTCTTGCGCTCCTCGCCCTCCACGGTGACCAGCAGGTCGTTGGGCCATTTGAGGGCGGTGTCCACGCCCGCCGCACGGGAGAGCCCGGTCGCGGTGGCCACCCCGGCCAGCAGGGTCAGCCAGCCCCAGCGCTCCTGCGGCACCGCGTCGCCCGGCTTGAACAGCACGGAGAAGAACAGCCCGGACCGGGCCGGCGCGACCCAGCTCCGGTCCAGCCGTCCGCGCCCGGCGCTCTGCTCCTCGGCGACGAGCACGGCCCCCTCCGGCAGCTCCGGCGCCCGGGCGGCGAGGTCGGTGTTGGTGGACCCGGTGGTGGCGACCACCTCCAGGGAGGTCCACAGCCCTCCCCCGGTCACGAGGGCCCGCCGCAACCCCTCGGCGTTCAGCGGCGGCCGCTCCAGGCTCGACCAACGACTGGCGGGAGCTCCTGCTGATGCATCTGATGGCGTCATGCAACCCACAGTAGGTGTGTCAAACGCCGCACTGCCGAGCGCCATGCCCGCCGATACGCTACGCACCAGTAGCCAGCAGTAGTCAATCAATTGACCAGGCAGTTGACACCATGCAGGGAGCCGCGACCCCGATGTCACATCCGTCAGAGCCGATCGACATGCACACCACCGCGGGCAAGATCGCGGATTTGCAGCGCCGCATCGACGAAGCCACCCACGCCGGGTCCGCGCGTGCCGTGGAGAAGCAGCACGCCAAGGGCAAGCTGACGGCGCGTGAGCGGGTTGCCCTGCTGCTGGACGAGGGCTCGTTCGTCGAGCTCGACGAGTTCGCCCGGCACCGCTCCACCAGCTTCGGGCTGGAGAAGACCCGCCCCTACGGCGACGGCGTCGTCACCGGCTACGGCACGGTGGACGGCCGTCCGATCGCCGTGTTCTCGCAGGACTTCACCGTCTTCGGCGGCGCCCTCGGCGAGACCTACGGCCAGAAGATCATGAAGGTCATGGACTTCGCGCTGAAGACGGGCTGCCCCCTCGTCGGCATCAACGACTCCGGCGGCGCCCGCATCCAGGAGGGCGTCAGCGCGCTGGGCATGTACGGGGAGATCTTCCGCCGCAACGTCCACGCGTCCGGCGTGATCCCGCAGATCAGCCTGATCGTCGGGCCCTGCGCCGGCGGCGCCGTGTACTCGCCGGCCATCACCGACTTCACGGTCATGGTCGACCAGACCTCGCACATGTTCATCACCGGCCCGGACGTCATCAAGACGGTCACCGGCGAGGACGTCGGCTTCGAGGAGCTGGGCGGGGCGCGCACCCACAACAGCACGTCCGGCGTGGCCCACCACATGGCGGGCGACGAGAAGGACGCCATCGAGTACGTGAAGTCGCTCCTCGCGTACCTGCCGTCGAACAACCTGTCCGAGCCGCCCGCCTTCCCGGAGGAGGCGGACACCGAGGTCTCCGACCTCGACCGCGAGCTCGACGCGCTGATCCCGGACAGCGCGAACCAGCCGTACGACATGCACACCGTGATCGAGCACGTACTGGACGACGGCGAGTTCCTGGAGACGCAGGCGCTCTTCGCGCCGAACATCCTGACCGGTTTCGGCCGGGTCGAGGGCCACCCGGTGGGCATCGTCGCCAACCAGCCGATGCAGTTCGCCGGCTGCCTCGACATCAACGCCTCCGAGAAGGCGGCACGGTTCGTACGGACCTGCGACGCCTTCAACGTCCCGGTGCTGACCTTCGTGGACGTGCCGGGCTTCCTGCCGGGCACGGACCAGGAGTACAACGGAATCATCCGGCGCGGCGCGAAGCTGATCTACGCGTACGCCGAGGCCACCGTCCCCCTGATCACCGTTATCACCCGCAAGGCCTTCGGCGGCGCGTACGACGTCATGGGCTCCAAGCACCTCGGCGCGGACCTGAACCTGGCCTGGCCGACCGCGCAGATCGCCGTCATGGGCGCGCAGGGCGCGGTGAACATCCTGCACCGCCGGACCATCGCGGAGGCGGACAATGTGGAGGAGACCCGGGCACGGCTCATCGCCGAGTACGAGGACGCGCTGCTCAACCCGTACACGGCCGCCGAGCGCGGTTACATCGACGCGGTGACCATGCCGTCCGAGACCCGGGCGCACGTGGTCAAGGGGCTTCGGCAGCTGCGCACCAAGCGGGAGTCCCTGCCGCCGAAGAAGCACGGCAACATCCCCCTCTAGCCCTCCAGGAGGTCTCTGTGGTGATCAAGGTCGTCAAGGGCAATCCGACCCCGGAGGAGCTGGCCGCCGCACTGGCGGTGGTCCAAGCGCGCGCGGCGGCGCTGGCCTCGGCTCCGTCGGGCGCCCCGCCGGTCGCGGACGAGTGGTCGACGCCGTCGCGGGTGGCGCGGCGCCGGCTGCCGCGTCCGGGGCCGCGCGCGTGGAGCCGTACGTACTGGCCCGGCTAGCCGAAGATGACGTGAACGCGGGACGGCGCCTGAGTACCCGTACTCAGGCGCCGCACCGGTTCCCGGGGCCAGGATCGGAGCATGCTCTGGTCCGACCCGAAGAACGAGCCGCCCAAGGAAATGCGCGACGCGCAGGCGATGATCCGGCGGCTGAGCGTGGTGCTCGCGCTCGCCATGCTCGTCGTGGTCTACGTCCTGGGTGTGGGCGCGGGCCACTTCTAGGGGCCCGTGCGGGCCCGTACCGAGCCGGTCCGGGGGCCGTACCGGGCCGGTCCGGGGGCCGTACCGGGCCGGTCCGGGGTGTGTTCCGGCAGGTCGCCCGCGCGCCTACGATGACCGGCATGACTGCCACGCCCCAGCCCGCGAACCCGCGCAAGCTCGTCCTCGCCTCCGCCTCCCCCGCCCGGCTGAACCTGCTGCGCCAGGCCGGGCTCGCCCCCCACGTGATCGTCAGCGGTTTCGACGAGGACACCCTGAACCACGACGAGCCCGCCCAGCTGGCCCTGGCGCTCGCCGAGGCGAAGGCGGCGGTCGTGGCGGGCCTGGAGGAGGCCGCGGGCGCCCTGGTGATCGGCTGCGACTCCGTGCTGGAGCTGGACGGCGAGGCGCTCGGCAAGCCCGCCGACGCCGAGGAGGCCACCGCGCGCTGGAAGTCGATGCGCGGACGGGCGGGCGTGCTGCGCACCGGGCACTGCGTGATCGACACGGCGGACGGCCGCCAGGTCTCGGCGACGGCGTCGACGACGGTCCGGTTCGGCGAGCCCACGGACGCGGAGGTCGCGGCGTACGTGGCCAGCGGCGAGCCGCTGCACGTGGCCGGGGCGTTCACGCTGGACGGGCTGTCGGCGCCGTTCATCGACGGCATCGACGGGGATCACGGCAACGTGATCGGCCTGTCGCTGCCGCTGCTGCGCTCCCTGCTGGGCGAACTGGGCGTGTCCATCACGGACCTGTGGGCTTGAGCTCCCCGTACGCGGCCGGGGGCGGGGGCTGCGGCTGTACGCCCCCGTCGTCGTCGCCGGCGCCGTCCCGCGGGGCGGCGTAGAGCGTCAGGGTCAGCACCAGCAGGCACAGGATCAGCGTCGTCGCCGCGAAAGCGGCCCAGCCGACGAGGACGACGGCGAGGACGCCGAGCAGCCCGTGGGTGACGGCGGCCGCGATGAGGACGACGCGGGCGAAGCGGCCCGGGGGGCGGTCGCCGAGCGCGGCGACGGCGGCGAGGACCGCGCACAGCACGAGGAAGACGCCCATGCCCGCCCCCATGGCGTAGGTGGCCTTGGACATGAGGTCCGGATCGCTGCCGGCGATGGACATCGACTGGTTCGCCGTGGTCCGGCCCAGCACGATGTGGACGAGCACGAGCACGGCCGCTTCCGCGACGAGCACGATCGCGGCCAGTCCGGCCACGAGTCTGCGCAGCACGACGCCCCACCCCCCACACGTCACAAGCCTGTTCGACGCCTGGAGGCTACTAACGGGTAGCCCGGCGGGCAAGACATCCGCACCCCCGGGTTCGACGGGCCGTCAACGCGCCGTCCCCGGACTGCCTGTGGGTACGGTGTTGTCCCGGTTCGCCCCGTGGGACCACGGGACCGCCGATCGGGCAACCAATCGGCGAACAAGTGGACAACTCCGCGCCGGCCGGCAAAGAAAATGTGGGCCGTTCGTAGGGACTCGACAAAGAATCACCCGGGGCCGCTGACCGGGGGGACAGAGACCTTGGATACATGACGGGGTTACTGTGCAGTCGGGGATCCCCCTGACCTGGGGCGCCACAAGGGTTCTCGGGTGGTTCGGACCTCGCATCACACTCTGTGTGGGCAAGGTCACCACCGGGGAAGGGTCGAAAGGCCGTGTGGGCTGTCCCTAAACTCAGCTTGTTTCAAGGAGGGAGCCATCGTGCGCAAGGTGCTCATCGCCAACCGTGGCGAAATCGCTGTCCGCGTTGCTCGGGCCTGCCGGGACGCCGGGATCGCGAGCGTAGCCGTCTACGCCGATCCGGACCGGGACGCTCTGCACGTCCGCGCGGCCGACGAAGCTTTCGCGTTGGGCGGTGACACCCCGGCCGCGAGCTACCTGGACATCTCCAAGGTCCTCCAGGCCGCCGCCGACTCGGGTGCGGACGCCATCCACCCCGGATACGGCTTCCTGTCCGAGAACGCCGACTTCGCCCAGGCCGTGCTCGACGCCGGCCTGACCTGGATCGGTCCGCCGCCGCAGGCCATCCGTGACCTCGGCGACAAGGTGGCCGCCCGCCACATCGCCCAGCGCGCCGGCGCACCGCTGGTCGCCGGTACGCCGGACCCGGTCTCCGGGGCCGACGAGGTCGTCGCGTTCGCCAAGGAGCACGGCCTGCCGATCGCCATCAAGGCCGCCTTCGGCGGTGGCGGTCGCGGTCTGAAGGTCGCCCGCACCCTCGAAGAGGTGCCGGAGCTCTACGACTCCGCCGTCCGCGAGGCCGTCGCCGCCTTCGGCCGCGGCGAGTGCTTCGTCGAGCGCTACCTCGACAAGCCGCGCCACGTCGAGACCCAGTGCCTGGCCGACTCCCACGGCAACGTGGTCGTCGTGTCGACCCGTGACTGCTCCCTGCAGCGCCGCCACCAGAAGCTGGTGGAGGAGGCCCCGGCGCCGTTCCTGACCGAGGCTCAGAACGCGGAGCTGTACGCCGCCTCCAAGGCCATCCTGAAGGAAGCCGGCTACGTCGGCGCCGGCACCGTCGAGTTCCTCGTCTCCGCCGACGGCCTGATCTCCTTCCTGGAGGTCAACACCCGCCTGCAGGTCGAGCACCCGGTCACCGAAGAGGTCTCCGGCATCGACCTGGTCCGCGAGATGTTCCGCATCGCCGACGGCGAGGAGCTCGGCTACGGCGACCCGGTCCTGCGCGGCCACTCCATCGAGTTCCGCATCAACGGCGAGGACCCGGGCCGCGGCTTCCTCCCGGCCCCCGGCACGGTCACCAAGTTCAACGCCCCCTCCGGCCCGGGCGTCCGCCTGGACGCGGGCGTCGAGTCCGGCTCCGTGATCGGCCCGGCCTGGGACTCCCTCCTCGCCAAACTCATCGTCACCGGCGCCACCCGCGAGCAGGCCCTGCAGCGTGCGGCCCGCGCCCTGGCCGAGTTCGAGGTCGAGGGCATGGCCACGGCCATCCCGTTCCACCGCGCCGTCGTCGTCGACCCGGCGTTCGCCCCGACCGACGGCAGCCCCTTCACGGTCTTCACCCGCTGGATCGAGACCGAGTTCGTCAACGAGATCCCGGCGTTCACGGCTCCGGCCGCGGAGGACACCGAGGACGAGCCGGGCCGCGAGACGGTGGTCGTCGAGGTCGGCGGCAAGCGCCTGGAGGTCTCCCTCCCGTCCTCGCTGGGCATGACCCTGGCCCGCACGGCCGCCGCGGGCGGCGCCAAGCCGAAGCGCCGCGCGGCGAAGAAGTCCGGCCCGGCCGCCTCCGGCGACACCCTTGCCTCCCCGATGCAGGGCACGATCGTCAAGGTCGCGGTCGAGGAGGGCCAGCAGGTCAACGAGGGCGACCTGGTCGTCGTACTCGAAGCCATGAAGATGGAGCAGCCGCTCAACGCGCACCGCTCCGGCACCATCGTCGGCCTCACGGCCGAGGTCGGCGCCTCCGTCACCTCGGGCGCGACGATCTGCGAGATCAAGGACTGACGTCCGAGAACGCCTGAAACGCCGGCGGGGCTGGATGTTCCAGCCCCGCCGGCGTTCTGCTTCTCCGAGGTCGCTAGCGGCGGCGCATGTCGGCCACGCGGGCCCGCTCCGCCTGGGGCTCCGGCATCATGCCCGCGGCCCGCAGCTGCGCGGTCGGCCCGCCGCGCCTCTGCACCGGCAACGGCGAGTCGCGCCGCGGCCGACGCCCCATCATCCCGTCGCCGCCGGCGGCGGCGCCCGCCACGGTGATCTGGACGCCCTGGTCGGCGAGTGCCTGGAGTTCCGTCGCGGCCCGGTCGTCGTGCGGCGGGGGCTCGTCCGTGACCAGGCGGGTCATCACGTCCGTCGGCACGGTCTGGAACATGGTGTCCGTGCCGAGCTTCGTGTGGTCCGCGAGGACGACCACCTCGGCGGCCGCCTGCACCAGCGCCCGGTCCACGCTCGCGCTGAGCATGTTGGACGTCGACAGGCCGCGCTCGGCCGTCAGGCCGCTGCCCGAGAGGAACGCGCGGGAGACCCGGAGCCCCTGGAGGGACTGCTCGGCCCCGCTGCCGACGAGGGCGTAGTTGGACCCGCGCAGGGTGCCGCCGGTCATCACCACCTCCACCCGGTTCGCGTGGGCCAGGGCCTGGGCGACGAGCAGCGAGTTGGTGACGACGGTCAGCCCGGGCACCCGGGCGAGCCGGCGGGCCAGCTCCTGGGTCGTGGTGCCCGCGCCGACGACGACGGCCTCGCCCTCTTCCACGAGGGAGGCCGCGACATCGGCGATGGCGGTCTTCTCCGCCGTCGCGAGATGGGACTTTTGCGGAAAGCCGGACTCCCGCGTGAAACCGCCCGGCAAGACCGCACCGCCGTGTCGGCGGTCGAGGAGTCCTTCTGCCTCCAGTGCCCGCACGTCCCGCCGTACGGTCACTTCGGAGGTCTGGACGACGCGGGCGAGCTCCCGGAGCGATACCGCTCCGTTGGCCCGCACCATTTCGAGGATCAATTGGCGACGTTCTGCAGCGAACACGAAACTGACAGTAACCCCAACGACCGTCTGCTTTCAGCTCCTTGCGCCGAAATACCGAAGTTGTCCATATGCCAGGGCGACTAGTGGTATACGCGGCCCGATGTCTGGGTGAACGTCCGGCCACGCGACGGCGCACCGCCCCAACACCCTTCAGGTATGGGGCGGTTGGGCCCGATCAGGCCTCTCCGGCGGCCTTCCGCGTGTGCAGCTGGCGCGCCACCTCCGCGATCGAGCCCGACAGCGAGGGGTACACGGTGAACGCGTTTGCGATCTGCTCGACCGTCAGGTTGTTGTCCACGGCGATCGAAATGGGGTGGATGAGCTCGCTCGCGCGCGGGGAGACGACCACACCACCGACGACGATGCCGGTGCCCGGACGGCAGAACAGCTTCACGAAGCCGTCCCGGATGCCCTGCATCTTCGCGCGCGGGTTGCGCAGCAGCGGCAGCTTCACCACGCGGGCGTCGATCTTGCCGGCGTCCACGTCCGCCTGGGTGTAGCCGACGGTGGCGATCTCGGGGTCGGTGAAGACGTTCGAGGAGACCGTCTTGAGGTTCAGCGGGGCCACCGCGTCGCCGAGGAAGTGGTACATCGCGATGCGGCCCTGCATCGCCGCGACCGACGCGAGCGCGAAGATCCCGGTGACGTCGCCCGCCGCGTACACGCCGGGCGCGGAGGTGCGCGAGACCTTGTCGGTCCAGATGTGCCCGGAGTCCTTCAGCCGGACGCCGGACTCCTCCAGGTTCATGTTCCTGGTGTTGGGGATCGCGCCGACCGCCATCAGGCAGTGCGTACCGGTCAGCACGCGGCCGTCGGAGAGGGTGACCTCGACCCGGTCGCCCACCCGCTTGGCGGACTCGGCGCGGGAGCGGCCGACGACGTTCATGCCGCGGCGCCGGAAGACGTCCTCCAGGACGGCGGCGGCGTCCGGGTCCTCGCCGGGCAGCACGCGGTCGCGGGAGGACACGAGGGTCACCCGGGAGCCGAGGGCCTGGTAGGCGCCGGCGAACTCGGCGCCGGTCACACCGGAGCCGACCACGATGAGCTCCTCCGGGAGCTCGTCGAGGTCGTAGACCTGGGTCCAGTTCAGGATCCGCTCGCCGTCGGGCATGGCGTCCGGGATCTCGCGGGGGTGGCCGCCGGTCGCGATCAGCACGGCGTCGGCCGTCAGGATGGTCTCGGTGCCGTCGGCGGCGGTGACGATGACGTCGCGCGTGCCGTCGATGCCCTGCGGGCCGCCGAGCTTGCCCCGGCCGCGCACGACGCGGGCGCCGGCCCGGGTGACGGAGGCGGTGATGTCGTGCGACTGGGCGAGCGCGAGGCGCTTGACGCGCCGGTTCACCTTGCCGAGGTCCACGCCGACGACGCGCGCGGCCTGCTCGATGTGCGGGGTGTCGTCCGCGACGACGATGCCGAGCTCCTCGTACGACGAATCGAAGGTGGTCATCACCTCGGCGGTCGCGATCAGAGTCTTGGAGGGCACGCAGTCGGTCAGGACCGAGGCCCCGCCGAGGCCGTCGCAGTCCACGACGGTCACCTCCGCGCCGAGCTGGGCCCCTACCAGCGCAGCCTCATACCCGCCGGGTCCGCCGCCGATGATCACGATCCGGGTCACGAAAAGTCCGCCTCACGTCTACCCGGCCGGCTGCCGCCCCGGCCGGTGTTCCGGGGGGTCTCCCCGGGGGATGCATTCCGTGCCCCATTGTCCCGCACGGTTCAAGGTGCTTCGCGCCCGGTCCCGTCATCCGTGCGCCATCCGGGCACGCGGTCACGGCCACCCCTCCCGTACCCTCGACCTCATGTCGCTCTACGCCGCGTACGCCGGCAACCTCGACCCGCGGCTGATGACGCGCCGCGCACCCCATTCGCCGCTGCGCGGAACGGGCTGGATCAACGACTGGCGGCTGACCTTCGGCGGCGAGCAGATGGGCTGGGAGGGCGCTCTCGCCACGATCGTCGAGGCCCCGCGCCACCAGGTCTTCGTCGCCCTGTACGACATCGCGCCGCTCGACGAGGACTCGATGGACCGCTGGGAGGGCGTCGGGCTCGACATCTACCGCCGCATGCGGATCCGGGTGCACACCCTGGACGGCGAAGAGGCCGCCTGGTGCTACGTGCTCAACGGCTACGAGGGCGGCCTGCCCTCGGCGCGCTACCTCGGCGAGCTCGCCGACGCCGCCGAGTCCGCGGGCGCCCCGCACGACTACGTGATGGAACTCCGCAAGCGCCCCTGCTGACCCCCTGCGGGCCGCTCCCCCGCCACCGTCGGGGACGATTCGGCGGAAACGACAAGGCAACGATCCGAACACCGTGAGCTGTGCCATCTACGCGCGTAGGCCAGGAGCGGCTACGCTCGTCTGCGTGAACGCATCTGTTACCGACCCCTTCGCCGCCGCCGACGCCGCAGCCGCCCGCCTGCGCGAGCTGACCGGCGTCGAATCCCACGATGTCGCGCTCGTGATGGGCTCCGGCTGGGCCCCCGCCGCGGAGGCGCTCGGCGCCCCCGAATTCGAGTTCCCCGTCACCGAGCTGCCCGGATTCCCGCCGCCCGCCGTCGAGGGCCACGGCGGCAAGATCCGCTCGTACAAGATCGGCGACAAGCGCGCGCTGCTCTTCCTCGGCCGGACCCACTACTACGAGGGCCGCGGCGTCGCCGCCGTCGCCCACGGCGTGCGCACCGCCGTCGCCGCCGGCTGCAAGACCGTGGTCCTCACCAACGGCTGTGGCGGTCTGCGCGAGGGCATGAAGCCCGGCCAGCCCGTGCTGATCAGTGACCACCTCAACCTGACGGCCACCTCGCCCATCGTCGGCGCCAACTTCGTCGACCTGACGAACCTGTACTCGCCGAAGCTGCGCGCGATGTGCAAGGAGATCGACCCGAGCCTGGAAGAGGGCGTCTACGTCCAGTTCCCCGGCCCGCACTACGAGACCCCGGCCGAGATCAACATGATCCGCGTCATGGGCGCCGACCTGGTCGGCATGTCCACCGTGCTGGAGGCCATCGCGGCCCGTGAGGCCGGCGCCGACGTGCTGGGCATCTCCCTCGTCACCAACCTGGCGGCGGGCCTGTCCGGCGAGCCGCTGAACCACGAAGAGGTCCTCCAGGCCGGCCGCGACTCGGCCGCCCGCATGGGCACGCTGCTGACGCAGGTCCTCGCCCGCATCTGATCGACGTACGAGAGGTAAGGCGGAAGCAGTGCAGGAACACGACGACCTGATCACCCGGGCCCAGGCCTGGCTGGCGGAGGACCCGGACCCGGAGACGGCGGCCGAACTCGCGGCGCTCATCGACGCGGGCGACACCGCGGAGCTCGCGGACCGCTTCGCCGGCACCCTCCAGTTCGGCACCGCCGGACTGCGCGGTGAGATCGGCGCGGGCCCGATGCGGATGAACCGCAGCGTGGTCATCCGGGCCGCGGCGGGCCTCGCGGCCTACCTGAAGGCCCAGGGCCACGCCGGCGGCCTGGTCGTCGTCGGCTACGACGCCCGCTACAAGTCGGCGGACTTCGCCCGCGACACCGCCGCCGTGATGACCGGCGCCGGGCTGCGCGCCGCCGTCCTGCCCCGTCCGCTGCCGACGCCCGTCCTCGCGTACGCCATAAGGCACCTGGGCGCCGTCGCCGGCGTCGAGGTGACCGCGAGCCACAACCCTCCCCGGGACAACGGCTACAAGGTCTACCTCGGCGACGGCTCGCAGATCGTCTCGCCGGCGGACGCGGAGATCGCGGCGGAGATCGCCCGCGTCGACACGCTCGCCTCGGTCCCCCGGCCGGAGTCCGGCTGGGAGGAGCTCGGCGACGGGGTCCTGGAGGCCTACCTGGCCCGTACGGACGCCGTCCTGACCCCCGGGTCCGCCCGGGGCGTACGGACCGTCTACACGGCCATGCACGGCGTAGGCAAGGACGTCGTCCTGGCGGCCTTCGCCCGGGCCGGCTTCCCGGCCCCGGTGCTGGTGGCCGAGCAGGCCGAGCCGGACCCGGCCTTCCCGACGGTGGCCTTCCCCAACCCGGAGGAGCCGGGCGCGATGGACCTGGCCTTCGCCAAGGCGGCCGAGGTCAACCCGGACATCGTGATCGCCAACGACCCGGACGCGGACCGCTGCGCGGTGGCGGTCCCCACCGGGGACGGCTGGCGGATGCTGCGCGGCGACGAGGTCGGCGCGCTGCTGGCGGAGCACCTGGTCCACAAGGGCGCGCGGGGCGTCTTCGCGGAATCCATCGTCTCGTCCTCCCTCCTGGGCCGGATCGCGGAGGCCGCGGGCGTCGGCTACGAGGAGACCCTGACGGGCTTCAAGTGGATCGCCCGCGTCGAGGGCCTGCGCTACGGCTACGAGGAGGCGCTCGGCTACTGCGTGGACCCCGAGGGCGTCCGCGACAAGGACGGCGTCACCGCCGCCCTGCTGGTGGCGGAGCTGGCCTCGGAGCTCAAGGAGCAGGGCCGCACCCTGACCGACCTGCTGGACGACCTGGCGATGGCCCACGGGCTGCACGCCACCGACCAGCTGTCGGTCCGCGTCTCGGACCTGTCGGTGATCGCCTCGGCGATGGCCGCGCTGCGGGCGGAGCCGCCGGTGTCCCTGGCGGGGCTGCGGGTCGTCTCGGCGGAGGACCTGACGCAGGGCACGGAGAAGCTCCCGCCCACGGACGGTCTGCGCTACTACCTGGAGGGCGACTACAAGGCCCGGGTGATCGTCCGCCCCTCCGGCACGGAGCCGAAGCTGAAGTGCTACCTGGAGGTGGTCGTCCCGGTCGCCGAGGCCTCCGACCTCGCCTCGGCGCGCACCCGCGGCCAGGAGATCCTGGACGCGATCAAGAAGGACCTGGCCGCGGCGGCGGGCATCTGATCCGTCCGTCGGTCACGGGGCCGGGGCTTCGGCCCCGGCCCGGCCCGGTCCCGCCCCGTCCGGCGGGACCGGGCCTCCGTCGTTTCCGGCGGGGAGCCGGGGAAGCGGCCCGGCGCTGAGCCGGGGACGCGGCCCGCGCTGCGCCGTGCGGGCGGCGCGTCAGGAAGGGGAGGCCGAGGGGCGGACGATTTCGCCCAGCGTCGGGACCGATTCGGGACGCGTGCGCACCGCCTCCGTGCACTCCCAGGCCCGCGGCGGATCCTCGTCCGGTCCGCCCAGGACCACCGGGCCCGGCCCCGCCGACACCGCCTCGTTGCCCGCCAGCGTGCACACGACCTGCGACAGCGCCACCGGCGGCAGGTCCTCCGGCTTGCGGCTCAGCCGCACCGTGCCGGCCGGGTCGCCCGCGCGCGGCGCGGACACCGCGAGGCCGTCCGGGACCCCGGTCGTGAAGCCGGCGTCCCGCTCGTCCGCGCTCGGCGGCTGCTCCAGCGCTTCCAGCAGCGCCTGCGCGACGAGGCTGACGGGTTCCCGTACGGGCATCTTCTCGGGCACCGGGATCACTCGCTCCACGCCCACCAGCTGCGATCCGCAGACCAGTTCCACCGTGGCCCGGAAGCCCTGCACCCCGCTCTGCCCGGTGGGCGCCTGCGGGGTGTCGCACGACACGCGTGACGGCGCCGGTCCCACGTCCACCGGCACGGTCGTGGCCCTGATCCCACAGCCCGACGTCGCGAGCAGGGCGACCGCCACGAGCGGGACCGCCACGGCCGGCACCACCGGCAGGGCCCTACGCATCCAGGTCACCCGAGATCACCTTCCCCACGTCCACCGGCAGCCGCAGCGTGAACAGGGCCCCGCCCCCCGCCGCGTTGGCGGCGGTGATGTCGCCGCCGTGGATGTGCGCGTTCTCCACGGCGATCGACAGGCCCAGCCCGCTGCCGTCCGACTTCGGCCGCGACGCGCTCGCCTTGTAGAAGCGGTCGAAGACGTGCGGCAGGACCTCTTCGGGGATGCCCGGGCCGTTGTCCCGGACCGCGATGACCAGCCATGGCCCGTCCACCGTCACCGACACCCGCACCGGCGAGCCGCCGTGCTTGAGGGCGTTGCCGATCAGGTTGGCGAGGATGACGTCGAGGCGGCGCGGGTCGAGCCGGGCCACGATGTCCCGTTCGGCGTCGAGTTCGACCGCGTCGAGCCAGGCCCGCGCGTCGATGCAGGCCGTGGCCTGGTCGGCGACGTTGACGTCGTCCAGCACCAGCTTGGCCGTGCCCGCGTCGAAGCGGGTGACCTCCATCAGGTTCTCCACCAGGTCGTTCAGCCGCCGCGTCTCGCTGACGACCAGCGCCACCGCCGGCGCGATCATCGGGTCGAGGTCGTCGACCTCTTCCTCCAGCACCTCCGCCACCGCCGTCAACGCGGTCAGCGGAGTGCGCAGTTCATGGGACATGTCCGCGACGAAGCGCCGGCTGGACTCCTCCCGCGCGCTCATGTCGGCGACCTTCTTCTCCAGCGCCTCGGCCGTCTTGTTGAAGGTGTGCGACAGGTCGGCGAGTTCGTCCGTGCCGGACACGTCCAGCCGGTGGTCCAGCTCGCCCTCGCCGAGCCGCCGGGCCGCGTCTCCCAGCCGCTGCACGGGCTTGAGCACCGTACGGGCCGCGGCCTGCGCGAGCAGGGCGGAGCCGAGCAGCGCCAGACCGGTGGCGATCGTCAGCGACCAGGCGAGCGCGTTCAGGTCGTCCCGCTCCTGGGCGAGCGACTTGTACATGTAGCCGGTCGGCCCGCCGCCCACGATCCGGGTGCCGCCGACCAGGTACGGGTTGCCGTTCGGCTTCGTCCGCTGCCAGTACATGTGGTACTCGGCGTCGTTCGCCGCGGTCGTCTTCTGCTCGTCGTTCACGGCGTTGCGGAGGGACTTCGGCACGTCCTGCAGCCCGAAGGAGTCGGGGCCGGCCGCGCCGAACACCTGGCGATGGTCCTTGCGTTCGTGCACCAGCAGGACGCTGTAGCCGGGGCTGCTGCCCGCCATCAGCTCGGCGGTGCGCTGCATCTCCTCCGGCGTCGGGTCGGCGGGCAGCGCGGCGGCACGGTTCTGCATCTCCTGCCGGAAGTCGCCGAGCGCCGCGTCCTGGACGCGGGTGAGCACGGCCTCCCGGTTGAGCCAGTACGCGATCCCGGACGCGGAGACCGCGGCCGTCAGGGCGACCAGCGCGAAGACGATGAGGAGTCGCAGCCGCAGGCTGGTCCAGCGCCGGCCCGCGAGCAACGCGCGGATCACTGCGGGGAGTCCAGGCGGTAGCCGACACCCCGGACGGTACGGATCAGGGTGGGCGAGGACGGCACGTCCTCGACCTTGGCGCGCAGCCGCTGGACGCAGGCGTCGACGAGCCGCGAGTCACCGAGGTAGTCGTGCTCCCAGACCAGCCGCAGCAGCTGCTGGCGCGACAGCGCCTGGCCGGGCCTGCGGCTCAGTTCGAGCAGCAGCCGCAGCTCGGTCGGGGTGAGCTGGAGGTCCTCGCCGTTCTTGGTGACCGTCATGGCCGCGCGGTCGATGACCAGGGAGCCGAAGCTCGCCGAGTCGCTCGACTCGCGCTCGCCGCGGCGCAGGACGGCCCGGATGCGGGCGTCGAGGACCCGGCCCTGGACGGGCTTGACCACGTAGTCGTCGGCCCCGGACTCCAGGCCCACGACCACGTCGATGTCGTCGCTGCGCGCGGTGAGCAGGATGATCGGCAGCTGGTCGGTGCGCCGGATCCGCCGGCACACCTCGA
This sequence comes from Streptomyces sp. NPDC005533, assembly GCF_042871845.1. NCBI lineage: Bacteria > Bacillati > Actinomycetota > Actinomycetes > Kitasatosporales > Streptomycetaceae > Streptomyces > Streptomyces sp. NPDC005533. The sequence continues at coordinate 9,290 of NZ_JBIAJH010000048.1, read as the reverse complement.
AACCGTCGATCCCGGGCAGCATCACGTCCAGCACGATCAGATCCGGCCGCTGCTCGCGCAGCAGTTTCAGGCCGTCCTCGCCCGTCGCCGCGGTGGCCACACGGTGGCCCTGGCGAGACAGGGAGAGCTCGAGGGCCGTGCGGATGGCGTCGTCGTCCTCGATCAGCAACAGGAAAGGCACGGGCTCATTCTGTCCCACCGACAGTCGGGAGTTCGACCGTCGGGCGGAGGCGATCGCACGGAAGTCGCTGTGACAGGGCTGTGACAGTCGACGGACACCCCGGTTAAGTCGGCGGGGCAGTCTTCTACCAACGCACAACGGACCGAAGCAGAGACACTCCACGACGGGGGGCGCGAGATGAACACGCTGCACAGCACCAACACCAGCGCGGTTGTCACGCGGCTGCACGATGTGAACCGCCGGGCGGGTGTCCGTACGGTGGCGGTCGCCCGTCCCCGGCCGGCCCACGTCGTAGCCATTGACGCAAACCAGTACCAGGCGGTTCCCGCCCAGCACACGCCGTCCTCCACCTCGGAGGCGGAGTTCACGGCCTACGTCCAGGAGCGGCGGGCCGCCCTGTACGCGACGGCCTTCCACCTCACCGGCGACCGCTACGAGGCCGAGGACCTGCTGCAGAGCGCGCTGTTCTCCACGTACCGCGCCTGGGACCGGATCAGCGACAAGGCGGCCGTCGGCGGTTACCTGCGGCGCACGATGACCAACCTGCACATCAGCGCGTGGCGTCGGCGGAAGCTGAACGAGTACCCGACGGAGGAGCTGCCGGAGACGGCCTCCGACACGGACGCGATGCGCGGTACGGAGCTGCGCGCGGTCCTGTGGCAGGCGCTGACCCGGATCCCGGAGCCGCAGCGCACGATGCTGGTGCTGCGCTACTACGAGGGCCGTACGGACCCGGAGATCGCGGAGATCCTCGGGATCAGCGTCGGCACGGTGAAGTCGAGCATCTGGCGCTCGCTGCGCCGCCTGCGGGAGGACGAGGCGCTGAGCTTCGGCCGTGACGAGGCGGAGTCCTTCGAGGAGCTCGTCGCGTAACGCGGCGCACACAGACCATCGGGCCAGGGGGGCCCGTCCTGCGGGGGTGGGACGGGGGCCGCGGGGGGAAAAGGCGGGATCAAGCGGCCGGGGGTCCGCCTGATCCCGCCTTTTCGCATGCCCGGGGCCGGGCCCCGGCCAGGCCGTCTCTTCCGGATCCTGCCTCGCCCGCGCCGCCCGGCACGATCCGAAAGAGACGGCCTAGACCGGAGTGGGGGCGTGGCGGTGGCGGCCGGCGGCGGCCGCTGCGAGCCGGCCGAGGGCCTCGTCGCGGCCGCACGCGTGCGCGCCCAGCGCGATGTGGCGCGCCACGATGCCCCGCTCCGCCCGCATCAGCCGCAGACCGCGCCGCAGCAGGAACAGGGCCGACTTGCGGCCCTCGCGCAGGTCGCGCGCCAGCCGGCGGCGGAAGGTGGTGGACGGCCGCCCGCGCAGGCAGATGGCGTCGGCGAGCAGTCCCAGCTCCTGGCACCGGACGGCGATGTCCGCGGCGAAGATGCCCTCCGCGATGAAGAGCGGCGTCCGCGAGATGTCCAGCGACTCCGCCCCGGTCCGCGAGGACGTCGCGATGTCGTACACCGGGACGTCGGTGCGGCCCACCGCGCACAGCGCCTCGATCGCCGCGACGGCGGCGTCCGCGTCCCACGACAGCGGGGAGTCCCAGTCGATGTCCGAACTGCCCTCGACCAGCGGGAGGGTCGGGTCGTCCGCCTCCTTGTAGAAGTCGTCCAGACGCAGCACGGGCAGACCCGAACGGGCCGCCAGCGAGGACTTTCCGGACCCCGAGGGTCCGGTCAGCAGCACGACACGCGTAGGCAAAGGAGAGGAGGAGCTCACGGAACACAAGTGTGAACCATTCCCCCGCTCAGGGGATGCCTCCGGTGACCGGTTGGTATCGAGGATCACACCTCCACTACGCTGCGTGCGCGTACGACTACGGCGCACTACATTTAGACGAGCACAGGGCGGGAACTCCCATGGCACGCCACGCAGCAGCCTCCTCCGCAAGCAGCCGGCTCCGTTCCGCGGGCCTGACGGTCTCGATGGCGGGCGCCGCGCTCGCCCTGGCCGCGGGGGGTGCCCAGGCCGGTGAACTCGACGTACCGGCCGCTCTGGCGGGGGTCACCGACCCGATCGCGAACCTCAAGGTGAACCCGCTCGCCCACACCGGCGTGGACCCGCTGGACAACGGCGTGGCCACGCAGGTCGCGGACTTCCCCGCCGTCGGCACCGGCATGGTCACCGGCGTGCTGACCCAGGGGCCGTCCGTCGGCGAGCTGCCCACCGCCGCGGTCTCCTCGCTGCTCGGCCCGGTGCTCCCCAAGAAGTAGGGGGCGGGTGCGCGGGTACGCGAAGGCCCCGGCAGCGCGGGGGACGCTGCCGGGGCCGGTCTCGTACGGGCGCGGGTCTAGTAGGACGAGCCGCCCGAGCCCAGCGACCCCGTCGGGTGCCAGACCGTCTTGATCTCCAGGAACGCCGTCATGCGCGACGTGCCCGGGTCGGCGCTCCAGTCGTCCACAGGCTGTGGACGCAGGACGCGCTTGAGGTTGTCGGCCGCCGCGATCTCCAGCTCCTTGGCCAGCGCCGCGTCGGCTCCGGCCAGGTCGATCGCGTTGACGTCCTGGTGGGACGCCAGGTGCGGGCCCATCTCGGCGGCCTTGCCGGACAGGAGGTTGACCACGCCGCCGGGCAGGTCGGAGGTGGCGAGCACCTCGCCCAGGGAGAGGGCCGGCAGCGGGGACTTCTCGGAGGTGATCACGACCGCCGTGTTGCCGGTCGCGATGACCGGGGCGATCACGGAGATCAGGCCCAGGAAGGACGAGTCCTGGGGGGCGATCACGGTCACGACACCGGTCGGCTCCGGGGTGGAGAGGTTGAAGAACGGGCCCGCGACCGGGTTGGCCCCGCCCACGATCTGGCCGATCTTGTCGGTCCAGCCCGCGTACCAGACCCAGCGGTCGATGGCGGCGTCCACGACGGCACCGGCCTTCGACTTGGACAGGCCCTCGGCCTCGCCGACCTCGCGGACGAACTGCTCGCGGCGGCCCTCCAGCATCTCGGCGACGCGGTAGAGGATCTGGCCGCGGTTGTACGCGGTCGCGCCCGACCAGCCGCCGAAGGCCTTGCGGGCCGCGACGACCGCGTCCCGGGCGTCCTTGCGGGAGGACAGCGGCGCGTTGGCCAGCCAGTTGCCCTTCGAGTCGCTCACCTCGTACACCCGGCCGCTCTCGGAGCGGGGGAACTTGCCCCCGACGTACAGCTTGTAGGTCTTGAAGACGCTCAGACGCGCCGACGACGACTCAGACATCGAGGTAGCCCTCCAGGCCGTGGCGGCCGCCCTCGCGGCCGAAGCCCGACTCCTTGTAGCCGCCGAAGGGCGAGGTCGGGTCGAACTTGTTGAACGTGTTGGCCCAGACGACGCCCGCGCGGAGCTTGTTCGCGACCGCGAGGATGCGGCTGCCCTTCTCCGTCCAGATGCCGGCGGAGAGGCCGTACTGGCTGTTGTTGGCCTTCGCGACGGCCTCGTCGGGCGTGCGGAAGGTCAGCACGGACAGCACCGGGCCGAAGATCTCGTCGCGGGCGACGGTGTGCGCCTGGGTGACGTTCGTGAAGAGCGTCGGGGCGAACCAGTAGCCGGCGGACGGCAGCTCGCACGCCGGGGACCAGCGCTCGGCGCCCTCGGCCTCGCCGGTCTCCGCGAGCGCGGTGATCCGGGCGAGCTGCTCGGCGGAGTTGATCGCGCCGATGTCGGTGTTCTTGTCGAGCGGGTCGCCCAGGCGCAGCGTGGAGAGGCGGCGCTTGAGGGAGTCCAGCAGCTCGTCGTGGATCGACTCCTGGACCAGCAGGCGCGAGCCCGCGCAGCAGACCTGGCCCTGGTTGAAGAAGATGCCGCCCACGATGCCCTCGACGGCCTGGTCGATGGGGGCGTCGTCGAAGACGATGTTGGCGCCCTTGCCGCCCAGCTCCAGGGTGACCTTCTTGTCGGTGCCGGCGACGTGGCGGGCGATCTTCTTGCCCACCGCGGTCGAGCCGGTGAAGGCGACCTTGTTGACGTCGGGGTGCTCGACGAGGGCCGCGCCCGCGTCGCCGTACCCGGTGAGGATGTTCACGACGCCCTTGGGCAGGCCCGCCTGGCGGCAGATGTCCGCGAAGAACAGCGCCGAGAGGGGGGTGGTCTCCGCCGGCTTCAGCACGACCGTGTTGCCGGTGGCGAGCGCCGGGGCGATCTTCCACGCGAGCATCAGGAGCGGGAAGTTCCAGGGGATGACCTGGCCGGCCACGCCCAGCGGACGCGGGTTGGCCCCGTAGCCGGCGTGGTCGAGCTTGTCGGCCCAGCCCGCGTAGTAGAAGAAGTGCGCGGCGACGAGCGGGAGGTCCGCGTCGCGGGTCTCCTTGATCGGCTTGCCGTTGTCCAGGGTCTCCAGGACGGCGAGCTCGCGGCTGCGCTCCTGGATGATCCGGGCGATGCGGAAGAGGTACTTGGCGCGCTCGGAGCCGGGCAGCGCGGACCACTTCTCGAAGGCCTTGCGGGCGGCCTTGACGGCGCGGTCCACGTCGGCGGCACCGGCCTGGGCGACCTCGGCGAGGACCTCCTCGGACGACGGCGAGACGGTCTTGAAGACCCTGCCGTCGGCGGCGTCGGTGAACTCCCCGTCGATGAAGAGCCCGTAGGAGGGGGCGATGTCGACGACCGAGCGGGACTCGGGAGCCGGTGCGTACTCGAATACAGATGCCATGGTGATCAGTCCACCGTCACGTAGTCGGGACCGGAGTAACGGCCGGTGCTCAGCTTCTGGCGCTGCATCAACAGGTCGTTGAGCAGGCTGGAGGCGCCGAAGCGGAACCAGTGGTTGCTCAGCCAGTCCTCGCCCACGGTCTCGTTGACCAGGACCAGGAACTTGATCGCGTCCTTGGTGGTGCGGATGCCGCCGGCCGGCTTCACGCCGATCTGGATTCCAGTCTGCTCCCGGAAGTCGCGGACGGCTTCGAGCATGAGCAGGGTGTTCGCGGGGGTGGCGTTGACGCCCACCTTGCCCGTCGACGTCTTGATGAAGTCGGCGCCCGCGAGCATGCCGATCCAGGAGGCGCGGCGGATGTTGTCGTAGGTCGACAGCTCGCCGGTCTCGAAGATGACCTTGAGGCGGGCGGCGGTGCCGTCGGGGCGGACGCAGGCCTCCTTGATCGCCTTGATCAGCTCGTACGTCTCCAGGTAGCGGCCGGCGAGGAAGGCGCCACGGTCGATGACCATGTCGATCTCGTCGGCGCCGGCGGCGACGGCGTCACGGGTGTCCGCGAGCTTGACGGGCAGCGCGGCGCGGCCGGCCGGGAAGGCGGTGGCGACGGAGGCGACCTTGACGTCGGCTCCGTTCAGCGCGGCCTTGGCGGTGGCCACCATGTCGGGGTAGACGCAGACCGCGGCGGTCATGGGCGTCGTACGGTCGGTCGGATCGGGGTTGACGGCCTTGGCGGAGAGCGCCCGGACCTTGCCCGGGGTGTCCGCGCCTTCGAGCGTCGTCAGGTCGATCATCGAGATGGCCAGGTCGATGGCGTACGCCTTGGCCGTCGTCTTGATCGAACGGGTGCCGAGGGAGGCCGCGCGGGCCTCCAGGCCGACAGTGTCGACGCCGGGCAGCCCGTGCAGGAAGCGGCGCAGCGCACTGTCGGACGTCGTCACGTCAGCGAATGCGGTGAGGGTGGTGGGCATGGTCACCACATGAGCATATCTACGCGCGTAGCGACCTGTCACCCCCACCCTCCGATTCATTCGGAACCAAAGGCCCCGCTTATCGCCCCCCGGCCGAGAACGGGAGCGCGTGCGCGGCCCCCGGCGGCAGTCCCTTTTCGGGGGATCCACCATGGAATGAGCACCTCCGTTCCGACACGCGTTCGCCCGTTACGCGCCCATGACAGGAGGCGGATCGTCCGCCCGCACCAGATCCATAGATTTGTCCTCAGCAGCCCGCCACACCTGACCCGGTGACCCAGACCGACCAGACTCGACGCGGCATGCGACTCTCCTCCGTTCTCCTCGCCCACGCCTCAAGGAGTCGTTATGCGTACCGCCCTCCGCACCTCGATAGTCACCGTCGCCCTCGCCGGCGCGGTGCTCGTCCCGACCGCCGGCGCCGCGTTCGCCGCGCCCGCCACGGCCCCGCAGCCGGCCGCGGCGTCGGACAACAGCCGCTACGAGGGCGAGCCCGTCTACGTCGGCGAGGGCCTGGTCGCGGTGCTGCGCAACAAGGAGGAGGGCCCCGAGGCCTGGATCCGCGAGGTCGGCCCCGACTGGAAGCCCGGCGACACCTACATGGTCCACGTCGTGACGAAGCTGGACCGGACCCTGCCCCACGACAAGGCCAAGGGCCTGGACCTCGAACTCACCAAGGCCGCGAGCGCCCACCCCGTGCTCGTCGTCACCGCCGCGGACGGCGGCGCCAAGTCCTACCCGCTGCCCGCCGGCGAGGCGAGCACGGACTGCCGGGTCGGTCCGGTCGGGCAGGCGATCGGCGCGGGCATGACGGCCGAGCTGTACGTCTCCGAGCTGGGCCCGAAGGTGGTCCTCCTGGAGGCCGGCGACGGCGGCCGCGGCTTCGACCAGCTGGACCGCACCCACCCCTCGCTGCCCGAGTCCGCGGGCATCATCGCCCGGATCGTGAACCCGAGCGGTGCCAAGCCCGTCTTCGAGTGGAAGACGCAGGGCGGCAACGACACGGTCGGCCGGGTCGCGTTCCCCGCGTTCCCGAAGGGCTGCAAGCCGAGCTACGCGTTCACCGACGACAAGCCGGTGACGAAGCCCTCCACCCCCGCGCCCACCGCCACCCCCGCTCCGGTCAGGCCGCAGACCGCGGGCCAGACGTCGGTGGTCCCGAAGGGCCCGGTGGCCGCCGGCGCCGAGCTCCCGGTCGCGACCGGTTCGGACACCGCCGACACCGCCGACACCGCCACCCTGGCGGCCGGCGGCGGCCTGATCGCCGCCTTCGGCGCCCTGGTCGCCGGCGTGGTCCTGCGCCGCCGCGCCGCCCGGGGCTGACGTCCCCTCGTCACCTCCCTCCTGCCCTCCCCCGGCGGGCCACCCACCCGGTGGCCCGCCGACCGCCGTCTCCGGAGCACTTCATGGCCCACCGCGCGCGCCCGCTGCTCGCCGCCGTCCTCCTCGCCGCCGCCCTGACCGGCTGCGCCACGGCCCCCTCCACCGCACCCGCGCCCCGGGCGGGCGCCCGGAGCGCCTCCGCGTCCGCCGCCCCGCCCTCGATCTCGCCCGCCACCGCCGCCCCCGCCCCGGTGGCGTCCGCCCCGCTGCCCGCCTCCCCGCCCGTACGCGTACGGATCCCCGCGGCCGGTGTGGACGCCTCACCGCTGCTGGGGCTGGGTCTGGCCGCCGACGGCAGCGTGGAGGTGCCCTCCGTGGCCGACGGCGACAAGATCGGCTGGTACACGAAGGGCGTCACCCCGGGCGAGACCGGGCCGGCCGTGCTGATCGGCCACTTCGACACCGCGCGCGGCCCGGCCGTGCTGAAGGACGTCGCCCGCGTGCGCGTCGGCGAGGAGATCACGGTCTCGCGGGCGGACGGCAGCGCAGCCGTCTTCCGTGTCCGCGAGCTGGAGCAGGTGGCCAAGAAGGCGTTCCCGACCGCCAAGGTGTACGGCGACACCACCCGCCCGGAGCTGCGCGTCATCACCTGCGGCGGGGAGATCACCGACGGCCACCGGCCCGACAACATCATCCTGTACGCCGATCTCGTGGGCTGAGAGGGTGTGGGGCAGAATCGACCCCATGAGCAGCCAGCAGCAGCCGACCGATGAGCCGGTCTACGAGGACCGGGTCTACCGCTCCACCATGGGCGTCGTCTCGGGGGTCCTGCTGCTCGCGCTGACGGCGTGGCTCTGCGGTGACGCCCTGCTGCGCGGTTCGGGGAACACCCCGTGGATCGCGCTGGCGGTGGCCCTGTGCGCCGTCCCGCTGATCGTGGCGTTCACGGTCCGCCCGGCCGTCTTCGCCAACGACGACCGGATGCGCGTGCGCAACCCCTTCCGGATCATCGAGCTGCCCTGGGCGGCCGTGGACGCGGTACGCGCCGGCTACTCGGCGGAGGTGCTGGCCGAGGGGTCGAAGTACCAGCTGTGGTCCGTGCCCGTCTCGCTGCGCGAGCGCAAGAAGGCGAACCGGCAGCGGCTGCGCTACGAGGGGCTGCGGGACCGGGAGCAGCGCGGCGCGGGCGAGAAGCCCCGGATGCCCGCCGAGCCGATGCGGGCCGGTGCGGACCGGATCGTGGACGAGCTGCAGCGGCTGGCCGAACGCGGCGCCGAGCGGGCCGGTGCCCAGGGCGGCGTGCGCGTGCGCTGGTCGTACGAGATCATCGCGCCCGCCGTGGTCGGCGCGCTGGCGCTGATCGTCCTCATCGCCCTCCGCTGACCTGCCCGCGGCGGCGCCGGGTGCTCCCGGCCACACCCCCCGTCAGGGCGGAACCGGCCCTACCGGGTGGCGCGTCCTCGCAGGTGTGCAGCGTCTTGAGGCCGGCGGCAGCGCCGCCACCGCCACCGCGATCCCTCTCCGTCTCCGACTCCTGGCCGGGGTCCTGCTCGCCGCCCATCTCCTGGTCGTCGGCTGGCTGACCCTGCGGGCCCTCGACGTGCCGTGGGCCGCGGCCGCCAATCTGACCCCCCTGGAGGGGATCCGGGCGGACCTCGCCTACGGGCCGCTGGAGGCCGCGCGGCGGATCGGTGAGGGCCTGGCCCTGCTGGCCCCGCTGGGGGTGCTGCTGCCCCTGGTCAACGGGAGGCTCGCGCTGTCGACGCTGTCCGCGTGGTCCTCGACGGCCCGGACCGCGGCGGCGGGCGCGCTGGTCTCGCTGAGCATCGAGATGCTCCAGACCGCCGTGCCGGGCCAGGTCGTCGACGTGGACTCGGTGCTGCTGAACACCGCCGGTGTGCTGCTCGCGCACGTGGCCGTCGTACCGGCGCTGCGGGCCCGGCTGCGGCGTTCCCACAGCCGTTCCCACACGCGCTCACACACCGTTTATCAGGGGACCACCCCGAAGATTTCCAGGGTCGGGCTCGGCCCCTGGACCGACGTTCTGTCGGCGGTCCAGCGGGAGTATTGAGTCATCGCGAGACCGTAGCGGTCTTCACTACCGCGATCCCGACGAAGGAGATTCCCAATGATGCTGTCAAGCCGCAGTGACGGGCTCTTGAGAGCCGTCTCATGCCGCTGTGGCGGCGGGGATCGGAGCGGTCGCTT
>NZ_JBIAJH010000047.1:41570-48070 GCF_042871845.1 Streptomyces sp. NPDC005533 | reverse complement strand
TCGGTGACATTAAGTCGATCACCTGGGAAGGTACGCCCTCCGCACTCCGCAGAACATCCCACCCCAGGCCGATCCACAAGTCCTGAGCATTGCTCGATCGCCCGCAGGTCACAGGTGTAGGACGTGCCGGGGTTCGGATAGTCATCGATCATGCCCCCGTTACGTCGCCCGACACGGCCCCGCGCAAGCCCTTCCCCGCGGTTCACCCCGAGCCAGCAGAACACCGAATGGGCGATACACGTAGTCCGGCGACCTCTACCGGTTCGCCCTCCTATCCCCCGACACCATCCGCCGGACGCCGGACCGCCGCGGGTCCCGCACGCGAACATCGCCGAAGAGCGGCGGACCGGGCGTTCACGGTTTCGCCGGCGGCCTCCAGCTCCTCCCGGAAGAGGGTTGCTCCACCCTGACGGGCGAAGCAACCTCTCCACATCCTTCACCCGCTACCTCGAAGCGCGGTTCGGCGGCGTACGCGGCCTGGGCCTCAGGGCCTTGGAGCGGAGATCACCACAAACGGGCGCCCCATCCACCCGCTACCCGGACCACGACAGCCGCGCACGACCCGCCTGCCTGTCGCCCTCCCGACGCTGACGTCCAGCCGCCGATTGGGCCACAGCAGGTGACCAGCCGCCTAACGTGGCCGACGGCCCAATATGAGCAAGCAGGCGGCGGCCGCGGCGTCCTGCGCGGCGAGCGGCGCGTGGGCAGGCAGAAGTGCCAGTCGACGGCGGCCACACCGCGCTGCCCAGCATGGTGCACGGCGCGCCGGACACACTCTGGCCCCGCCTACATGCGGGCCTGGCCCCGGAGCACGCTCGGAGACGGGCTCTGTTCACCGGCTGAATAGCCTCGCCACAAGGCGCGCGAAGAGTACAGTTCTGTGCATGAGTGACACTCTGCCGATCACCGAGGCCCGGGCGAAGTTCGGATCACTGGTCCGTCGCACGTCCCACGCCCGCGAGCGCATCACGATCACCGACCACGGCCAGCCTGCGGCCGTGCTCATCAACCCCCAGGAGCTGGCCGACCTGGAGGACGCCCTGGCCCTGGCCAGGTACCGCGAGCGCAAGGCCGCCGGCGCCGCCGCAGGCGTGCCCCACGATGACGTCCGTGCCCGTCTCGGCCTGGAGCGCGGGTGACCTACGAGATCGTCTGGGACGAGTCCGCCATCGACGCGGCCGCCCGGTTCCTCAAGGACGACCCCGACGGCCTGCGCCAGCTCATGGACGCCGTCGACCTACTCGCCGACCAGCCCCGGCCCAAGGACAGCACCCCCTACGGCTCCCCGGACCTGCGCCGGATGCACGTCGGGAGTTATCGGGGCATGTACGAGATCACCGAGGCCACCATCACCATCGTGGTCATCCACGTCGGCCGCATCGGCTGACACCCCCACAGCAGACGGTGAAGGGCCGCACCGACCAGGCGAACCCGACTGTGGCTGAGCGTGCGGCCGACAGGCCGCTGCAGCGGATCCCGCCGCCGGGGTGCATTCCAACACCGGTCCCACCATGTCGCCTTGCGCGGCACACCAGGAGCCGAGCACCACCCCTGCTTGCACGCACAGCCCTGCTGCCCCGGATCCGCGTACGCGATCCCGTGGGGGACCGCCCCTCCCGGCGGTCCCGCCCGGCGGCCCCGCGCAGGCGGGACGGCGAGGCAGGGTCAGGCGCAGGCCTCCCGTTTCCCGACCGGAACCTGTCGACCACGCGCGCCTCGCCCCCTATGACGGCGTTCGGCGGTGTCCCGGGTGCGGCCAGGTGTCCGGTGGTCATCCCGTACGTGCCAGCGGACGGGGCGGCGAGGGCGTCTGCGTCCTCGTCGGTCGACCAGGCCGACAAGCGGTCCTCGGCGTCGCGGCGTCGGCGAGGAACAGGTGCGGGTCCTCCAGCCGGAATCGGCGCGCCCCGGTCCGGGCGTTGCCGTCGGGGACGAGCGGGACGGCGGAGGGTGATGTCTGGGGACCGTGATCTTGCCGTGGGCTAGGAGCCAGGCGACCACCTATGCTTGGTCGAACTCCGGGCTCGCCTTGGTGCCGCGGTCGGGGAAGTCGTGCCGGGGGCGCCAGTGCGCGGCTGCGGCCCGGCCCACGCGGGCGATGCCCCCGACCTCTGCCGGCAGTGGCCCGGCCTTCGCCTCCCTACGCGTCGTGCCTTCCTACGCGTCCCGTGCCGGGGTCGATGCCGGGGCGTGTGTACCGTCCGGGCACGGTTCCGGTTCGCGTTTGGCCTGGCGCACGAGGTCTGCGCGGCCCCGGACGACGACGTGATGGTCGGCGGTGAGCCCGGCCTCCAGCTCAGCCGCGATGGTGCCCGGCCGGGCCAGGGAGAGCAGGCGGAGCTGGAGCCCGCCGGGTGTTACCCGCCCCTCCCCACGGAGACACGGCGTGCCGCCGCGCCGGATCGCTACGAGCTCCACACGGTCCTCATCGATGGGGCGCGTCAGCAGAAGGAAGCGGAGGGTGGCTTGCTGGAGGGCGCTGTACCCGTACACCGCAGCGGCGAGTGCGCGGCGTTCCGTCCAGGAGGACGTCGTGATGCCGGTCGCGACAAGCACGACTTGTTCGCAGCGCCCCTGGCGGAAAGCACCGGCTACCGCCGGGCCGGACAGCGTGAGCCGGTTCCGGCCGGCGGAGGCCAGCAGCGCTCCGTCCGCCAGGTCCGGTGAGACTTCGGTGGGGTGCAGCGGCTCGGCAGAGACCGAGGGCCTCAGCAGTGGGGCGTCAAGGCCCGGGAAGGGAGCCAGTTCGGCCTCCAGCCTGTGACGGTGGCTCAGGATCCACGCTCCGGCCAGCGCCTTCCGGCGCACCAGGCCGGAGGCGCTGTCCTGTGCGACGTGCAGCAGAACGCGGAGGTCCGGCGGCCCGCCGCAGTGGGCGAGTGCCGTGGCAGCCTCACAGACGAGCGGGGGTTCCTCTAGGTCCACCGACCGGCGGAGCGCCTCGCAGGCGGTCGCGCCGCCGATGTGCCCGAGAGCGCGCAGGGCGGTGGCACGTACGGAGGCTTCCTGATCCTCTCCGAGAAGGCCGACGGCCAAAGTGGCCTGCTCCTCCTCCGGCATGTCCGACAAGGGAAGGAAGGCCAGGGCCCGGGCGGCAGCTGGTGCGGCGGGACGCCCCGCTCCGGTGTGGAGCGCCCGCCGGATACCTTCCGCTGTACGGTCGCGGGACGAGCCGATGACGATCGACACGGCAGGGACTCCTTCGCCTTCAGCAGGGTGGCCTGATCGCGCAGTGCCTGTGCATGCGGGCGGCTTCTCCAGCACTGAAACGGTCACCGGCGGGCGCGGCGAAGTACATCACCGCATCCGCATCGTCCCGGTGCTCAAGGCCGAGGAAGTGCCCCACTTCATGAGGGAGTGAGAACTGGATGAGGCCGCCGCCCGGGTTCGATTCGACGATCAGCCCGTCCGGGTCCTTGCCCGTCTTGTCGCACGAGCCGCCGACGGGCGAGCTGCCGGCCGTCGTACCGCTGTAGGTACGCACGATGAACACGTCGAGTGCCCCGTTGCGAACGCTCCAGTCGGATGTGAGGTCTTCGCAGTCGTCCTCGTCGATGACGAGGTAGCCGTCCGCGGACGCGGACGCCACATTGATAACGAAGTGTTCCACTCGACCGATCCCCAGGCCCGCTGCCGCGTACACCTCCCGAGCCCGCATCACGGCTTCGTCGATCTGTGGATGCTCGACGACCGGATCGAAGAGTTCGTGCCCGACCTTGATCAGATTGAGGTCGTAGCGACGCATGCCGAGGCGCACCAGTTGGCTGCGCAAGGAGAACGTAACGGTCTTTGCCAGCAACCCCATGAAGTCATGTCTGATGGACATGGGCCTCGCCTTCACACCGATGCAGGAGGCTGCCTGCCGAACCAATCCGACCATGTCGCACCCGCCTTCCTTCCGGATGAGCCTGTGGACGGCGGCCCGGTGGGTCCTGGTTGTCCGGACCGGCCGGCCCATGCCGACGGCCGGTAGGCTCAGCCCATACGGACGAGGACCAGCACGAGGCCAGCACACCGGGCGAGTTCGTCGCCGGCACGGGCGGGGTCGGCGAAGCAGACGGCGAGGTCGAGGCGGACCTGCATCATGGCCCGCTCGCCGGCGGCGCCGTGCTTTTCGGCTTCGGCGCGGCCGGCTTCGAAGGCGGCGGGGCCTGCGGCGAAACCCCTGAAACCCGTGGTTTCGCATCAATAACCGCCGACAATGGCGTGGCACCTTGCAGCCGTTTAGCATGCCTGGTGAAATGTAGCCGCCATCATCACCAAGGCGACCGGAGGAATGATGGACGCCGAAAAGATCCTTCCAGAACATATCGCAAGGGCGGCTGCGGAGGGCGTTGCTATTGCTCTCGCTGCTCGGAGCCTCACTGATGGGCTTGAGCCTGGACCTATCGTCGCTGGAATGTTCCCTCCGCATGGGGGACCGCCGAAGCTCTTCGAGGTGACGCTGAAGCACGACGCGGGCACAGGAGGATTTCAGGTGGAGAGCATCGAACCGCACCAGCCCGGTTGAGATCGCCCATGTCAGACGATGAGGCAGTGAGAGAAGGAAAGCAGCTTCTCTGTCCCAGCGCCCCAGCACATTCCGAGTCGGTTCTCATTGGAGTCGTTTCAGGCTCAGTGGGTGACCCGCGGGTCGTTCCAACCGAGCACGTGATTCCGGTGACTCCAGAGATCACTGATCTGGCATGGCCCGTTGCACCCACCGAGGTATTTCGGTTTGCGGCCACATGCCGTACCGGATCCTGCATTCATTTCAGAGATGCAGCCTGCCAAATCGCGGCCCGTAGCACTGTGATGCTGGATGAGGTGGTCGACCAACTTCCAAAGTGCCCGATCCGCGCGCAGTGTCGCTGGTTCCAGCAGGAGGGCCCAGATATGTGCCGTCGCTGCCCGCAGATCGTGACGCAGCAGCACATGCCCTCTGCCAGGATGCTGGAAATCGTCAGTGAGGTCGATCCCCCTCCAATTTCCGGCGGTCACTGAGCTCGATTGTTGACCTTCGTCATTACTCGGATGGGTTCGTTGGGTGGTCAGGCTACCGAGGAGGCAGCCTGACTATGATGTCGCCGCGGTGAGTCCCTATGGATGCACTGGACGACGTGGGGAAGCCAAGGGGCCACGGGGCGCCAGCTGCGTCGCAAGAGGACCGACCCATCGAGGACGCTAGACATCGCTCAGGTGCGGCGGACCGCGCGCTCGCCTGGCATAAGGCCGCGAGCCGGGCTCACGGAAGCCTCGTTTCCCGCTACAGGGCTCCTTCTGTCCCCAAGTGAGGAGATAGGTCTGACGGCGGATCGAGCACTGGACTCCTGGCCAGTCTCTCCCGGCATTAGATTTATTGGCCCACGACGGAGGTCAGCCAGTGAGGCTGACTTACGGTCGTCAACGTCTGCCACACCGCTACCGCCTCCGCGTCGTGCGCGATCGCGTTTGATGGTCTCGATGAGGTCTGCCAGTGTGCTCCCCCCGCTTCCTTCGCGGTCGGCGACGTCTGCGGCCACGACAGCTTCCGCCTTGTTACGGACGCTCACCTCACGGTCCGCGAGAAGGTCGACGAGCACCACAGCCGCCGCCGGAAGGGGCAAATTGCTCGCCCCACCGGTGGCCGCGGCACGGAGCGCAGGGCTGTCGCTCTGCGCAGCATCCACCACCAGGTCGTGCGCTTCAGTGTTGGGCAGCAGGCTTGCAGCGTAGGCAGCCTTCGATGCTAGTAGTGAATCATTCCCCCGAAACAAAGCTTGGAGATGGGGAAGGCAATCGGGCCCGAGTTCCTTTATCTTCGAATAATTGGGTTCTTCAGGACCAAGGGCCGCCAGAACATCATCCATCGTCGCACTCATGCTGCTCTCCTAGGACTCCAGACTGAACGCGCTCCTGACCACCGTTACAGCCTCTTCCGCCACGAGCTCCGGGGGCGGATTGGTGATGTTCCTAGTGCCGTTTCCTGTCATAAGCCTGTCATTGTCATCAACATGTCGCAGCCCTAGCACGTGGCCCACTTCGTGAGCGAGGGTCCACTGTGTCGCACCCTGAGCAATTACAACAGCTGGAATTCCTGGAGGGTGAGCAGCACAGCCGTTGTAGGGAGGGACAGTAGAGCGCACAAAATACACCACTATGTCGGCGCTGCCTGCCTCTGAGCGATGAGCGAAGAGCGTTTCTTGTTCCGCTGTTGTGCGTTGTTCGATGCAGCCCCCTACGTCGACATCCAACAGGTCGGGAATATTAAGGTCTTCTGTGGAGGCGAGTTCCACGGATATGCCGACTGCATCATAAATTTCTGCCATCCTTGCGATCGACTGAGAGACAGGGACATCCGGGTCGGCCAGAATTTTGGCGTGGAGACGCACATCAGAGACCTTTTGACGCTCCTGCTGACGCTCCTCAGTCGAACACCATGCGGCACTGTCAGCGCCCAGTGCCAGCACTTCGAACATTGATCCCCGGGCTGCGGCGGCCGGTGCGCTGGCGAGCATGCCACCCAGGCGCTCCCACCCAGA
>NZ_JBIAJH010000047.1:0-41472 GCF_042871845.1 Streptomyces sp. NPDC005533 | reverse complement strand
GACCAACCGCCATCAAACCCGTTATGCCACAAGGCTGAATCCACACCCCGAGCGAAAACATCAAGGCGGCCGGAACCCCAACTACACGCTGCCGGCGCGCTCGTGAAGGATCCCTCGAGGGAGCTCCACCCAGACCAGCCGCCGTCGTACTCGTTATGCCAGATGGCCGAGTCCACACCACGAGCCAGGACGTCTATCTTCCCGACCCCGCGGGCTGCGGCGGCCGGTGCGCTGGCGAGCATGCCACCCAGGCGCTCCCACCCAGACCAACCGCCATCAAACCCGTTATGCCACAAGGCTGAATCCACACCCCGAGCGAAAACATCAAGGCGGCCGGAACCCCAACTACACGCTGCCGGCTGGCTTGCGAGTAGTCCCCCCAGGCTCTGCCATCCGAGGGAAGTCACGTCACCATTACACGACCGATCGAGCTACGTGTCGAATCATCAGCGGCTCCGCATGCAAACCTAGCAGCCCAGTCGTAGCATCGTACGGTGACTAAAAAGTCACGGCCTGCGTCTACGTGAGGTGCAGAAATGACCAAGCAGAGACCAATCAAGCACGTCGGTCGCCACGAGGGCGGATGCAGCAACGAAGGCAGCGGTAGCGGAGATCTGACCTGCAGCCTGTACTTCGATCTCACCGGCCTCACTGAGGAATCTGCCGGTGACATCGACGGCGGAGGCGGGGGCGGCGGAGGCGGCGGAGGCGGGGGCGGCGGCGGAGGCGGCGGAGGCGGCGGAGGCGGCGGCGGCGGCGGCGGCGGCGGCGGGTTGATGGATATCGCGGAGGGCTCCGGTGGCCTCTGCGAAATCTTCTTCAAGGTGCCAGAAATCCCGGATGACCTCCGAAAGCCCGACAGTGCGGGCGACAAAACCGAAGGCGGATGCACCGGCGGAGGCCGCGGCGGGCCCAAGAGTGCGGCCGACAACGGAAGTGGCAGCGGAAGCGGCAGCGGAAGCGGCGGAGGCGGCGGAGGCGGCGGGTGCGGCCTCTACATCAAGATTGGCGGCAAATCTTTGGCCGACATCGACGGTGGTGGAGGCGGCGGAGGCGGCGGGGGCACCGGCGGAGGCGGCGGAGGCGGAGGAGGCGGAGGTACTAGTGGCGGCTCCCTCGCCGACAAGCAACAAACCCACGGCTCTGACCAGGAGCCTCCGTACTGCAAGCTCTTCATCACAGACTGACTGACCCTATGTCAACCCGGGCTTGCAGCCTCATCCAGTATGAAGCTGCAAGCCCCTGGCAATTGCGGGAGACCCTTCATGATCGGCACTCGCCTTGACGACGTCGACTCTCCGCGGCTGATCAGAAGTAATTATGGCTGGTGGTTCCTCGGCAACGAGACCTGGACCCTGCTGGAGCCGGGTCAGGTCTTGCCCGACGGCACCGTCTGTGCAGACATCGACGAATTCCTGCAAGAAAAGGGCGCATATCAGCCTCGGCTCCCAAAGGCTTTCGCGTTGACCGTCCTCACCACCACCACCTGTAATCTCGGATGCGGATATTGCTTCCAGAACACCGCATTGGATCCCACAGGTGGGAACCGGCCCTCGCGAATTGGCCGCCAGCGACTCGATTCTGAAACCATCGACCGGATCATCAAATTCACAGCAGAGCGGATGGCATGTGCCGATCTTCGAAAATTGGACGTTCTGCTGTTCGGCGGTGAACCTCTCCTCAACCCCCAGGGGTGCCTGACGGTGCTGGATCGCGCCCGCTCAATTGGCATGCGCGCGGCCAGCATCGCCACAAACGGAGTACTCCTCACTCCGGAGATGGCGCAAGACCTCAATACCGCAGGTTTGACGAGCGCACAGGTCACTTTTGATGGCAACCGAGAACTTCATGATCAGATCCGTGTCACGCACGCTGGGGGAGCAACCTTCGACAACATTGTGAACAATGTGGCCCGCGCTTCGGAAGTCACTGATCTGCAGTGGACCCTAAGGATCAACGTCTCTCACCGCAACTATGAGGGAATCGGAAAGGTCTTCTCCGAATGGGAGGGGCGTCTCGACCCCAACCGCTGCCTGTTGAGCTTCGCATGGGTGGGAGATGCAGGCTTCGGGTACGCCAACGACCTGCAAAAAGTCGCCGAAGTGGGAAAGGCATTCGTTGACTGGCACATTGCAGCGGCGGAAGCCGGATATCAAATCGTTAGGCCTGGCATGAAGACGACTTGCCAAACGTGCTCAGTGCCCGGCGGGCGGCACGGAGCGGTCGTCAACGCTGATGGGTCTTTGTACAGTTGCTGGCAGTCTGCTGGCAAGCCTAACTTCAAGGTGGGAAGCGTAGAGGACGGCTACATGAACACAGAGCATACCGCTCAACGCTGGGTTCAGTGCGGTTACGAATATAAAACTGCCGCAAAGCCAGCTGTCGATGACTTCCAAGACAGAATTGATGGACAAATCCTTGACTACCTATATGAAACAGGCCGACTCTGAATAGTTTATTTGTCCAGCTGGGGAATTCAGTACGACAGGGGGCGGCTCTGGCTTCTTGGCGTGTTTTTCCTGAGATGCCGGCGCGTCGTTAATTAATGCCTTTCTTTTCCTTGCGGAGCGGAGGAACTGGCATGGGAGTGGAACCGGTCTCTGGGACCCCATGGTGGCTGTCGTACAGATTCGGCACCGGCCTGGTGGTCGATTTCTATAGAAATCTACTCGAGTGGGAAATGGTGGAGGACGGTGATTTTGGGGCCTGCGGCCCTGGCTTCTCATGTTATCTCGATGGCAAGAATGTTGCTTACCTTAGCCCGATCGTAGAGCCAGGGTATGGTGGCGACCCGGAGTGGTACGTGAACTTCTACTGTGACAATTTGGATAGAAGTATCGTGGGCGTATCTGTGGCTGGCGGCATAATTACGTCCATTGGCGGAAGTGAGGCTGAGGAAAGGAGTGCCACTTTCAGAGATCCAATGCATGGCTCATTCGGCTGCATCCAGACGGCGAAATTTGGGGACTTCAGCACATTCGGCCGACGGCATGGGTTGTGCTGGATTGACCTGCGCACGCCAGAGGTGGATAAAATCGTAAAGTTCTATAGCGACGCGCTCGATTGGAGTGCGCAACCAACATTACTCATAGGTCGCAACCCCGAAAGATATAACATGGCCGCGAAAGGAAGATATGGTGAAGTCGAGGAGTTCGCGAGCATTTCCGGTGCGAGTTCATATGCTCACTGGCGCCCTTACTTCAGCGTGGGTTCCTTGCCAAAGGCTGTGACTAAAGCCTCAAAGCTCGGCGGTAGAGTTCATTGGATGGCCGACCGTTTTGCGGATCTGACTGATCCGGGTGGCGTGCCCTTTGGCGTCGCTGAGTTTTGAGGGGCGAGAGTACAGCTCACGTTCTCGGAGCGGGCCAAGGCGATCCGGGCTGCGGCCTCGGTCCGCCGACCTGCGACGCAGCAGGTAGCTGCACAGGGCGGCGGGACCAGGCGCTGCTCCTCGAAGCCTGCCCATAGCGGACGAGACGAGCATCAAGGTGAGTGCTGCCACCCGTGACCGCCTGGCAGCGCTGGCAACCGAGCAAGGCACCACGATCCGGCAGCTCGCCGAGGGCCGGCCGGCCCAGGCCGAGTACGCGGAGCGTGCCGAGCAGGCCCGGGCAGAGCTCGCCTCGGTGCTGGGCACCGTGCCGAGCGAGGAGGCCGAGGCGAAGGCCCGCGGACTCCTGGAGCGCCTGGGCGCCGGCCAGAACTCGGCGGCCGCGTAATGGGACCGACCGCTGTCGTCCTGGACGACACGACCGCTACCGCCCTCCAAGACCCCAAGGACCCGTACAACGAGGCCGTCGCCGCGTTCTACGTCCAAGCCTCCGGCGGGCTGGGCACGCTCTATGCGCCGGTGCTCTCCCTGACCGCGGGTGATGATACCGAGCGGCCGGGCCTGCTCTCCTACATCAACGGACTTAGGTTCATCGAGATCGAGCCCTTCGACCCCGCCGCCGCCCTGTCCGCCACCGAGATCCTGCACGCTGGGCACTCCTGGGCGGCCGTCCACGCCATCCACGCGGCCCGCCCGCCGGCAGACTTCCCCGCCGGCCGGTACCTACTCACTCTGGAACCCGAGCTGTACGACGGCACCGGAGTCCAGGCCGTCCATCCTGGTCATTGACCGTCCAAGACCAGCCGTGGCACCCGGTGGGGCCTGCATGCGCCCCGTGCCCGATCCGTCGCCACGTCCGTCCAGTCCGTCACCGACCCGGCATCTTCCGCTCATCGGCTGAGGAGCGGGTTCAGCCCAACCGGGGCCACCGCTCCATCGGGTGAGGTACGGAGCATTGGGCTGCTCCTTCCGCGTTGCGGTGCGCTAAGGTGCGCACCTGCCCGCGGGCTGGCGGCTCTCCGGGGAGAAGTCCGTTGGCTGGCGAGACGCCGCCCCGGCCACAGACGATGGGGGCCTACTGACGTGCGGCGCCCTGCCTCAGGACGCCGCCGAGCGCTACAGCGGTACCTACCAGCTGGCCCAGAGCGTGGGCAACGAGGGGGGGGTGACGGCGCGCACTTCCGTCTGGCCGAGAACGAAGAGGGCGGGCCAAACGGAACCTCGGCCTCGTCCGCAAGCTGTTGAACTGCTGGAACCCGAAGAATGCCGGGGTCGGAGACGAGAGCCTGAGCTTCACGACCGAGCGGTTCGCCCATGTCGTGCTGCGCGTGGGCGGCATAGAAGCACAGATCGACACGCCGAAGAAAGGCGCGAGCCCGTCGGCGGAGGCGTGGGCGAACGTGATGGAGCGACGGATCCGCTCGGTGTTGGCGGGCGAGCAGCCGACAGCGCGGATCACGACGGGCTAGGCTCGGCCAAACGTGGGCGGCGCCCTGGAACCAGAAGGCAACTGGGGCGGCATCGCCCTCCGTCACCCGGCGGCCGCTGCCGGGCCCTCGCCGAACCGGGGTACGACATCAAGGCGCAGCCACTGGAATCGGAGGGGGTGGCGGAAGACGCCCCCGTGGTCGATGGCCCGATCCGCGCTGACCTCGGCGACCAGGCCAGGGTGGACGAGGGTGGTGTCCAGGACGTCGCGGCTCCCCCACGCCGCCGAGAACTTCGGCCCCCCACGGGTGCCCGGCGCGGCCGCGGTGAGGTGCTCGGCACCCTGTCGGGCGGCGTCCGGGCGCAGCGGTACGGTCCAGCCAACCGCGCGCAACCGGCCGTCGGTGTCGTAGCGGCCGAGGACCAGGAGCTGCGGGCGGGTCAGGGTGCCGGTGATCGCGCCGACGATCGCCTCCGTGGTGTCCCGCCTCCGGATCTTGGTCCAGCCGCGGTATCCGGGCAGATAGCGGCTGTTCAGGGGCTTGATCAGAATCCCCTCCACCCTGGACACGTCCGTCCAGGACTCCAGCCATTCCCTCGCCTTGGCCAGGTCCGTCGTCTGCGGGCGGCACAGCGTCCACGGGGCCGTCAGGGCGAGGTCGGCGTACGGGGGCTGTGTTTCGGGGTTAGGCGGCCTCCCGGCCGAAGATCCGTTGGAGCGCCAGTTGCATGCCCATCTTCGGTGCCAGAAGCAACAAGTGGAATGCGAACGCTGCCGCTGCCTGGGGACTCAGGTGGGCCATCTCGTTGGCCCATTCCTGCCTGTAGCGCTCGCGGTGTCGTATCGGCATGAAGATGAGTGCGAGAGCGATGCGACGTGCAGCCCTTTCACGAACCGGGTTCGCTGGAGGGCTGACCGGAAGCTTCGCAGGAGCCCCGGGGCGGCTGCTCGCCCACGCCCGGATGGTGTCAGCCTGCCAGTAGGGCTTGCCATTCTCCACGAGGCCGGGAGCAGGAAGAAGACCGTGCTTGCGGTAGGAGCGCACGGTGTCGGGCTGTACGTGGATGTGGTCGGCGATCTCGCTGTAAGACCACCAGTCCCGTTGCCCTCTGGCGGCACGAGCAATGACTCGTCGAAGGACGTAGTCATCGACCTGCCCCTCGCCGACGATCTCGATCCGCCTGGCGGACGAGGGAGGATACCCATCCTGATCCACAGCAATTTCGATCTTGACGCTCGGGCGCGGTTCGTCCATCAGGCGGGCCTCCGACCGAACGTGTACTTGAGCCACAGCATCGCTCCAGTCCTCGGCGCCGACCAGAGCAGTTGGAGAGCGAACGTGGACGCCTCTCGTGCACTCAGAATGTCCATCTCGGCATTCCACTCCTGCTGGTAGCGCTCACGTTGACCGGCCGGCATGAAGAGAAGCGCCAGTGCGATGCGCCGCTCAGCCTCACGGGCCGCCGTGCGATCCTCTTCACGGTCTGCTGCCTCCGCAAGAGAAGCCTTGGACATGGCAGAGGCGCGCTCATGCCAGCTTGCGCGCGCCTCCGAGAGATCCGCCTCCCGCATCGCTCTCTCAGCGCCGGCCGCATCCCCGAGGTCTTCCAGTTCCTTCGCTCGTGCCCGCCACAGGGCCGCGTGTTCCGCGAGCATCACCTGCTGGGGCCTGCGTGCGGGCACCGGGCCTCTTGCCCAAGGCCGGGGACGTTTCCCGGGGCGTTTTGGGCGGGCAGTCCGCGTCATGCCGAGCAGCATCACCAGTAACAGCACGATGAGGCCGGCGGTGCCGACGATGTCGTTCATGCCCTTCTCGATCACGCCATACCGCCGTGGGGGCGCGCGGACAGGAGCGTACGACGCTTGCGGCTAATCACCTTGGCCATCGCAGCGGTAGCCGCCTGTGCCCCGCGCTCGCTCAGCCGGTAATAGCGGCGCTGCGGGCGGCCCTCTTCTTGAGGGTCGATGTCCTCCCACCGGCTTTCCAGCCATCCGCACTGTTCCAGGCGAATCAGAATCGGGTAGATCGTGCCACCTGGAAGTTCCGCGGCTTCCGCGATCTGGAGTCCATAGTGCTCATCGGCGGGGGCGGCCAGGAACGCGGAGAGCACGGCCCGCGTGGCCAGTGTCATTCTCGGTTCACCCATACCCACAGGCTACTACTACCTAGCTAGATAGAGATAGACATAGACCCCTAGGTAGAGTAAGACTATGGCCGTCATGTTGGACGGCCGCGTCTCCGCCGAGGGGATCGGCCCGCGAGATCGGCTTGTGATGACCATTTGGGCCCTTATCGCCCTGCTGTGCGGCCTCGGCTTCCTACTGGCACTCCTGATCGGTGCCGTCTCCGCCGCCCTGCCCCACTCGACTGCATCTCAGTGGCCGGACCGGCTCCGCCGCGGCGCTGCGGCTTTCGGCATCGCTCTGACCCTTTACATCGCGCTTGTGGGCATGGTCGTGGGCCTGGCCGTCCTCCTCGGGATGCGCAGCACCTGACACCAGACGAGACGCAGAACGGCGCCCTGTCCGGAGGGCACTCAGCCCCAGGCGGCATTGCGCTCTTCGGCGCCGGAGCGGTCCGGCAAGAGCCTCACGCTGTTCGGTGAGGGGCGGTCAGCGGTGGCCGACGGATCACGCCTCGTTCTTCCTGCGACACGAGAAGTGCTCGGGCAGCCCTTCAGGGCCTGGAAGGCTTGCGGGCTGACCGCAGCCAAAGCGGCAGAGCGGGATGGCTTGACCCGACGCATCGACCGGAACCTTGGCGGCTTCGGTTTCCTTGGGGCGGGACTCAAGGACCATCGCGCGGCTGCCACATCTCTGCTTTGGTACAGCCCGCACCTCCGAAGCCGGACGGTCCTCGGTGCACCTGTCCCGCCGGTCCCCCTGTCGTACGGATGGCTGGCGCCCTTTGTCGTCCAGGGCGGGCCCGTTCGCCTCCAGGTACTGCTGCCACTGCTGTGCGAGGAGCCAGCCGTGATGGCCGCCCCGCTGGAACGGAATCCGCTCACCGGCCGCAGCTTCAACGATGAACCGGGTGAGGGTCAGGCTGCCTTCCCCTGTGGCGGTGCTCGACTGGTGGGCGGGCACGAGGACGCGGTGCCAGCCCCCGCAGTACCCGTTGTGGATGGGATTCTCCGGGTCGTAAGGTCTCTCTGGGCACCGGGTCAGCGCGCCGCTTGGGCTGCACTTGCCTTCCTCCAGGACGAAGTTGCCGTCCTGCACCGCGATGGGATTCCTCTGCACACGGATGACGGAGGCCGGCAGGTTGGGCGTGCGGACGTATGGGACGGTGCCGATGCCTGCGTGGTCGGGGTCGGCGAAGTCCCAGACGGACCGGATACCGCCGCGGCGCCGGAACCCCTCCCGTGCACGGATTCCGCGAGCTGGGCTCAGCTGAGGCTCGTAGCCCAGGACGATGCCGTCGGCGCCGTTGATGCGTACATCGAGGCGCGCGTGCCCGTCCGCGGCCGGCGACTCAATGTCGGCTTGGAAGCCGTGATCTTCGGAGTCCTTCGCGACGCGTTCCTTGCGGGCGAGATGCTCGTCAGACTCATGGCTGACGGGCTTCTCCCCAGGTTTCCGGTAGTGGGAGGCAAGCAATACGCCGTCACGCTGGACGATGTACATGGGGACGCGCCGGCCCCGGAGGTCCCGGCAGTCAGGGCAGATGAGTCCGCGCTTTTCGACGGGGACACGTCCTCGCATGCGCAGAAGCACGTTCAGGAGGTCTTGGCCCTGCGGGACGCCGAGGTCGGGACGGTCAAGGTCGAGGTTGCGGCCGGCCGGTTCGTAATAGACGGGGTTACGGAAAAGGTCTTCGTCGCTGTCGGTCTGAAGGTCGTCGTCCATTTGGTACTCCCCGCAGCCGCCACGAGTAGGACTCACAACGCTACGGGGAGGGTCTGACAATCGGGGCTGAACTGCGGAAACAGGGGGCAGCGGGTCAGGCTCAACGACCCCGAACGGCATGAGAAGCCCCCTGCAGCGGTATGCAGGGGGCAGGATGGTTCGTGTGGGGCTGTGGTGTCACCACCCGTGAATGAAGGCGGCGGCCTCGGCGGCGTTGTCGGCGACTCCGGCGGGCAGCCACTCGCCGGACTCGTCGTCAAGCTCGAGGAGGACGCGGGGGGTGTCGGGGGCGAGGTGTGCGGCTCGGCCGCGGGCTGCCGGGTCCAGGGGTTCGGCGCGGCGGCGGCCGGTGATCTGCCTGTCGGACTCGCGTCGGCGGTCGCGGCGTTCGGCCCATGCGGCGAGCGGTTCCCTGTCGGCGTCCACGTCGCCTCTCCTATCGCCAGCGGGCCCCGGGCAGTAGGTTCCCGGGGGCGTCCAGCCATGGTGTCTCACCGTCGGGGCCCACAGTAAGGCCGAAACGGGTAAGGGTGGGGCTGCCTTGGGCTTCCCACCACCCGCAGGCGGCCTCTACGGCGTCCCACAGGCGTCGTGGGCCGTGCTGGTAGACGATGCCCGGCCCGTTCTCCTCCGGCCACCGTACGGCGGCCCAGGAGCGGTCGGCGAGGGAGTACCGCCAGGCGGTCGGGGAGCCGTCGGGTTCGGTGTGGGTGGTATCGCGCGGAAGGGTTGGGCAAGTGCGAACAAACAGCTCTGGTTGGGGCGACGCTGAATGACCTTCGCCTGCTGACATGGAGGTGATCGCCTTACCGGCCCGGATAGCTTCGGCTGGCTGAGCTTCGCTTCCTTGAGGGGCCAGTCGACCAGGGTGGAGCGCCACCGGCTCGGCAACGAGGCAGGCGTCCGGGACTCCTATCCGGCGGTGGCCGAGGAGTTGTCCGCGCTCGTCCCCTGACGACGAGAGGCGCCTCCCTGTACGTGGGAGGCGCCTCTCGGTTGTTCCGGTCAGGGGCGACCGACGGAGGTGTACCGGAATCCGATCTTGCGCAGCCGCGCGGGGTCGAGGAGGTTGCGGCCGTCGAACATGACCGGTGTGCGCATGAGGCTGTGCGCTTCGGTCCAGTCGACTTCGGCGAGCTCAGGCCATTCGGTCACGATCACTGCCGCGTCCGCGTCGGCCAAGGCCTGCTGGGGGGTCGGGTAGCGGGTGGTGGCGTCCCAGGGTTCCCTGGCAGCCGGGCGGGCGAGGGGGTCCCAGGAGCGGACCTGGGCGCCTTCGGCGAGCAGGCGGCTGGCGAGCACGGTAGAGGGGGCTTCGCGCATGTCGTCGGTGCCGGGCTTGAAGGCCATGCCAAGGAGGGCGATGCGCTTGCCGGCGAGGTCGCCGAGTTCGTCCTTGAGGTGCTGGATAGCACGGCGCTTTTGAATGTTGTTGACGTTGATGACGGCGGTGAGGAGCTGGGGGTGGAAGCCGGTATTGGAGGCCATCTGGCGCAGGGCTTCGCTGTCCTTGGGGAAGCAGGAGCCGCCCCAGCCGATGCCCGGGCGCAGGAAGTGGGCGCCGAGGCGGTGGTCCATGCCGACGGCGCCGAGGACTTCGGTGACGTTGGCGCCGGTGTTCTCGCAGAGGGTGGCGATCTCGTTGGCGAAGCTGATCTTCGTGGCGAGGAGGGCGTTGGCCGCGAGTTTGACCATCTCGGCGGACTTCACGTCCATGGTCGCCACCGGGGCGTCAATGCCGGTGTGCAGGGCGGCGACGAGGGCGCCGGCGGTGTCGTTGTCCTGTCCGATGACGATGCGGTCGGGGGCCATGAAGTCCTGGATGGCGCGGCCTTCGGCGGTGAACTCGGGGTTGGAGACGTAGCCCACGTGGGCCAGACCGACCTCGTCGAGCAGGGCGCGGGCGCGGGCCCCGGTTCCACGGGGACGGTGGACTTCATGACGACGGCCTTGAGGTCGCGGACGTCGGCCAGGGAACGGACGACGGCCCACACGCGGGAGAGGTCGGCATCGCCGGAGGCCGAGGGCGGGGTGTCCACGCACACGTAGGCGATCTCGGCGCCGGTGAGGGCCTCGGTGAGGTCCTCGGTGAAGGTCAGGCGTTCCTTGTTGCGGGCGATCATGTCGCCGAGTCCGGGTTCGTGGATGGGGACGTCACCGGCGTTGAGGATGCGGACGCGTTCGGGGTTGATGTCCCGGACCGCCACCTGGCGGCCCAGCTCGGCGAGGCACGCTCCGGTCACCAGTCCGATGTATCCGGCGCCGAACACCGCGATGCGTCGCTCTGCCATGTTCTGCCCATCCCTCTCATGCCGGTTCAGGGGCAGTGTTCGGATATGCACCGGGTGACGCGCGGATCTCGGGCGCCACCCTACTCGGCAGCGCTTCAACTGCCTGAATCGTGCCGCTTCCCCGGGTGGCGCGGCCCCTTTCATGCTCCGCCCGTCATCACCTAGAGAAGGACACCGACATGCTCACCGACGTGCTCACCGGCTGGACCGCGGAGACCCTGGGCGGGCCTCACCCTGCTGCTGGGGGCCGCAGTATGGGGCTGGCTCCGCCAGCGCCGGGCCCCGGCCGCCCCCGACGTGACCCCGGTGCCCCAGGGACCACCGCGGCCGGGCAGCCGGTCCGTACCTACGCCCTGCTCGGGGCCTGGGCCGCCGACGGCCAGCCGGTTCACTGTCCCAGCAGCCGCCCCGCCGAGGTCCGGGTCACCTGGAGCGGCCCTACGGGGAAGCGGGAGCAGTTCGAACTGACCGACGCGGTGCTGCCGGACGGCACCTATGCGGCGGAGCGTGTATCGGTGTACCCGGAGCGCGGCGCCCTGTGATCACCTTGCCCACGCCCGCCCGGACCGCCGCACGGCGTACCGCGGTCCTTCCGAGGAAGGGTCGGGCGCGTCGCCGCGGCGCGAGAGCGACATCGGGGTTAGAGGGTGAAGCGGAGTGTCAGTTCGCGGAGCCGGCGACTGGTGGTGGTGATGTCGTATCGGCACGCGTTGATGAGTGCCGCTTCTGTCAGCGCCTTCCGGCGGTGAACGTCCCGGCCCAGCTCATCGAGGGCCCCGGCCAGCGACTGCGGGTCGCCGGGGTTATAGGGGACGCCGGTGTTTCCGAGGATCTCCCTCACCTCGGGAAGGTTGGAGTAGGCCACTGGCAGTCCGTGGGCTTGGGCCTCGATGAGGACGAGACCGAAGGCTTCGGTGCCCTTGGTGGTGCCGACGAAGGCGTCGAAGTGCGGCAGGCGGCGCCACAGCTCACCGCGGGGCAGGAAGGGCTCGAACTGGACGCGATCCCGTACCCCGAGCTCGCTGGCTTGTAGTTCCAGATGTTCCCGTAGAACTCCTTGACCGATCACGGTCAGGTGGTGCGGCTGTTCGGTCAGGGCGAGGGCTTCGACGGCGGTGATCGTTGATTTATTGTCGTCGAGTCGGCCGGCGTGCACCAGAGCCAGGGGTCCTCCCCCTGTCGGGTGATCGCGTACCCGGGCATCGCTCAAACGAATACCCCAGGGGATGACGGTGAGCCGGTCGGTGAATTGGTGTCCCGTGAGTCGGTCGATACGGTCCGCGAGGGCGAAGGTCGGAGCCACGATTGCAGCGCTGGCTGCAGCGACTTCGTTCAGTCCTTCGCGCTCCCACACGCTGCGCTCCGCGACCATCACGTCGGGGCCGTGGGCGATGGCGATGATCGGGATGTTGCCGGCGGTTCGCGTGAAGGCCTGGCTGAGAGCGAACCCGAGGTACTGGGCGTGGATGACCTGGGGCTGGATCTTCTCGATGAGCGCACCAACCTCACGGGTCAACTCGTCCAAGTAGGCCCCGAAGTCGGGGCCATGGGGGCGTTTGACCGTGGAGAGGGCAATCAGCTGACCGAATGCAGATTGCCAGGCCGGATCGACCGGTTGCCTGCCGAGGAAGGTCGTATGGGCGTCAGGCATTACGCCGTAGAGATCGTTGACGAGAATCATGCTTCCCGACGAGGGAGCGGAAGGGCGGTTGATTCCGGTCAGGATGTTCAGGAATTCGGCGGTCATGCGGAGCCCCAAATCTTCGGTAACCGTTGGGTTGGAATTGGAGGTCGCGCCTCATGGCCGACTCGACGCGTGACCCATTCGCGCACCTAGATCACGCCCTGGCGGGGAGGCGCCCACCAGGACGCCAGATGCGGTGTGACGACGGCCATGACCTCCTCCACCGGATGTAAGTGCCCCTTGCCGTCCTGCTCGGCAGTCCAGACCCTGACGGATGATCGGGGATAGACGGGATGTATTCCGATCTCCCCTTTGGGGAGGAGCCCATTGAATGGTGTGGGTATTCCTTCGCCGATCCAGTATTCCCACGCCTCAAGAGCCTTGGATTTCTCGAAGCAGTGGTATAGCAGGCTGTAGCGGGTCATGTACCGGATCTCGCGGAATATCATCTGGCCGATCAGGCCCGGAGCCGCCTTCTGGAGCGTATCGAGATCTGCGCCCTGGAAGGTGAGGGCTGACGCGTCCCGGGACGGGTCCAGTGCAGTCCGGGCGAGCAGGTGGGACAGCCTTCGCCGGACGTATTCGGCGAGGCCCGGAGCGAGATCCGGCTCCGGGCCTTCGATGAGCTGAACGAGCCGGTGGTGGCGCGGATTGAAGCGGGCCAGGTCGAACAGCCGGTCCATGCCGTCCACGGCGGCGAAGGCGAGCCGCTTGTAGGGCCAGTTGTTCAGCTCCCCCTGCTCGGCATAGGCCTTGGTCTCCGGCGTGGTCGAGTGGAGCATCAGGTATTCGGACAGCACCTCGAAGTACAGGTAGCCGAGGAACGGCACGTGGGGGATGGCATCGGCCAGCTGGTCGATGAACTGGGCTGCTGGCGTGGCGTGGCCGGTGGCGTTGCACAGGGCGAGGTCGAGGAACGGGGCCGCTGCGCGCAGGCTGGCCAGGACGGCGTGGTCAAGCTGGTCGGCCTCGGCCGGGGTGAGGAGGTTCTGGTAGCGCAGGTAGGTACGCAGGTGGATCGGGCCGAGATGCAGGTAGTCGATGCCCTTGGGCCGGGTCGGGGCGTCCGGGGTGACCTCGAAGACAAGGGGGGTGGTAGAGGGCTTCGTCTGCATCAGATACGCGCCGAGGTTGTGGGGGCGCAGCCCCTCGCCTTGAGGTGTGAGGGGTGAGCAGTAGAGGGCCCCGACGAGGCAGCCGGCGGAGACGTGCACCTGGCCGCTAGTGCGGATGGCGTCGATGCCCCGGGTGAGATGCAGCAGGTGCAGCGGCTTGCCGCCGACGAGCGCTTCGGTCATGGCGCTGTTCCGGATCAGCCAGCCGTTGGGGGTGGAGTGTTCCAGGTAGTCGCGCCAGTCGGCCTCGCTGTCGGCCAGCGAGGCCGGGCTGCGGCGCTGCGCGGGCAGGGTGTAGTCCGTGTGGGCGTGCTCCCATTCGTCGCGCAAGGGGAACTCCTGAGGGAGGGGCGGGGGCGCCGGTCAGCGGTCAGCGGTCAGCGGTCAGGGGGAGGGAGTGCTAGAGGACTTCGACATTCGCGCCGGCCATGCGGTTGCGGCAGTCGAGAATCCAGGCCGCGTTCTGCTGAATCATCGGGAGATCGAAGCGTGCGTGGTCCATGAGGAGCACCACGGCGTCGGCTGCCGCAACCTCCTCCGGGGTCGCGTCCACCCGACGGACTGGCAGCTCGGTGTCGGCGCCGTCCGGGAGGTTGGGTTCGGCGCCGCGGACGTCAGCGCCGAGGTCGGTCAGGAGTTCGGCGACACGTGCCGACGGTGAGTTGCGCAGGTCGGTGGCGTTGATCTTGTATGTCAGGCCGAGCAGCAGGATTCGGGCTCCGGCCACGGCCACGCCGCGATTGTCGAGTGAGGCCACTACACGCTGGACGACGTAGTCGGGCATGCGGCGGTTCACGTCGGCGGCGAGTTCTACGAACCGAAAGGGGACGCCGAGCTCGTCCTGGATCTTCCAGGCGAGGAACAGCGGGTCGACGGGCAGGCAGTGCCCACCGACTCCCGGCCCCGGGGTGAACCGGGTGAAGCCGAAGGGCTTGGTGCCAGCGGCGTCGATCGCCTCCCAGATGTTCACGCCGAGGCGTCCGGTCAGCGTCGCCAGCTCGTTGATCATGGAGATGTTGACGAGCCGGAACGTGTTCTCGATCAGCTTGGCCAGCTCGGCGACCCTGGGCCCGGACACCGGCACCGTGGTGTGAAAGATGCCGTCATAGAACCCCTTGATCACTTCGAGTGATGTGGTGTCGATACCGGACACCAGTTTCGGCGTCCCCTCGAACGACCACCTCTTGTTGCCGGGGGCGATCCGCTCAGGACTGAACCCGAGCCGGAAGTCCGCCCCGGCCTTGAGGCCCGAAGACTTCTCCAGGATCGGCAGCAGCAGTTCCTCGGTGGTGCCGGGATACGTCGTCGACTCCAAGACCACGGTCGCGCCGGGGCACAGGTGCTCACCCAGGGTCCGGGCGCAGGCCTCGATGTAGGTCAGGTCGGGCACTCCGTCCCGCAGCGGGGTCGGGACGGCGATCACCGCGATGTCGTAGCCGGCCAGCTCGCCGACGTCGGCGGTCACAAAGTACGCGCCGGTGTCCAGGACCGCGCGGAGCCGTGCGGGGGCCACGTCCTCCACGTATGAATCGCCGGCGGCGAGCTGCTGCACGCGGTGGTGATCCACGTCGTAGCCGACGACCCGGTGACCCACCTCGGCGGCCCGTACGGCCAGCGGAAGCCCTACGTAGCCCTGACCAGCGACAACGATGTGCATGGCAGTTCCTCCTCGATTGCGGTGCTTGAATGGACTGTCGTTCCTGGTCTGGCAAGGAGATCGCTGTGCCCTTGGTGTCTGTCGTGATGCCCGTGTACAACTCGGCAGCAACGCTGAGTGCAGCGGTCCGTTCGGTGCTCACCCAGACCCATAGCGACCTGGAGCTGCTGATCACCGACGATCAGTCCTCCGATGGCTCCATGGACCTGCTCCGCGAGTTCGCCAAGCAGGACGATCGCGTCCAGCCGGCGACGGCTCCCCAGCGGGGTGGTGCGGGCCGGGCCCGCAACCTCGCGATGGAGCGGGCCCGCGGGGACTACATCGCCTTTCTCGACAGCGACGACATGTGGCTGCCGGAGAAGACCGAGAAGCAGCTCGCCTTCGCCGCGGAAGCCGCCGCGCCCTTGACGTTCACGTCGTACTTCAAGATGGACGCCGACTACGACGGTGAGAGCACCGACTGGGTCCCGAACGGCCGGGTGGTCCGCGCGCGGGAGCACGTGGACTACCGCGCGATGCTGGGCCAGGACCACATCGGAGCCCTCACCGCCATGTACGACCGCGATGCCCTGGGCACGAGGCTGATGCCGGAGATGCGCAAGCGACAGGACTACGCCCTCTGGCTCTCGATCATGCGAGACGGCCATGCCGCCCGGGGTCTGGCCGAGCCGCTCGCGGTCTACCGAGCCCATCAGGCGGGATCGCTGTCCTCCAACAAGCTCTCGCTCGTGCCGTACAACTGGGCGCTGTACCGGGAGCACGAGCACCTGTCGGTCCCGCGGGCGACGCGGGCACTGGCCGGCGCAGTGTGGCAGTCGCTGCGCAACTCGCGCATCTAGATCCGGCATGGCCCTGGAGGCCCTGCGGCAGGGCCATGCCGGCTCGGACGGCTAGCTGGTGCCGTCGGCCGGCTGCGAGGCTGACGGGGCAGTGATCGGCGCGCGCAGGAACAGCTGGAGGAGGAGGCGCCTGTCGGCGACGGGGACGGTCTCCTGACCGCTGTGGAGCGCTTCCCGCCCGTGCAGGAAGCGCCGCTGGTTCACGATGAGGTAGTCGCCGGGTTCGAGCATGAAGGTGACCTGGCCCGCGACGAGTTCGTCGGCGAGCTCCCGGGCGGCGTCGGCGTGCACCGGGTCGATCTGGGACCTGTTCAGCATCTTGGCGGTGAACCGGACGAAGCCCTTGCCCGGGGTGGAGCCGTCCAGGATCGGGAACGGGTTGTATTCCTGGCCGACGCCGTGCAGGTCGTAGAAGGTCCCGTAGTTGTAGGCGGTCTCTGCCAGTAGGGCGCGGCTGTTCTCCGTCAGCCGCGCCACTGCGGCGTGGGGGTCGGAGAGGATGCTGGGGCCGCCGCCGAGCGGGTCGGGGCGGACGCACAGGAGCGTGGTGTAGTCCGGGGGCAGGGTCCCGTTCACCAGGTCCATGTGGAAGGCGTTGTACCCGATGCCGCTGGACTTGCCAGGGTCCTTGTCGACCTTGACCCCGATGTTCTTCCAGAGGGGCCACCGCGGGAAGGGGGAGAAGGGGACGCCTACCTCGGCCGCGAAGGCCGTTGCCAGCCGCAGGAACCGATCGTCGTCAGCCCCCAGCGTCTTGGCCAGGTTTCCCAGGCGCAGCACGGCGTATCCGCCGCCCTCTCCATCCAGTGCGTGACGCAGCGTCGCAGCGGTCTCCGCGAACCGCGGGGTGGCCGTCAGCTCGGTCCGGTACTCGTCCATGGTGGCCTGGGCCAGGAGTGAGCCGTCCAGTTCCCAGGGCGGGAGAGGACGGTCGATCAGGGCTGATTCGAGTTCGCTCGGGATGTCGAGGAACATGCGGATCTTCCTATCTCTTGGGGTTCTCGGGGTGTCTCACGTGCTGCTGCCCGCGCAGGCAGCGGCACTGAGTCCCAGCCTGTGCCAGTCCTCCTCACTGGCACGGTGCTGTGCAGGTCAAAGGCCCGTTGCAGGTTCGCCTCATGCGCGAACGGGTGCCGGGGCGGCGGTGCGGGCATGGAGGCAGCAGCACCGGGGGCGGCAACGAACTCGGGTCCGTAAGCGTCATGGCCTCGGCCGGGCGAACCCAGCGGGCTTCGGACAGCTCGCTGTCCTGGAAGCGACGCGGTGCCAGCCGGGACCTTGCCTGCGTCGTGGTCTCCGACTTCGTACGGCGGGGACCTCGCGTCCGGCCGGCGTTCGATTCGGCGAGCCACCGCGGTCATCCTTGGGCGCGGGCGGCCAAGGCCAGTTTGAGGGCCGTGGCCAGATGCGGGCGCACGGCCTCGGCGGGTGGGATCGGGAGTTCGTCGTCCGGTGCGGTGTCCCAGCGCACGCCGTACGAGGGCGGCATGGCCACCCACGCGTCAGGTCCGGAGCGGACGTCCACCTGGGGGCAGTCGGCGAGCAGGCTGCCGGTTCCGGCTTCCACGAGCAGAGTCGCCGTGCTGTGTCCGGCGGTCAGGCAGGGGACGTGGAGGCTGCTCGCGTCGGCGCGCAGCATCACACCCATGCCGATGGAGTGGGCGACGACCAGTGCGTCGAAGCGGGTGCAGGGCACGATGACTCCCGCGCCGGGGGCGGCTTCGAACGCGGCGGTGAGGCCGCCGCGCTCCAGCGGGATCACGTCGTCCCCGGGCGGGTGGGCTCCAGGGGTGACGCAGGCGGTCGGGGCTGGGCCGTCCTGGCAGGTGCAGCCGGAACCGGTGCGATGGCGGTGCCCAATCGCGACGGGCCAGCCGAGCCGGGCGTAGGCGGCGGCGCTCTCGATGCTGTCGCGGCCGTGCAGGGCCTGCAGGATCTCGCCCATGTCGCCCCCCGTGTCAGACTGAAAACCGTAGGTGATGGTCACGGCACGAGGGTCTCGCCAAAGCAGAAGGGCGACCCACAGGAAGTCTGTAGGCCGCCCAACTGGCATATGCACGCCCTGTGGTCAGGACACGAGTTCCATCCCCCGCACCAGACCGGAGAGCGCCGCGGCCTGCGAGGGGACCCCTCGGCGGACCAGGTCGCCGACGAGTTCACGCGCCATCGGGTGGGCGTGCACGTAGTGCGGGGCGCGCTGCGCGGCCGCACGCAGCGTCACCACGGCATCGCCGGAGCGGCCCATGCGGTGCATCGCCCGGGCCTCGTCGATCCGGTAGTGGGTGATGCGCTCCCGGCTCGGCATCGCACTCACGTCGACGTCGTCGACGAACGACAGCCCGGTGTCGGGTGCGTCGACCTCGACACCGGCCTCGGTGGTGTGGACGAGAACGTTGGCGCGGGAGAACACGGTCTGCCAGCGGAGGTCGTGATGGCCGTCCGGGAGGCGGTCGGAGACCTCCACCGCGCGGGCGGCCTGGTCCCAGGCACCGTCGGCGTCGCCGGCGCGAGCGCTGGCGACGACCTGGCGCAGCACCAGGGCACCTTCGAGGACGAGGGCGTCGGTGTCCCCGGACGCTGACAGTGGCTCCAGCTCGCGCAGGGCGGCGTCCGCGACCGCCTGCGTCTCACGAGCCGAGCCCTGGTGGAGCAGGGCCCCGCACCGGTCCCAGGCGACGGCCGCCTTCACGATCGGGTCGTCCACCTGCGTCGCGGCGCCAGCCGCGACTTCCGCAGACACCCACGCCAGGTCCGGCAGGCCGGTCTGGTTCAGGGTCTGGCGGGCGTTGCGGGCCGCATCGACCAAGAGGCGCAGGGCCTCTTCCCACTCGGCGGTGCCGCGCTCGTGGAGCAGGATGCTGGTGTTGAGGTCCTCCAGGAGGCCGGGCAGCAACCCGGCGACCGCGGGGAGGTTCGCGCCCTGGCGGTGCCGATTCGTGGCGGCTGCTTGGTCCCGGATGCGCCGGATGTCGGCAGCAGGCGTGGATGGCACGAGACCGGGATGGCCGGACAGGATAAGCGAGGATCGGCGCAACGCGGCGCGGAGCGCAGGCACGTGCGGAACCGCCGAGCCCTGTTCGCGGCGCAGCCGGTAGGGCTGGCCGAGCAGCCAGACGACATCGACCTCGCACACCGTGGCTACGGCGGTGATGAGCGAATAGCGGTCCAGCGGGAGCCGACCGGCTTCGACGTCCTCGGCCCAACGCTCGGAGCGGCCCACCAGGCCGGCCATCTCAGCATGGGTCAGGCCTGCCGCGATCCGGGCCACGCGCACGCGGGCCCCGATGCCAGTGTCAGGGGATAGCGTCATGACGGCACCTCTCCGTTCTGGACTCCTCACCCGGACGGTACCCCCCACAAGCGACCTGCGGATACGTCAACTGCCCTGAAGGAAAACCTTCTACGCCCAAGGGCCAGCGCACCCGGTCCGGACGGCCGCGTTGCCGTACACGATTGGGAGGCAATCGCCGGACGGCGCCAAGCCCCTCTTCGGATGGGGCGCTGAGCCCGGCTGATCCCCGGGGCGCCCGGGGATCAGCCAGTGCGACATGAGCGAATCGGCCCCTTGCGTGTTCGCATAACCGCGGAACCTACACGCCAGCGTCGGATGACTGGCTTCGGCAGAAGCGTGGGGAGCAGCTGAGCCGTCTCCGCTTCCATGTCCACTCTCCCACCGAGGCCCTCGTTGATGCGGGCCAGCCGCGCGCGCTCAGTCAGATGTTGCCGGAGCGTGCCCCGGCGGCGGGGTGCAGAAGGAAACGTCGAAGTAGTCGATGTTGGTGAACTCGACCCGGAGCTGGTCGGCCCTGGTCGCCGCCGTCCTTGAAGTAGACCTCCTGCAGCCCCTCTGCGACGATCGCGCGCAGGTCGCGATCATCCGCTCCCTGGGCGCGGGCGTCGAACAGGCGCTGGGCGTAGGCGGGCGGGAGGTGGACGGTGAGGCGGCGGACGCGACAGTCGTCGGTGCTGCCGCCGGGGTTTAGGGGGGTGTCCGGCGGAGCATGGCCAGGCGCGCCGGGCCCGGCCCTGATCCGGAAGGCTGGGCCCAGCAGGGGCCTGCGGGAGAACCTAGACGAGGCAGGCTTCGCCCATGGGCACCATGGTGACCACTTGAGAAGTGTGGTTGGCGGGGGTGTCCGTGGTGCTGGGATCGGACTGGGCGGTCTCGTTGGCGGATTCGGCTTGGCTGAGTGTGTCCTCCTCTATTACGGCTTGGCTGTCGTCGACGAGGCGAGATGCGGCGGCGTTCTGGACAGTCGGGGTATCGGTCGGGCTGTGGGGTGTCCGCAAAGTGTGGGAAATGAGGATGGCCTGGGCGGGCGGGACGAGGGTGACGGAGTCCTGTGGCTTCTGCGTCCATTCCAGAGGTGGGACGACGACGATCGAGTTCTGCAGCTGGGTCGACTGCTCCACCGGAGGGTCGCCTGCCAGGAGCAGGGAGAGCAGGACGGCGTTGGACTTCCGGGACAGGATGCGGGCGGCTTCCTCGAGCCGGTGCTGCTGGGCGACGGGCAGTGACAGGGCCAGGCAGTCCGCCTGCCCGCCCCCGTGCAGCGGGATGGCCACGCACACCTCGCGGGTGGAGTACTCCTGGCGATCGAACTGCGCGGCGTTCGGGCCGCGGCCGTCGATGTCCTGGAACAGCTCGCTGTGATCCGTGATCGTCCGGGATGTCAGCCGTGCCGTCCGGTGCCGGGACAGGTGGTCCATCCGCTCGGTGTACGACAGCTGCGCGAGCAGGCTCTTGCCGACGGCGCTGGCGTGCGCGGAGGCCTTGAAGTCCACCCATTCGTAGACCTGTGGGGCGTGCGGACCGGCCGAATACCGCGAAATGTTGATCTCTCCCTCGGCGTAGCGGCTGACGTAGACCGCTGCGCCCACCGCGTCGCGCAGTGCGGCCAGAGTCTGCTCGATCGCGTCTGCGGCCATCCCCGGCCCGCGGTCGGTGAGCGCGCCCAGTACCGGTCCGGGAACGAATCCGCCGTCGGACAGCCACTGGGCCAGACCCTGGCTGCACAGCCAGTGGAGCAACCGCTCCAGGACCTGCTTGGGCAGGCTCGTTGCCTTCACCAGTTGTGCCGGGCTGAGCGCGACCGAGGATCCGTGAAGGGTGTGCAGGATCCGCAGGGATCGCTCCACCATCCGCCATCGTTCGGGCGCCGGGCTGCGCCCGGGGACCTGCCGGGCGGCGACCGTCAGGCCCGGAGGACGCAGCGGATTGACGGACCAGGGCGTGCCGTGTTCCGGCGCCTGCCCCGAGTCCGCGCCGCACGGGATGCCCCCGCGCGCCGTCTGGGCGCCCGCATCCGGTGGTGCGGCCTGCTGGGGGGCAGGCACGTGACGGCTCGCCCGGCCCAGGGCGGTGCGGACTTCGGTGATGAACTCCTCGTCCTGCACCTGCCCGCTCCATGGGCCGCCGGGGGTGCTGCTGCGGACCCCGGTCTCTTCCAGGAGGACCCGCGCGTCACCGTGGCCGGCCTCCGCGGCCATGGCCACCAGGAACTGCGCGTCGGCACGGCCGTCGGGACCGAGCTGACGATGGACGACGACAGCCAGGCGGAACAACGCGCCCGGGTGGTCGTGCTGCGCTGCCGTGCTCAGCCAGTTCGCCGCCTTGATGAGATCGCCCCGCCTAAGGGCCTGGGAGCCCAGGCGGTAGCACGCGTTGGCGTGGGCACGGGCGTCACGGGATCCCCTGATGCTGGCACCACACCCCGGCCAGTCACCGTCGGGGCGATCCCAGAAGTCGTCTGGCGTCTTCAACGACGCCAGCAAGGCCGCGAGCCCGGCTGGAGGCATCGCCTGCCCGCGGCGCTCCGCGCGCCGGCCGCCGCCGTACTCGCTCATGTCACTCACCTGAGCCCTCTTCCCCTTGCTGCTCTTCTCTCGGCTGCCCTGGGCGAGTTTTTCCCTGGAGTCTCTTCTGCAATTCCAGGACTGCCCGTCGCCGCTGCACTGCGACCTGATTCCGGGATATCCCCAGCTCGTCCGCGATCTCCTTGGGACTGAAGCCGAGCCTCGTCAGGTAGACGACGCGACAGCGCTGCGTCGATTCGTCCATCGCCGCGATCGCGGCGTCGACGAGTTCGCGCCGCCTGTCCCACGGATCGTCCATGACCTGCGACTGCTGCTCCCACAGGTGGTCCAGCACCTCGCTGTCCACCGCCACGGTCCGGTTCGAGCGGTAGCCGCTGAGAGCGAGCCGCTGCGCCGTGCGAAGGAGATAGCCCATCAACCGCTCCCCGGGGTCCACCCCCCGGCGTAGCAGACTCTCCGCCGCGTTGAGGAAAGCCTGCTGCGCGATGTCCTCGCGTTCGTCCAGCGGCATGCCGGCGAACATGCGCAGGAATCGTGTGGCCTCGTCCATGTAGTCCGGATAGATACCCAGCAGCTGTTGGCCTACGTCGCCTTCCAACCGCAGCAGGGCATCCCCCGAGGTGCCGTCGGTCACCACCGAGACGTCACCTCGGAGGGCTCCGAGGCGGCGCATGCGTGATCCAGCGTCACGGTGACCACACGGCCGTCCGATGCCGTCACGTGTACGACAGCCCGCACCCTGCGCGGACATGCCCGCTCTGTTGCGGGTGGCGCCTGCATTGCCGTGGTGGTCTGTGGCTTCAGGCGGTTCAGCTGCCTGCGCAAACTCACGGCCCAGGACTGGCACCCAAGGGCACCCAGCGTGTTGACCACGCTCAACGTCGTCGAGATGTGCTCGACGTGCTCCCAGGTCATGCAAGGGCTCCAGATCTTCGTCGGCGGAGGCGCGTTCTGCGCCGTCACTCACCTACGGATCCGGAGCCTCAGAAATGAACGACCGACCAAAACTGCCTCAATCTGAACAAGCATGGAGAACGAATAGATCGAAACTGCGTGATGAAGTTCCGATGTTGATCACCAGCAGGACCGCCGGGAGCCACCCCGGGTAAGGGTGGAGCGGGAGGCATCGCGCTGGCCGCGACGAGGTCGGTGTAGACGTGCTCTGGGTAGGCGTTCATGGCGCACAGGGAGACCGGGCCGGCACCCAGCTCACGGATTCGCGCGGTGATGCGGAAGCCGATGAGACCGGCGGCGCCGGGCACGAGGACCAGAGAGCCGGCGAGAGCGGCCAGGGTGAAGCGGTCGGACACGATGCCTCCACAACAGGGTCGGGTAGAAGACGTGACGCAGTAGGGGTGCGGCAGAGCGGCCCCGCGTGCGGTCGGGCTCAGAGGGCCGTGACGGGCGCAATGTTGCCAAGTGCGGTTGGGAGCTCTCGACCGCCGCAGGGTGGGCGGATGTATGCCCGCCGGGTCCAGCGCGGACCCGCGTGGGTGGCGACTTCCTCGACCACCACGGCCATCAGCATGCCTTCGGTGCCGGAGGCGACATCGCGGACCAGACGGCCGATCCACGGGTGGGCCTCGTGACCGAACCCGAGATCACGGCTCACGACGTGCTCCTGTCGCCGAGGGCGGTAATGTCCGGCGTCGCTGTCGCGCTGGCCTCGACGTAGCACGTCACGGCCAAGATGCCTGCCTGTACCGGTGTGGCCATGCGCGTCCTTCCTCAGAGCACGGTGGCGAGAGGTCCGGATATCTGCCCGGCGGGCTCTCATACTTGACCGTAGGCAGGGCCGCGGATAGCAGCGAGGACACATCACAGGACATCTCGCGGCGGTAGCGTCGTTGTCCCACACCCGCGTCCGGCCGCTGGTCGCCGGACGGCCGCAACTGGGGGTACAGATGTCCCAGATCCCGGGAAACCCCGCCTTCCGCAGCGCCCGCCTGGAGCGCGGCTGGCACAGCCAGGCCGACGTCGCCGACGCCTACGCCACGCACGCGGCCGCTCTCGGCGAGCCGGGCACCATCGACGTACGGCAGGTCCGCCGATGGGAGTCAGCGAAGCCGGGATGGCCCAACACCGGCGCCCGCCGCGTGCTGACCGCCATGTTCGGGATGCCGCTGGAGCAGCTCGGCTTCCGCCCCCACCACACGGGCACCAAGCCCGCCCAGATGACGACGGAGGACCCGGTGCGAAGGCGCTCGTTCCTGCAGGGGGTCCTCGGGGCCGCCCCGCTGCTCACCGACGCCGGCCGCGACAGGCTGGCCGCCGCGCTCCGCCATGCGCGCCGCTACACCGATCACGCTCTCGTCGGCCACCTGGCGACCGCGCTCGACGAGGCGGCCCGCACCGACGGGGCTACCGGCCCCCGGCAGGCTCTGCCCGCCGCCACCGAGCTTCTGGTCGTCATCGAGCAATTGGCCCGCGAGGCGCCCGAGCCCGTCCGACACGAACTCCACCGCCTCGGCGCCCGGGCGGCCGAGTTCACCGCCTGGCTCCACCGGGACGCCGGCGCCCCGCCGCACGTGCCCGCGTTCTTCTACGACCGCGCCGTGGAGTGGGCGACCGTCACCGGCGACGGCCCCATGCACGCCTACATCCTCCTCCGCAAAGCCCAGGCCGCCGACCGCGACGACCCGACCCGGATGCTCGACCTCGCCCGGACCTCCGCACACGGCCCCTGGCGGCTGCCGCCCCGCGCCCACGCCGAAGCCCTCCAGCAGGAAGCCCGCGCCCTGGCCCTCACCGGCGCCGCCCCCGACACCGTCGCCCGCACCCTCGACGAGGCCCACCACGCCCTCGAGAAGGCAGGGCCCACCGCTCCGGCCAGCTGCACCGGCCCCCTCTGCGCCGGCTACACAGAGGATCGACTGATGGCCCAGGCCGCCATCAGCCACCGCGAGGCCGGCCAGCCCACCCGCGCCGTCGCTCTGCTCCAGGAACACCTCGCCCGCGGGGTGTTCGCGCCCAGAGACCGGGCCTTCTTCACCGCCCACCTCTCCGGCGCCCTGGCCGCAGCCGGCGACCCGGACCACGCAGCCGCCACCGGCCTGACCTCCCTCCGCCTCGCCGCCGGGCCCGGCTACGGCCAAGCCCTCTGCGAACTCCGCCGCACCGCCGCCCAACTACGCCCCCACGCCCGCCGGCCCGCCGTCCGCGAACTCCGCCAGGCCCTGACCACGCTGCCGATCTAGACGGTCAGAAAGCCGGTCACCCGCTCGATGACCTCGGCCTGCCACGCCTGGGACTGCGGGTGCGCGTACCGGGGATCCTCATGCACCGCGAAACCGTGCTGCGCACCGTCCAGCTCCACCAGCTCAGCGGGCCCGCCGAAGACCGGTAGGTAGCGGCGGGAGGACTCCACCGGCACGAACGTGTCCTTCGTCCCGTGAACCAGCAAGGTCGGAGCCCGCACCGAACGGAGGTAGACGTCCGGGTCCAGATAGAACACCTCGTTGTGCAGGGCGCGCCCGAGCTCGAAGGGCGACTTCTCGGTGTACCCCCGCTCGTCCAAATTCCGGGCGCCGGTGGTGGTGATGTAGTCACCGTCGAAGTACGAGCGGCTGCCCACGTAGCGGTCGCGGTAGTCCAGGCGCGGGTTCAACAGCACCAGACGATCCACATCCCGCGGCCGGCACCCGGCGTGCAGCGCGGCCGCGCCACCCGAGAACGACGCCGCCACCACATGGAACGGGCCATCGAACCCCACCACCTCCCGCAGGTGATCACTCGCCGCCCGGATGTCGTTAGCCACCCCCGCGATCGTGATGTCCGGCGCCCGCCCACCGCTCGCCCCGTGTGCCCGCAAATCGAAACGCAGTACCCGCAGACCAGCGGCGGCCAGACCGGCGGCCAGCCGCGTGAAGAAGCCGCCCTCCTCCCGTGTCACGCCCGCGCCGTGCACCAGCACTACAGCGCCCACCGCCGACGACCCGGGCACAGCCGTCACCGTCCCGACCAGCGTCGTACCGTCCAGAGACCTGAACCGAACTTCCCACTCAGAGACCATGCGCTGATCGTAGAGAGCCGGGTTCCGGGGCGAAGCCCCTTCGGCCTCCAGCGGGCCGCGCGTCCTGACCTACAGAAGCAGCACCCGTGCTGCTTGCGCGACCGGCCACCGCGCTCCAACCCTTCCAGCGCTGGCAGCTGGTCCTGCCAGTGCAGGAGTTCGTCCCCCTCGGCGGCGAGAAGGCTCTGGTGCGCGGCCCAGAGCGCCCCGGCGCAGTCGGCGACCGTACCGCCCGCTCACCTACGTGGTCCGTGCCAACACCAAGACGCGCCGCGGCCAGGCATTGACCGCTCTCGGCCTCCAACGGGCCACCTGAGATCACCCGAGCAGCTCAGCGGCAGCCGGCAGTCCACGGCACGAGCCCTCGGCACCGCGCCCGCAACAGCCAGCGCCCTGCGGAGCACCCAGAGCGACCCACGGCAGTGAACACACCCCACTCGCCCCCCTTCTCTTGTTCCCGGGCACAGGGGTGAGTCCGTGCAGTCACCACCCGCAGAAAGGGTGGTGAGCTGCAAGAACGGTCAGCCGCCGACGCTCGACGTTCCCCCTCAGCCGCCCCCCCCAGGTTCCCCCTCAGCTTCCCCGTTAGCCTCGCCCACCACGGTGCGAGGAGATGACCCGGCCACGGTCCGCGACAGCCTCAAGAACATCGAGTCGCCCGTCGCCGTCCGCATGGTGGGCGCCAGCTGGCAACTAGACGTTGATGCCAGGCAGGGTGCAACGCCTGGGCTCCCACTCCGTGGCAACCAGGCGTTGACGCTTGGTCAAGCGCGCTCTTGTACCGCCGCCAGGAGGATTCATCGCGCCCCGCACTCTGTTGTCAGCGAACAGCTTTCCTTCGAGACCATGGCCGACCTCGGACCGGCTATTTTGCCCGTGAACGGGGCCCGTATCCGGGCGGCCCAAAGGGCCGTCCACGCCTCCTCGACAGCGCGCAGGGTCGTCAAGGCGGTGGGGCAGCCGCTCCCCCGTGGTGCGGCTGCCACCGGCCCTACGGGGCGGGCTCGTAGACGACGGTGGTCGTGGAGCAGTCCTCGGCGAGCCCGAGGAGGGCCTCTCGTTCGGCGTCGTCGACGGCCAGGTCCCAGCGGAGCTTGGTGCCCACCCAGGTCGCCGCGTAGGTGCAGTGGTAGGAGCCGTCGGACGGCAGCCACTCCGCCGGATCCTTGTCCGCCTTCGAGCGGTTGGAGGCGGCCGAGACCGCGATCAACGTGTCCGGGGACCCCTGGTCGTTCGCGTACGCCTCGCGCCGCGCCGCCGACCACGGCGTCCGCTCGGAGTCGTAGACTTCGGCCAGCGGTACGAAGTGGTCGACATCGAGGCGGGCCGCGTCCGTCACCACCACGTTGTCGTAGGCGGAGCGCCAGGAACCGCCTGTCAGCTTGCAGCCGGCCGCGACCTGCGGGGCCACGCCCGCCTCGGCCAGGATGACCTCCTTGCGGGTGTCGCAGCCGTCGCCGGCGTTCAGGCCCCGGTTCCAGTGC
Organism: Streptomyces sp. NPDC005533; assembly: GCF_042871845.1. Classification (NCBI taxonomy): domain Bacteria; kingdom Bacillati; phylum Actinomycetota; class Actinomycetes; order Kitasatosporales; family Streptomycetaceae; genus Streptomyces; species Streptomyces sp. NPDC005533. Next base: position 13,964 of record NZ_JBIAJH010000047.1, on the reverse strand, counting down.
TTGTAGAGGTCCCGCTTGTAGCCGGCGCGGTGCTCCTCCTCGACCGACAGCTTGTCGATGGCCTCGAACAACGGCAGCGGCGCGCGAACCCCTGCGCCACCGGCCGTTCCGACCGGGGCCGGGGTGGCGGCCACTGCCGCGGCGCTGGTGTCGGCGGAGGCTGGGGGCGTGATGGCGAGGAGGGGCAGGGCGGCGAGGGCGAGCGCGGGCAGGCCACGCTGCATCAGGTTCTTGATCACGCTCCGCTTTCTAGCCGGGCCCTCCGCTCGTCCGAAAGAGGCCGGCGGGACAACTCACCCGGCTGGGCGGCCTTTGTCACCGAAGAAACGATCACGGTCGCGCAGTCGGCCGTCCGTTCGCGAGGCACGCCGGCGTGCCTGGAGGTCGGCGGTCCAGTCGGTGGTGGCTCGGTCGCCAGTGCAGGGCGGTGGTGACGTGTAGGCCGAGGAGCGGGGCGAGGACCGCGGGCGGCATGTCCTGGGCGAGTTGAATCAAGGCGGTCGTGCTTGGCGCCGGGGAGGTTCTCCTCCGCGTGCGCCACGATTCATTCGGCGCGCGGAAGCCTTCCGGCTGTACCGGGGGGCCGTCGTGAGGCTGTGACCTGCGGTGGGGAGGTCCTGGGGAGTCACCACCACGAGCTGGTTCCAGTCGTGATGCGGCGGGGGTTGTCCTGGTGAGCCGTCTGGTGAGGAAGCCGCCGTTTCGTGAGGGCAGAGCACAACACCTCACCTGGAAGGCACCCCATGGCTCCCCCATCTCCTCCTCGCAGTCGGCGCAGCCGTGTCGCCGATCGATCTCTGCTGCCGTCGCTGCGCAAGCTGCGCCCCGAGACCGTTCCGGTCCGCATGGCACCGCGCGGGCCCCGGTTGGTTCGCCTGGCGATGTGGGGTGTCCTGGGCGCCGGTCCTCTCGCCCTGGCCGCCACTCTCTACGCGCCGCCGACCGCCGTGGTGCAGGCCGCGCCCGCGCCGCACCCCGCCGAAGCCGGCACTCCGGCCGATCCCCGGGGTGCGGCGGAGCTGTTCGTCGACCTGTGGCTGCGCGCCGACGGGTCCGACGCCGACAACGGCATCGCGGCCGGAGTGCGGGCGCTGGCTCCCGAAGTGGACTTGCCCAGACGGCCCCGCTCCACCGACGCCCCGCCCGCGGCCGCAGCCGCGGGGCGGGTGGTCGCCGTCCGTACGGTGGTCGGGCCGGGTACGTGGACGGTGGTGGTCGCGGTCCTGCGGGACCAGACGGGACCGGCTCCCGCCGGCGGTCCGAACACGGTGGCGCCTCTCGTGCGGTATTACGCGGTGTCGGGGACCGGCGGCACGCAGGGCACGCCGGTCACGATCGGCGGTGCACCCGCCGAGGTCGCCGCCCCCGACGCGGCTGCGGTTCCCGCCGCGCAGCTCGCCCACCGGGTCCCGGCGGGCGGCGCGTTGGAGACGTCCCTGGGTGAGTTCGTGCGTGCCTACCTCGGCGGCGGGCAGGGCGGCGGACTGGAGCGGTACCTGTCGCCGGGGCTGCGGGTGTCCGCGCCGAAGACGGCGCCGTACGTGCGCATTGAGGTCACCGACGTCCTCGCCGACACCGAAGTCGCCACCGCTTCGGCGGTCCCCGTCGACGGGACGAGGGCGCGGGTGCGGATCCGGGTGAGTGGCGAGGACAAGCAGGGCGTCCGCTGGCCGCTGGTCTATCGGGCGGAGGTGACGGCCCGTGCCGGGCGGTGGGAGGTCAGCGCGCTGGAGTCCGGCATCACCGACGTCCCCTCAGGGAAGAGCTCCTCCTCCCCCGCGGTGGTCCCGGGTGGTGGGCGATGAACACCCTGAACTCCGTGGTGCTGGCCGGGCGGCTCGACGCGCTCGGCGATTCTCTGATCGGGACCCTGGCCGGCTGGGCCGACAGCGGGCTCAAGGCCGCGCTGACGCTGGTGGTCGTGGTCACCGTCGCGCGGAAGTTCTCCCTGAAGGCCGGAATCGGTGCGCTCATCGCGCTGGTGATCGCCCTCGGCCTCTACCAATCGCGTGAATCGCTCGCATCGATCTTCTCCGACGAGATCAACAACCCGGCCAAGAGCAGCGGCCAGGCCGTCGTGGTGAACACTGCGTACGCCGACACGGACGGCGGTGCGTCGTGAGCGGGCAGGGTGTTGCCCGGGTCTACACGAGCGCGCGACGGCACCCGTGGGTGCTGGGCAAGCTCGGCGACTGGACGGTGCCTTTCGGCCCGTACACGCCGGCGCAGCTGGTGGTGCTGGGTGGCGGGGCTTTCACCCTCATCAAGACGTTCGCGTTGTGGTCGTGGGCGGGTCCGGTCCCGGTGGTGGGGTGGATCGCGTCGGTGTGGGCGGTGCGCGGTGGGCAGATTTCCGGGCAGAACCCGTTCACGGCGTTGCTCGGTGTGCTGGTCCTGCTGGCCCGGCATCCGGCCGGGCGGGTGGGTGGCCGGATCGCCCGCGACCGGCGTCCCTCGCACCTGCGGTGCCGCTTCACCCTGGCGCCGGCCCTCGAGCCGCTCGTGGCCACGGCCGCCGGCACGGCATCCGCCGTCGCGCCCGCGGACCCTGTGCCGGCCGCGCCGGTTGTGGCGGCGGCCGGTTCGGGTCTGTCGCGGCTGCTGGCCGGTGCCCGACAGGGGGCGGTGTGATGCGACCGCCGTTTCGGCACATCCACGGCCAGCTGCTCTGGTCGACCGCTTCGCAGGTGTGGGGCCTGTGGCGGGTGACGCCCCTGCCCGGTGGCTACCAACCGGCCCGGGTCCACCAGGAGCTCCTCGGCCGGGTCACCTCCCTGGTCCGCTCGATGCCGGGGATGGAGCCGCGCCTGTTGGTCCTGGCGGCCCGTACCGACCCGGGCGAGGTCGCGGAGCGCATGGTCGCGGGCGTCGACTGGCAGCGTCTGCCCGCGTGGGCGCAGACCTGTGCGGCCGCGGTGGATCTGCTGACCGGCCAGGAGATGCACGAGCGGACCCTGTGGCTCGCTGTCCCCCTCGCGGCGAAGAAGTCCACCGCCGGTATCTCGCTCGGTGCCCTGTACGCGGAGCTGTCGGCGGCGCTGGATCTGCCGCCGGTAGCGGTGTCGGAGGCGGAGGTGCGGGCCGCGGTGGAGGAGGCCGGGCGCGTGCAGGCTTCGTTGGGCGGGGGGCTCGGCCTGCGCCCTGCGTCGCCGGCGGAGATCGTGTGGATGCTGCAGCACGCCGTCCACCGCGGCCTGGCCGAGGAGCCGCTGCTGGGCGATGCCGAGCACAGCCCCTTGTTCGGCAGCCGGGTCCGCGACGGACAGCTGTCCTCCCCCTCCTACGCAGACCTCGGCAACATCCGTCTCACCGAAGGCGGCCGCAACCACGCCGGGTTCACGAAGGCGGACAGGACGCCGTGGTGGCGCTCCGGTACGTCCTCGCCCATGGGCCGCAAGTGGCTGCAGGTCGAGTCTGACGCCGGCACCGGCTACCAGGCGCACCTGGTGCTCGCCGAGCTTCCGCCGGCGGTGGCGGTGCAGAGCGCGGACGTCCTGGCGCAGCTGGAGGGGCTGCCGTTCCCTGTCGACGTCGCGGTGGACCTGCGCGTGGTCCCGGCGAAGAAGGCGCGGGAGCAGGTACAGCGCAAGAAGCGTGAACTGCTGGACCAGGCCGAGCAGTACGGGGCGCAGCCCACGGGGATGCCGCACTCGCTGCCGGAGGCCGCCGGGGACCTCGCCGAGCAGGACGCGCGGATGGCGCGTACCTCGGTCGAGGTGGAGGTGCAGTCCGTCACGGTCCTGAGCGTGTGGGGCCCGGACGCGGCGACGTGTGATGCGCGGGCGCGTGAGCTGTCCGCGGCCCTGTCGGGCGGTGACTACCGGGTCGAGCGCCCCTACGGGATGCAGGAGGAACTCTTCGCCCTGGGGCTGCCCGGCACTGTTCGGGCCCCGAAGCTGGGCCAGTTCACCCAGCACCAGCTGTCGCAGGACTGGGCAGCCAGTGGGGCGCTGACCCTGTCGCGCGTGGGCGATCCGGCCGGGATGCTGATCGGGCACGACCTGGACAGCGGCACCATCCGCCCGGTTCTGCTCAACCCGGCCGACGCCCCTCAGATCAACGCGTCCGCGTCCAGCGCCGTGATCGGTGACCTGGGCAGCGGCAAGAGCGTGCTGGAGAAGCTGGTCACCTCCGCGGTCGTGGACCGGGGCGGGCGGGCGATCGTGATCGACCGGACCCCGATCCGCGAGTGGGCGAGCTTCGCCCGGGCCGCGGTGGGCGAGCGCTGCCAGATCATCGACGCCGCCCAGGCCCGGATCTCCATCGACCCGCTGCGGGTGTTCGGCGGGCCGATCGGGGCCCACTACGCCCTCTCCTATCTGACCCTCCAGCTGGGGGTCGGGGCGATGACCGCGGCCGGCGCGGTCCTGCACCACGCGGTGGAGGAGGTGTCCGGCGGGCCGGAGCCGTCCATGAGCAAGGTCCTGGACGTCCTGACCGCGCTGGCCGCGACCGGCAGCGGCACCGGCCGTGCGGACGCGGCGGCGACCATGGCCGACCTGCTGCGGATCGTCGCAGGCAACCCCCTCGCGGCGATGGTCTTCGATCCCGGCCTGCCTGCGGTCAGCCTGGACGGCGACATGGGCGCCGACATGGTGGTGGTCACCACCACAGGCCTCACCCTCCCCCCGCGGGAGGCGTTCGCCGACGTCGAGGTCCTGCGCCAGCAGCCGCTGGAGGCCCTGATCGGACGCGCCGTGCTGTATCTGATCGCGGCCATCGCCCGGCAGGCCGCGTTCACCGACCCGGGCCAGTTCTGCCTGGTCGAGCTGGACGAGTGCTACTGGCTCACCTCCTCCGCGGAAGGCGCGGCCCTGGTCCACGAGATCCTCCACGACGGCCGCAAGCATGGCGCCGGTGTGTTCCTCGGCGCCCACGACGAGAGCGAGCTGGGCAAGGATGCCGGGCTGATCGCCTACCGGTTCCTGGCCCGCACCGCCGACAGCGCCCGCGCGGCCCGGGGCCTGCGCTTCCTCGGCCTGGACGACGAGGACGAGGACCTGCTCCGACTGGTGACCACCGGGCTCTCCCCCGTCGGGCAGGGTGGCCGGGAAGGCGAGATGCTGCTGCGCGACCCCCGGATGCAGGTCGGCCGGATCAAGGTCGTCGTCCCGCCCGTCGCCCGCCTGAAGGAGACCATCTTCACCACCCCGGGCCGCTCCCGGACACCGGCCCAGGGGAGCGTCCGGTGATGCGCGTACGAGGCCGGTTCGATGACGGCACCCTGCGGGCCGCGGGATTCGTGGCGCTGCTGACCGTCGTCTTCCTGGTGACCACCACCGCGGTGGCCGCGGCGGCCGACGGGTCCGGGACGGGCGGTGGCCTGCTGGGGCCGCTGGACATCCTCACCCGCGAGGGCGTACCGCTCAGCGGCTACCAGCTGGAGAGCGGCGTCGCCTCCCAGACCGTCGGGGAACGCGTCGAGGACGTCGTCGTGGGCGACAAGGTTCCGTTCGACGTCATCGGCGAGACCCAGCGTCTCCTGCTGAATGGTCTGTTCACCCTGGTACGTCTGCTGGTGGGCCTGTGCTGCTGGCTGATCGGATTCGTCTTCGACTTCCCGCTGCTGCGTCTGCTGACCGATCCCGCGCAGCGCCTCGCCGACGCCTATCAGCGGCACGTCGTGGACGCCCTCGGTCTCGAAGGGCTGCTGCTGGCGTGGGCGTTCGTCTTCGGGCTGATCCTGTTCGTGCGGGGCAAGGCCGGCAAGGGGCTGGGGGAAATCGTCCTGACCCTGGTCATCGCCGCGCTGGCCGCCAGTGCGTTCGTACGGCCGGACTACCTGCTGGGCAAGGACGGGCCGGTGCAGCAGACCCACCAGGCCGCCATCGAGGTCGCTTCCATCACCACCGCCTCCTACTTCGACACCCCTGCCCGCGGCGGCCGCCCCTGCGACAGCGCTGTCGGCCCCGCCCACGACGCGTGCGTGGCCGAGCAGGCCGACGCCAAGACCGTCACCCACCCGATCCAGGCAGCACTCACCGACGCCCTGGTCGTCAAGCCCTACATGCTCCTGCAGTACGGGCGGCTCCTGGACCCGAAGAAGGACGGGCAGAAGGCCGCGTACGAGGCGCACTTGAAATGGGTCGCGGGCAACGCGGATGCGCCGGCCGCAGCAGAAGAGGAAGCAGGTAGCCCGTGCTCTCTGTTGGACGGCCCGTCGAAGACGTACTGCGAGGACGGGCTGAAACGGAAGCAGGACGACAACTGCAACAGACTCGTCGGTAGCGCGAAGGACCACTGCAAGGACGCGGCCAAGGAGAAGAAAAACAACCCGTGCCGCAAGATCAAGGGTCCCGCGAGGCCCTACTGCGAACGCGGTGGCCCGGTGGGCGCCTTTTCCGAACTGATCAAAGACCTGCAGGACGCGGGATCTGTGGGCAAGTCCTGCGCTGAGTACGCGGAGAAGCCCTCATGGGACCGGGTGTGGTCGGTCCTGGCCCTGCTGGTGGCTGTGGTCGTCGTGGCGCTGATGGTCGTCTCGATGTCGGTGGTGATGCTCGGCGCCCAGGGCGCGGATGCGGCCGCCGCGGCCGGCGGTCCCCTCGCGTGGGTGTGGGCGATGCTGCCCGGCCCCTCCCGGATGCTGCTCTGGCGATGGCTGGGTATCTTCGTCGTCTCCGCGTTGGTATCGTTCATGGCCGCGATGGCGCTGCCCCTGTTCGGGATCGCGGTGGACGCGATCCTCGCCGACAGCGGCCCGGATCAGATGATGGAACGCCTGCTCCTCGTCGACGCCCTCGCGCTCGCGTTCCTGGTGCTGCACCGGCGGATCCTGCGGGCGACGGCCGGATTCGGGCAGCGCATGGCGACCCGCATGCGCTACGCGAAGGTCGGCGGCAGCCACCTGCCCGGCGACAACTCCGAACTCGGGGCCGCCCTCGCCATGCACGGATCCGCCTCGGGCGGCGGATCCGGTGGACCGGGCGGCGGAACTTCCGTGACGTACGGGGCGTTCGGGGCCCGGCTGCGGTCCCTGGGCAGCCTCGCCGCGCTCTCCGACGGTGCGGGCATGCCGATGAACCCCGGCCGGCTCCTCGGCGATGCCGCCGCCGAGGGACGACGCGGAATCGCACCGCTGGCCATCGCGCTGCGCGCCGCGCACACCGCTCTCATCGGGCCGCCGCCCGGCCGGCATCCGGCCGCGGCCCGGCTGCACGCGGTCGCGAACGGCCCGACCGCGGTCCGGCCGGGTGGCGGGAAGAGAGTGGTGGACAAGTCGACGGGCGAGATCCTGCACGACCCGGAAACCGACCGGCCCCTGCTGGGATCCCGCATCCATGCCCGGGCCGGCCGGCTGCGCGGCTACCGCATCGCATCCCGTGCCGCACGCCTGACCTACGGCGCGACCCTGGGACTGCCCCGCAACCTGTCGGCCGCGCGAACGGCGGCCTCGGAGTTCACGACCGACGCCCGCACACAGCTGCGGGTCGCCTCCCGAACCGTCCGCCAGGACGGGGCCCGCTGGATGCGGCCCGTCGACCACGCCGGGCAGGCCCTGGCAACCGCCTGGCAGGTCCACGACCCGGTCGGCGCCGTACGGCGCACCGCCCTCGCGGCCGCCATGCAGGCGCCATCGCTGAGCCGCACCCCGGCCAGTCGCACGAACACCACCCACAGCCGCCGGCCCACCACCGTGGCCACCCCTCCCACTCCCCCCACCCCGCCTGCCTCATCCATCCCTCCCGCCCCGGCGGGAGGCGGCACCGGCCCGAGCCGCAGCCGTCTCGCCCCAGACCATGCGCAAGCCCCGGAAGCCCGGCCCCAAGGCGCCGACCAGGCGTCGATCGAGGCGCAGGAACGCGCCGATGCCGCCGCGAACGCGGCCCGGCTGCGCGCGGTCTTCGAGGCGCGCGCGGCCGCCGCCCGCCAACGCCGTGAGGAAGGAGACCGGTGAAACGGTGGAAGAAGATGGGCTGCCTCACGCTGCTGCTCCTGGCCGCCGCGGTGTGCTGCACCGGGCCCGTCCTGCTGGCAGCAGCCCGCAGCCACACCGCCCCCAACCCAGGTGCCGGTGTCGACGCGGCAGCCGCCGGGATCCCCCCGCGCATGCTGGGCGCCTACCTCACCGGCGCATCCCAGATCGGCGCCCACGTCCCCACCTGCCAGGGGATGCGCTGGCAGATCCTCGCCGGGATCGCCCGAGTGGAGTCCGATCACGCCTCCGACCGCACCGTCAGCGCAGCCGGCGACATCACCCCGCCCATCACCGGCCCCCGCCTGGACGGTTCCGGGGCCGGTGGCAACACCACCGCCCTCCGCGACACCGACAACGGCCAGTGGGACGGCGACAGCGCATACGAACGGGCCGTCGGCCCCTTCCAGTTCCTCCCCGAGACGTTCCGCGCCTACGGCAAGGACGGCAACCGCGACGGCGTCACCGACCCGCACAACGCCGACGACGCCGCCGCGTCCGCGGCGGTCTACCTGTGCGGGAAGGGCCGCGACCTCACCGACCGCGAGGAACTCCGCGCGGCGATCCACACCTACAACCGCTCGTGGGCGTACGTCGACGACGTCCTCTCGGGGATCGACCGTTACGACGCCCTCGGCGCCGATCCGCAGATCCCCTCCGGGAACGTCGGGGCCGTCATCCAGGCCGCGCTCGCCCAGCAGGGCACCCCCTACTCATGGGGCGGCGGGAACGCCCAAGGCCGCTCCACCGGGATCTGCTGCTCCCCCGGCGGGCAGGACGGCCGCACCGTGAACGGCTTCGACTGCTCGGGCCTGACCCTCTACGCGTACGCCCAAGCCGGGATCGAACTGCCGCGCACCGCCGCCGCGCAGGCCGGCGCGGGCCGCCGCATCCCTGCCTCGGCGGGCATCGGCGCGCTGCTGCCGGGCGATCTCGTCTTCTACGGCTACAGCCCCACCCACGACTCCACCATCCACCACGTCGGCCTCTACCTGGGAGACGGCCAGATGATCAACGCGCCCCGGCCCGGGAAGCCGGTCCGGATCGACCCGATCACGGCCCTGCCCGACTACGCGGGAGGGGCACGGCTGCTGTGAACACCACACCCAGGTGGACCGGCGGCCGCCTCCTGGCCGCGTCCGTACTCCTCGCCAGCACCGGAATCTGGATGTTGTCGACCGCTCTCACCCCCACCACCATCGAGCAGACCCGCGGCCCACAGGGCTTCGTCGCGCCCACGGACCGTCCCGGGCCCACAACCGCGGCCCCGACTCGGCCCGCGGCGGCCGGTGCGAGCGCCTCGGACGTGAGCCCCCGAGCCGTGACCACCACGGACTCCCCACGGCCGGCGAGCGAACTCCCGCCACCCGGTTCGGGCCCGGCAGCCGACCCGCTCATCCAGCGGGCCCTCGACCGGGCCGGGCCGCCCGACCTGCCGCCCGCCGACGAGCAGCACCTGGTGACGGCCGGACGTGCCGCGTGGCTGGCCGAGACCGTCCGGTACACGCGGGTGCGCATCCAGGCCGCGACCGCCCGCCGCGCGCCCGAGCGGGACGGCGCGGTGGTGCGTCTGGTGTGGGCCGGCGCGGACCCGGCCGGGACCTACCTGGACGGTCGCACCGCGGCCCTCCACTACGTCCGCGACGGAGAAGGATCATGGACGCTGACGTGACGACGGCCGGAGCGCTCGGCACCGCCGCAAGCATCATCGACGCGCTCGGCGAGCTCGCCGGGTGGGTCGCTGCCAGCGTCTGGTGGCTGGCGCTCGTCCTCGGCGCACTCGTGATCGGGTGGGAGGCGCTGCAACGCCGCCTGGCCACACGGGCACTGGCCGAGCGGGCCCACGTGGAACTGGTGCCCAGTGCCACGTTCGAGCCGAGCCCCGAGCAGATCTGGCGGCAGGGCATGCTCCTGATCCGAGCCGCCGGCTCCGGCCCGTGGTGGGTCCCTCGCCGGGCCCGCACGGCACGGCTGCGACTGCGTGCCGACGGAACCCGGCCCCTGACCTACCGCATCGAGGCGCCCGCCAGCGCGCACGCGCTGCTCACCACCACCCCCTACGGCGCCCGCGTCCAGGCCACACCCGTCAACCCGATCACCGACAAGCACCGCACACACGTCGTACGGGCCGTCCTGACCCTGAGCGGCAAGCCAGGGTCCCGGCTGCGGGACGTCCCGCTGGAGCCCGACCCGCTCCAGCCTCTGATCGACGCCGTGGCCGGCCTGCGCGCCGAAGTCGGGGACCTGGCCGAGGTGTGCGTCGACCTGTCGCCCGCTTCACGCTGGCACCTCGCCGTCCGGCGCGCGCAGGGGATGCGTTTGGCTCGGGAGGAGGCCCGGCGTGAGGCGCAGCGCGAGGCACGGTGGCTCACCCATGACTCGACCGACCCGGTGCCCGTGGCGTTGGGCAGACTGCTGGACCCGGCGCAGTGGCGGGGTGCACCCCGTCCGCAGTCGGTGAGGTCGCCGCGGCCGCGACGGGTCGATCGGGAAGGCGCGCTGGGCAAACTCGCCGAAGAGGCCGGGCTGGTCCGGGTGCAGATCCTGGTGCGCTGCGCCTCCGACAAGGCCGACCGTGCGCAGGCCCGGCTCGCACGCATCAACGCGGCCATGGACGTGTACGCGGGACCTTCGCGTCTGTCCTCGCAGGGCTGGTCGTTGGGGCCGGTGCGGATCGGGCCGGATTGGTGGCCGTGGCGGCCGCGGTTCGACGAGCGGTGGCAGCAGGCGCTGATGCGACCGGCCAGTGGCGGCTGGGCGCATCTGGAGGAGATCGCCGGACTCCTCAAGCCGCCGACCGCGTTGGCGGACCTGCCGCTGCTGGAGAGCGAGATGCCGACCTACCAGGCGGGCAAGAATTTGGTGCCGCAGGGCTGGTACCGGGGTCCGGACGGGCGGGAGCGGCTGCTGGCCACCCACGAGGACGACACCCTCTTCGAGGTCCAGTCCGGCAAGGCCGGGTGGGGCAAGACGATGCGCGCCCAGGTCCAGGCCGTCGCCAGCGCCCACAACGGACGCGGCCTGGCCTTCGTCGACCCGCACGGCGACTCCCTCACCGACGTCGCCCGCTACCTGGCCCACGACGACATCATGGGACGGATCGCCGTGTTCGACCTCACCGTGCGCGACGACAGCGCTCTGCTGGCCTGCTGGAATCTGCTCGACATGTCCGGCCGGCCCCGCCCCTACGAGGTGTCCGCCGCCGTGGTGGACGCGATCGCCGCGGCACTGGGGTGGGACGACGCGAGCGCACCACGGGCCCTGACGATCCTGGCCAAGGCCGTGGAGGCCCTGGTCGCCGTGAACTCCCTCGCCGTCGCCGCCGGCGTACCCGGGCAGCAGGCCACCGTCTTCCAGATCCGGCCGCTCCTGACCGACCCCACCTTCCGGTTCCTGGTCGTCGGCGCGCTCGATCCGCAAGCACGGAGGTGGTGGACCGGCGCCTTCCCCGACCTGCCGAAGGACGGTCTGGCCACCGTCCTGAACCCGCTGGAGCGGCTCGGGGCCAACCCCGTGATCCGGGCCTTCCTCGGGTGCCCGGTCAGCGGCTACGACATCCGCCGCGCCATGGACGAGAGCCAGGTGGTGTGGATCTGCCCGCCCGGCACCGGACCAACCGACCGCCTGCTGATCTCCCTACTCGTCCGCGACTTCCTGCGCGCCGGCCTGTCCCGCCGCGATGTGCCCGAGGGCGACCGGCACCCGTTCCGCTTCTACCTGGACGAAATGATCTCCCTGGACGGCGGCGCCACCACCGTCCTGGCCGAGATCACCGAACAGCTCCGCAAGTTCGGCGGGCGCCTGCACGGTATGACCCAGCTCCTACACCGGCTCAGCCCCACCACCCGCGCCGCGCTCCTGCAGAACGCCTCCTGCCTGTCGACCACCGCCGGCTCGGTCGAGGCGATCACGCCGGTGACCACCCAGTGGGCGAGCAGCGTCACCCCCCAGGACGCGGCCGGGCTGGAGCGGTGGTGGCACTACGCCTCCTTCACCGTCGCCGGCAAGCGCCTCGGCCCCCTGCAGATCCGCGGACCCGAACTCGAAGAGGTCTTCGGCCCCCTCGCGAAACCGTCCCGCACCAAGGCTCTGCTCCGGGCCGCGCACGCCAACACCGGAGCCCGTCCTCTGTCCGAGCAGAGCGCCCTCGCCGTAGGCCAAGAGGAGCAGGTACGCGAGTTCCTCACCGGCCTGACCCCGCCCATCGACAACCAGAACCAGGAGCACTACGCGTGACCGTCCCCGCCTCCATCCAGCCCCACACCACCGACACCTACGCCCACCAGGCGCTCGCCCTGATCGCCCAGCACCGGCTGCTGACCAGCACCCAGCTCCACCAGATGCTCATGCCCCACACCCCGCCCCGGAAGATCCACAACGTCCTCGCCCCGCTGCGCGCGGAAGGACTCCTCGCGCACACTTCACTGGGTGTCCGAAGCGGCCTCAAGGCCCACTTCCTGACCAGCGCCGGAGCACAGGCCGTGACCGACTGGCCCGAACTCCGCGGCCGGACAGCCACCGTCATCGCCAGTCCCCGCGTAGCCGTCATGCGGGCGGCCCACACCCTCACCGGTGTTCGAGCCCACCTGACGTTCCTCAACGACGCCCGCGAACGGGGCGACGAGTACCAGGCGTTGGACTGGATGCCCGAGGTCACCCACCGGCTGCCCGACACCGGCGGGCAGGACCGGCTCATCGCCGACGCCGTCCTCCACTACACCGCAGTCCAGCCCCGCCGACTGCAGTACCGGGCGTTCGTGGAGATCGACCGCACGACCATGAGCAGCGAGCGCCTCGCGCGCAAGCTCATCACCTACGCCCGCTTCCACGACTACATCCCCCAGCCCGCCGGGCGCCGCGGGACCGTCGCCGACCAAGGCGCAGCCCTGTTCGCGTGGCAGCGCTTTTACCCCCGCTTCCCCCGCCTCCTGTTCGTCCTTACCGGCGCCCCCCGCGCCACACTCACGGCCCGCATCGAGGACCTGCGGCGCATGACCGCCGACCACGACCTGGTCAGCCGCCTCGCCGCCCACGTCCCGCTCGGCGCCGCCGTCCTCGAAGACCTCGAAGAATCCGGCCCGTCCAGCCAGGTGTGGACGCCCCTGGCCAGCACCGCCGAGCGCCGCGGCTGGATGCATCTATGAGCCAGGTGAACGGCCTCCACCCAGTCATCACATACGCAAAGAACAGGCCATGTGGCCGGATTCCGGCAGCCCTGCCGCTCCGATACCCGCGTCCACTCCCACCAGCCGAGATACCACCTGTCGGCGAATCGGCATATATCACAGCGGCATTGAGGCCAAAGTAGCACGAATGGAACCTGCGCCTCATGAACCCCATAGGCCTACCTGTCGTTTGCGTCATAGGGTGCGCTACACCAACAGATCGCGACGCAGCAAACACGTTGCGACAGCGATGACGGGGCCCGCTGTCCATCCAACCTGCACGGTGACTTTGGGGGGTTTCCACGTGACAACAGCACGCCAGCACCACACCCGCACTACACGGTTCCGCACGCTCCTCACCGCCGCCACGATCGCGACAACCGTTGCGGCTGTCACCACCGGCTGCACGAAGGAGAACAAGGCCTCGCCTCCGCCCAGCCCAGCCGTGTCCCCCACCCCCTCGGCCGACCCACAAGCCGCAGAGAAGGACGCGCTGCTCGGCGTCTACCGTGCCTTCTGGGAGGCGCAGCGCAAGGTGTACGCGAGCGGTTCGACGAAGGACACCGGCATCGAGAAGGTGGCTGGAGACAAGGCCTACTCCAAGATCCAGACGACTCGGGCCTACTACGTGGACAACGGATCGATCATGAAAGGGGAGCCCGTACTCTCCCCCACGGTCACCGCTCTGGACATGACGAAGACACCCGCAGCTGGAACCATCACCGACTGCGTCGACACCACCGCGTACATCCAGGTGAACAAGGAATCGGGTCGGCCGGTCGAGACGCTTACTGAGGATTTCGGGTTGTCGTCGGGTAGTGACGGTTCATGATCCCTGCGGTATGCCGTTGGTATGCGTTATCCGGAGGGTGGGGGCCTGACCG
>NZ_JBIAJH010000046.1:0-51439 GCF_042871845.1 Streptomyces sp. NPDC005533 | reverse complement strand
ACAACAGCGGCTACCCCATGCCAGCCACACCCGACTCCCCTGGGTGTCCCGATCTTACGAATGACCCGAATCAACCCACGAAGAAAGGTATGGACCCTCATGGGCACCAAGTGGTCCGGTCTCGACTGGGAGCAGAAGGGCCTGTCGAACGAGCAGTACGCGATCCACGAGGACGCCGTCGCCGCCGGCCGGGCCGAGGAGCGAACTGCCGGACGGGACAAGGCACTTGAGCTGATCGACCGCTTCGTGGCCCAGCGTTGCACCGAGCAGGACGGCGCGACCGGCAGTTCGGAGAACTGGCGACCCCCGACGTGACCCGGGTCACCGCATTCCCGAGCGCGCTGTCCGGCTTCCGGGCAGATTCGCGCAAACGGCCGAACCGCAGGTCGGAGGCCTGCCGTCGACCCGGACAAGATCCATCCAACGGGGCGGATCGCGCACGTCATTACTCTGAGTAATTCACATGCCGTACGCAATCCGTCTTTTCCTCCGAGAATCGCCACTCGCGGCATTCCTTCAGACACGCACCGCCACATTCGGCTGAATTTGATCTAAGACAGGTGCATGAAGGCCTCAAGCCCCTTAGGGGAACAGGTATTTCTCAGGATGCGGACACTATTCACCGTTACCAAATGTCCGTTGTGTCCACACTCCCGCCACACATTCTTGGCCTTGGCATAACAAGAGCGTCACATCCTCCTTTCCCGCCTCCCGGTGCTCGCCACCTCGGGCCTAGAGTCACGGCCAGTCACCGCGCCGCAGGGCGCAATCAGCACGGCCGTGGACCTCCCAGTGCGGCCCGGCGACCCAACGGCACCTCTCTTGAGGGAGCCGCGCCAGGGAAAGGAAGAATCGTGCGACACCGTTCTTTGCTCGTCCTCACCACCGTGATCACCACGGGAGCACTGACCCTCACCGCTTGCGGATCGCGCGACGGAGACTCCAAGGACAACGGCGGCGGCAAGAAGACCGTCGTGGTCATCGGCGTGGACGCCCCGCTCACCGGCTCGCTCTCCGCTCTCGGCCAGGGCATCAAGAACTCCGTCGACCTCGCGGCCAAGACGGCCAACAAGAACAACGAGGTCCCGGGCATCGAGTTCAAGGTCGAGGCCCTCGACGACCAGGCCGTCCCCGCCTCCGGTCAGGCCAACGCCACCAAGCTCGTCGGCAACAAGGACGTCCTCGGCGTCGTCGGCCCGCTGAACTCCGGCGTCGCCCAGCAGATGCAGGGCGTCTTCGCCTCCGCCAACCTGGCGCAGGTCTCCCCCGCCAACACCAACCCCTCGCTCAGCCAGGGCGACAACTGGGGCAAGGGCGAGTTCAAGCGCGGCTTCAAGACCTACTTCCGCACCGCCGCCACCGACGTGGTCCAGGGCAAGTTCGCCGCCCAGTACCTCGCCAAGGACGCCGGCAAGAAGAAGGTCTTCATCGTCGACGACAAGCAGACCTACGGCGCCGGCCTCGCCGCGATCTTCGCCGACGAGTTCAAGAAGCTCGGCGGCGAGGTCGTCGGCACCGACCACGTCACCGTGAAGGAGACCGACTTCTCCTCCACCGCCGACAAGGTCAAGTCCTCCGGCGCCGACTCCGTCTACTTCGGCGGCCAGTACCCCGAGGGCGGCCTGCTCGCCGACCAGATCAAGAAGACCGGCGCCAACATCCCCCTCATGGGCGGCGACGGCATCCAGGACCCGGCCTTCATCAGCGCCTCCGGTGAGGCCAACGAGGGCGACCTCGCCACCTCCATCGGTTACCCGGTCGAGAAGCTGGACACCGCCAAGAAGTTCATCGAGGACTACAAGGCCGAGGGTTACAAGGACCCGTACGCCGCCTACGGTGGCTACTCCTACGACGCCGGCTGGGCCGTCATCCAGGCCGTCAAGGCCGCCGTCGCCGCCAACAGCGGCAAGCTGCCCGCCGACGCCCGCGCCAAGGTCGTCGAGGCGCTCGGCAAGGTCTCCTTCGAAGGCGTGACCGGCAAGGTCGCCTTCGACGAGTACGGCGACACCACCAACAAGCAGCTCACGGTCTACAAGGTCGAGGGCGGCAAGTGGGTCGACGTCAAGAGCGACACCTTCAACCAGTAAGCCCGTAGTCCCCAGCACCACCCGCACCACCTGAACCAATCGCCGCGCGAGGGCGCAAACAGCGCCCTCGCGCGGAGTCTTATCCGACACGCTCATCGGAGGCCCTGCGGTGCACGAACTGCCGCAACAGCTGGCCAACGGCCTGGCCCTCGGTGCTCTCTATGGCCTCATCGCCATCGGGTACACCATGGTCTACGGCATCGTCCAGCTCATCAACTTCGCCCACGGCGAGATCTTCATGATCGGCGGCTTCGGCGCCCTCAGCGCCTACGCCATCCTCCCGACCGGCACCTCCCTGCTGATCGCGATACCCGTCATGATCGTCGGAGGTGCCGCCACCTCCGTCGCCGTGGCCTGCGCAGCCGAACGCTTCGCCTACCGCCCCCTGCGCAGCGCCCCCCGGCTCGCACCCCTCATCACCGCAATCGGCCTCTCGATCGCGCTCCAGCAGCTCGTATGGCAGTTCTACCCGGACGCCAAGAAGGCAGTCAGCTTCCCCGAGTTCAAGGGCGCGGCCTTCAAGATCACCGACAGCCTGGCGATCCAGCGCGCGGACCTCTTCGTCCTCATCCTCGCCCCCCTCTGCATGCTCGCCCTCGGCATCTTCGTCCAGAAGAGCCGCAGCGGCCGCGCCATGCAGGCCACCGCGCAGGACCCGGACACCGCGAAGCTCATGGGCATCAACACCGACCGCATCATCGTCATGGCCTTCGCCATCGGTGCCGCGTTCGCCGCCGTCGCCGCCGTCGCCTACGGCCTCGACAAGGGCCAGATCAACTTCGAGATGGGCTTCATCCTCGGCCTCAAGGCCTTCACCGCAGCCGTCCTCGGCGGCATCGGCAACATCTACGGAGCCATGGTCGGCGGCGTCGTCCTCGGACTCGCCGAAGCCCTCTCGATCGCCTACATCGAAGAGATCCCCGGCATGCAGCAGCTCGGCGGTGGAGCCTGGTCCAACGTCTGGGCGTTCGTACTCCTCATCGTCGTCCTCCTCGTGCGGCCACAAGGCCTGCTCGGTGAGCGCGTCGCGGATCGGGCGTGACAACCATGACCACCAACACCACCCCGCAGACCGACACGGTCAAGCAGGCCCCCGCGCCCACCGCACTCCTCTACGCGGTCATCGGCGGCAGCCTCCTCACCATCGTCAGCGCCTTCCTCGCGTGGACGTGGACCGCCGAGTTCCCCGGCGACCTGACCTACTACGGCAGCCCCGCCGGCCTCCAGTACGTCACCCTCGCCGGAGCAGCCCTCACCCTCGCCTACGCGCTCTCCGCGCTCGGCATCAAGGGCCTCGGCTGGCTCGCCCCCACCGGCTCCCGCAAGGCCATCTGGTTCCTGGCCCTCGGCAGCCTCGCCGCCACCTGGTTCACGGTCATCTCCATCACCGTCGTCCTCGGCGGAGTGATCAACCTCGAACCCGGCGCCTACATCGCCCTCGTCGGCTCGCTCGTCCCGGCCCTCGCCGCGTACAAGCTCCCCGACGACACCCGCAAGGCGGCCCCCGCCAAGCAGCTGCCCTCCTGGGCCGAAATCCTCATCATCACCGGCGTCTTCGCCCTCGGCCTCTTCGTCATCACCTTCGGCATCGACACCGATGACAAGGAACCGCAGCTCTTCGTCGCCTACCTGATCACCGTCGGCTTCGTCGCCCTCGCCCTGAACAAGGCAGGCCTCTTCGCCCGCCTCGGCGGCATCACCGCCAAGCACCGCCAGGTCACCCTCATCGGAACCGCGGCCGCCGCGATCGCCTTCCCGTTCATCCAGCAGAGCGGCGACACCTACACCCTCATCGCGGTCAACATCCTGATCTTCGCGACCGTCGCCCTCGGCCTCAACGTCGTCGTCGGCCTCGCCGGCCTCCTCGACCTCGGCTACGTCGCCTTCCTCGGCGTCGGCGCCTACGCCGCGGCCCTGGTCTCCGGAAGCACCGCATCCGCCTTCGGCATCCACCTCCCCTTCTGGGCAGCGGTCATCGTCGGCGCCCTCGCCTCGCTCATCTTCGGCGTGGTCATCGGAGCCCCGACCCTGCGCCTGCGCGGCGACTACCTCGCCATCGTCACCCTCGGCTTCGGAGAAATCTTCCGCATCGCCATGGGCAACCTCGACGGCACCTCCGGCCCGGACATCACCAACGGCCCCAACGGCATCCCCAACATCCCCCACCTCGAAATCCTCGGGTGGAACTTCGGGGAATCCCACGTGGTCGGCGGCATCACCCTCGGCGCCTACGCCAACTACTACTTCCTGATGCTGCTCGTCATGGCCCTGGTCGTCGTGGTCTTCGCCCGCGCCGGCAGCAGCCGCATCGGCCGCGCCTGGGTCGCCATCCGCGAGGACGAGACCGCCGCCGAAGCCATGGGCATCAACGGCTTCAAGGTCAAGCTCATCGCCTTCGCCCTCGGCGCCACCCTCGCCGGCCTCGCCGGCACCGTCCAGGCACACGTCAACAGCACGGTCGTCCCCGAGAACTACGTCTTCGCCGGGCCCGTCCCGCCGAACTCCGCGTTCCTCCTCGCCGCCGTCATCCTCGGCGGCATGGGCACCATCCGCGGCCCCATCCTCGGCGCCGCACTCCTCTTCCTGATCCCGGCGAAGCTGGCCTTCCTCCAGGACTACCAGCTCCTCGCCTTCGGCATCGCCCTCATCCTGCTCATGCGCTTCCGCCCCGAAGGCCTCATCGCCAACAAGCGCGCGCAGCTCGAGTTCCACGACGACACCGCTGACCAGGCCCCCACGGACCTGGCCACCGCCAAGGCGGGGGCGTGAACGACATGACAACCACCACCGACACCACCACGACCACCAAGACCACGGTGCTCGAAGCCAAGGGCGTCACCATGCGCTTCGGCGGCCTCACCGCCGTCAAGGGCGTCGACCTCCAGGTCAACGCCGGCGAGATCGTCGGACTCATCGGCCCCAACGGCGCCGGCAAGACCACCTTCTTCAACTGCCTCACCGGGCTGTACGTCCCCACCGAGGGCTCCGTCAGCTACAAGGGCACGGTCCTGCCTCCCAAGCCCCACAAGGTCACCGAAGCCGGCATCGCCCGCACCTTCCAGAACATCCGGCTCTTCCACAACATGACCGTGCTGGAGAACGTCCTCGTCGGACGCCACACCCGCACCAAGGAAGGCCTCTGGTCCGCCCTCCTGCGCGGCCCCGGCTTCAAGAAGGCCGAAGCCGCCAGCGAAGCGCGCGCCATGGAACTCCTGGAGTTCATCGGCCTGGAGAACAAGGCCCAGCACCTGGCCAAGAACCTCCCCTACGGCGAGCAGCGCAAGCTGGAGATCGCCCGCGCCCTCGCCAGCGACCCCGGCCTCATCCTCCTGGACGAGCCCACCGCCGGCATGAACCCGCAGGAAACCCGCGCTGCCGAAGAACTCATCTTCGCCATCCGCGACATGGGCATCGCCGTCCTCGTCATCGAGCACGACATGCGCTTCATCTTCAACCTCTGCGACCGCGTCGCCTGCCTCGTCCAGGGCGAGAAGCTCATCGAAGGCACCGCGTCCGAGGTCCAGGGCGACGAGCGCGTCATCGCCGCCTACCTGGGCGAGCCCTTCGAGGGCGACCCGGGCGCCGCCGAGGACGCCGAGGTCGAAGCCGCCGAAGCCGCGGCGGCCGCCGCGACCGCGGACGCGGACGCCGAGACGGACGCCGAGGCCACCACCGACGCGGAGGCGGAGGCCGAGGCCGAGGCCGAGGAGGAGGCCGAGGAGGAGCCCGAGGCGGAGACGGACGCCGACGCCGACACCGACGCCCCGGCCGACACCGACTCGGACAGCACCACCCGCACCACCAGCACGGAAGGAGAGGCCAAGTGACCGCACTGCTCAAGGTCGAGGACCTCAAGGTCGCCTACGGCAAGATCGAAGCCGTCAAGGGAATCTCCTTCGAAGTCAACGAAGGCGAGATCGTCTGCCTCGTCGGCACCAACGGCGCCGGCAAGACGACCACCCTGCGCACCCTCTCCGGGCTCATCAAGCCCAAGAGCGGCAGCGTCACCTTCGACGGCAAGCCCCTCGCCAGCGTCCCCGCCCACAAGATCGTCTCCCTGGGCCTCGCCCACTCCCCCGAGGGACGCCACATCTTCCCCCGGCTGACGATCGCCGAAAACCTCCAGCTCGGCGCCTTCCTGCGCACCGACAAAGAGGGCATCGAGAAGGACATCGAGCGCGCCTACGAGATGTTCCCCATCCTGGGCGAACGTCGCAAGCAGGCCGCCGGCACCCTCTCGGGCGGTGAGCAGCAGATGCTCGCCATGGGCCGCGCGCTCATGTCCCAGCCCAAGCTGCTCATGCTGGACGAGCCCTCCATGGGCCTCTCCCCGCTGATGATGCAGAAGATCATGGCGACCATCAAGGACCTGAAGGCCGCCGGCATGACGATCCTGCTCGTCGAGCAGAACGCCCAGGCGGCGCTCTCCCTCGCCGACCACGCGCACGTCATGGAGATCGGCAAGGTCGTCCTCTCCGGCACCGGCCGGGACCTCCTCCACAACGAGGACGTCCGCAAGGCCTACCTCGGCGAGGACTGAGCCCTCCCGTACGCGTGAGGCCCGTCTCCCCTCGGGGGGAGACGGGCCTCACGCATGCGCCGGGCGGACCGGCGGCCCTACTTGCCGCTTTCCTTCTTCTTCGCCTCGGCGTCCTCGATGACCACCTCGGCGACCTGCTGCATGGACATCCGGCGGTCCATGGACGACTTCTGGATCCAGCGGAACGCCGCCGGCTCCGTCAGCCCGTACTGCGTCTGCAGGATGCTCTTCGCCCGGTCCACCAGCTTGCGGGTCTCCAGCCGCTGGGAGAGGTCCGCGACCTCCTGCTCCAGCGCGCGCAGCTCCGCGAATCGGGAGACGGCCATCTCGATGGCGGGCACCACGTCGCTCTTGCTGAACGGCTTCACGAGGTACGCCATGGCCCCGGCGTCCCGGGCCCGCTCGACGAGGTCGCGCTGCGAGAACGCGGTGAGCATGAGCACGGGGGCGATGGACTCCTCCGCGATCTTCTCGGCGGCGGAGATCCCGTCCAGGACGGGCATCTTCACGTCGAGGATCACCAGGTCGGGCCGGTGCTCGCGCGCGAGCTCGACGGCCGTCTGCCCGTCCCCGGCCTCGCCGACGACGGAGTACCCCTCCTCCTCCAGCATCTCTTTCAGGTCCAGGCGGATGAGCGCCTCGTCCTCGGCGATGACGACGCGGGTCGTCAGCGGCGGAACGTGCGACTGGTCGGCGTCGGGCGTGGGCGTCGACTCGTGCTCGGCGGTCACGGGGGCTCCTCTTTGCGGGGCATAACAAGCTCCCCCGAGCCTACCGAGCTCCTGTAAGGTGGTGTCACGCAGGGTTCCTGGAAACCTGCGTTTCTTAGGCCCCAGTACTCCAACTGGTTAGAGAGGCCGCTCTCAAACAGCGGACAGTGTGGGTTCGAATCCCACCTGGGGCACCTTTCCTTGAATTCCAAGGTCGCACCCCACCTCGCAGCCTCCCCCTTTCGGGGGAATGTGTCGCAATCCGCACGCACCTCCAGCGGATTTTCCCCACTGTCGGCCGTATGTACGATCTGGCGACTCGACGGCATGCACTGAACCTTCTCGGCGACGGCCGCAGCATGAACTCTGTCAGTAAGGAAACGGGGATATCCCGGTCTGCCATCCGCGCATGGAAGGGGCGCATCGAACCGCTCCCTCGCGTGGAACAGACACGGTGCTCGGGGCCGGGCGACGCGGCAGCGTACGCCTACCTTCTCGGCCTCTACCTCGGTGACGGCTGCATCAGTCGTCACCCGAAGGGTGGCCAATACCTACGCATCGCCTGCGCAGACGCATGGCCCGGCCTCATCGAGCAATGTCGGGCCGCGATCCTGACGGTGCGTCCATCCGACAAGGTGTACGTGTTGCAGCGCCAAGGTTGTGTCAACGTCACCAGCTACGGGCGGCACTGGACGTGCCTGTTCCCGCAGCACGGGCCGGGCAGGAAGCACGAGCGGCGCATCGTCCTCGAAGGGTGGCAGCAGGAGATCGTCGACGCCTACCCGTGGGAGTTCCTGCGGGGGCTGATCCACTCCGACGGGTGCCGCATCACCAATTGGACGGTCCGCAACGGCAAGCGGTACGAGTACCCGCGGTACTTCTTCACCAACAAGTCGGACGACATCCGCACGCTGTGCACGGACACGCTCACCAAGGTCGGGGTCGAGTGGACGGTCCTCGCGCGCGGAGGCAACCCGCTGAACGTGTCCGTCGCCCGGCGGGAGTCCGTGGCGCTGATGGACGCCTATATCGGGCCCAAGCACTGAGTCCGCGGGCCGGCCGGGTCGGCTGCCGGCCCGTCGGGTCGGCTGACGCACCGGTCCGTCGACGGGTGCGCGGGGGAGGTCGGTGTTGTCGCCGGGGGCCTGTGTGCTGACCGGATGGCCTCGGGCTAGGTTGAGGTCGATGACGATGAGGGGATCCCGTGATGAGTGAGAAGGCCCGGAAGCTGTTCGACGCGCTCGATCTGAACGAGGACGGTCGGCTGACGCGGGTGGAGGTGATCTCGGCCCTGCGGTCGAAGGGGCCGACGCTGGCGGCGCGTGGGGATCTGCCGTTCTGGGGTCTGGGGGACGCGGACGCGTCGTCGGCCTTGTTCGATGCGGCGGACGCGAACGGGGACGCGGTGTTGACCTTCGAGGAGTTCGCGGCCGTGGTCGACCGGCGCTTCGGCTGGTAGGGCCGGGGGCGGGTGACCGCGTCGGGCCGGTGGGTGGTGCCCGACGCGGTGCGTGTCGTGCGTGTGGTGCCGGAGCCGCGGCTGCCGCGGCGGGCGGGTTCAGCGGACCGCGTCGCCGATGTGGTGGATGCGGACGAGGTTGGTGGATCCGGTGACGCCGGGGGGCGAGCCGGCGGTGATGACGACGGTGTCGCCGGGGACGCAGCGGCCGATCCGCAGGAGCTCTTCTTCGACTTGGGCGACCATGGCGTCGGTGGAGTCGACGTGGGGGCCGAGGAAGGTTTCCACGCCCCAGGTGAGGTTGAGCTGGGAGCGGGTGGCGGGGTCGGGGGTGAAGGCGAGCAGGGGGATGGGTGAGCGGTAGCGGGAGAGCCGGCGGACGGTGTCTCCGCTCTGGGTGAAGGCGACGAGGAATTTGGCGTCGAGGAAGTCGCCCATTTCGGCGGCTGCGCGGGCGACGGCTCCGCCCTGGGTGCGGGGCTTGTTGCGGTCGGTCAGGGGCGGCAGGCCCTTGGCGAGGATGTCTTCTTCGGCGGCTTCGACGATGCGGGACATGGTCCGCACGGTTTCGACGGGGTATTTGCCGACGCTGGTCTCGCCGGACAGCATGACGGCGTCGGTGCCGTCGATGACGGCGTTGGCGACGTCGGAGGCTTCGGCGCGGGTGGGCCGGGAGTTCTCGATCATGGAGTCGAGCATCTGGGTCGCGACGATGACGGGCTTCGCGTTGCGCTTGGCGAGTTTGACGGCTCGCTTCTGGACGATCGGGACTTGTTCCAGGGGCATTTCGACGCCGAGGTCGCCGCGGGCGACCATGATGCCGTCGAAGGCGGCGACGATGTCGTCGATGTTCTCGACGGCCTGGGGCTTTTCGATCTTGGCGATGACGGGGAGGCGGCGGTCTTCCTCGTCCATGATTCGGTGGACGTCTTCGATGTCGTGGCCGCTGCGCACGAAGGAGAGGGCGATGATGTCGGCGCCGGTGCGCAGGGCCCAGCGGAGGTCTTCGATGTCCTTCTCGGAGAGGGCGGGGACGGAGACGGCCACGCCGGGGAGGTTGAGGCCCTTGTGGTCGGAGACCATGCCGCCTTCGATGACGCGGGTGTGGACGCGGGGTCCGTCGACCGCGGTGACTTCGAGGGTGACGCGGCCGTCGTCGACGAGGATGCGTTCGCCGGTGGTGACGTCGGTGGCGAGTCCCTTGTAGGTGGTGCCGCAGGTGTGGCGGTCGCCTTCGTGTTCTTCGACGGTGATGGTGAAGTCGTCGCCGCGTTCAAGGAGTACGGGTCCTTCGCGGAAGCGGCCGAGGCGGATCTTCGGGCCTTGAAGGTCGGCGAGGATGCCGACGCTGCGGCCGGTTTCGTCGGAGGCCTTGCGTACGCGCTGGTAACGCTCCTCGTGTTCGGCGTAGGTGCCGTGGCTGAGGTTGAGGCGGGCGATGTCCATTCCGGCTTCGACCAGGGCCTTGATCTGGTCGTATGAGTCGGTGGCGGGGCCCAGGGTACATACGATTTTCGCTCGACGCATGAGGCGAGCGTATTCCCCTACCAGAGAGTAGGTAATCGCTTCCGGGTGTCCACTCAACAACCTTTGAGCAAAAGGTTGTTGACAACTGTTGAATGTGCATGGGGGTGCTCTGATGAGCACCCCCGGGGTGTTGGTCGGGCGGGTTCTTCAGAGCCGCGGCGGGGTCATGGTGAAGCGGGCGTTCACCTGGGCGTGCACGGTCTGGCGCTGCGGTTCGAGGTCGAGCGGCGGGGGGCCGGCGTCCTCGGCGGCGCTGAAGGCCATGGTGCGCATGCCGCCGCCGGCGGCGGGGAAGGGGTTGGCGTCTTCGGCGCCGAGGTCCGCCAGTTCGACGAGGGCGGCGAGTTGGGCACCGAGCGCGTCGGCGTATTCGCGGGCGCGCTGGACGGCTTCGAGCACGGCTTGGCGGCGGGCCTGGCCGTGGGCGGGCGAGGTGGGTCGCAGGGCCCACCAGGGGCCGTCGACCTGGGTGAGTTCGAGGTCGGCGAGGCGGGTGGTGAGTTCGCCGAGGGCGGTGAAGTCGCTGACCTCGGCGGTGATGTGCACGCGGCCGTGGTAGGCGCGGACGCGTTCGGCGCGGCCGTGGCGGGTGAGTTCGGGGGTGATGGAGAAGGCGCCGGTTTCGAGTTTTTCGACGGGGTCGCCGTAGCTCTTGATGAGGTCGAGGACGGTGTTGTTGCGGCGGGTGAGGTCTTCGAGTGCGGAGCGGCGGTCGGCGCCGCGGGCACTGACGGTGACGCCGATCCGGGCGATTTCGGGGTCGACTTCGATGCGGGCTTCGCCGCGGACTGCGACGCGGGGTACTTCGGGGGTGCCGTAGGGCTGGTGCGATGCGTCCTGGGTCATGGATTCACTCTCGCACTGTCGCCCGTACGGGTGTGGTCATCGGATCGAAACCTGACGGGGGTGTTGTCGCGTGTTACCGGTGGGTCAGAATCTACGCGCGTTGTTCACGCCTCAAAAGGGGAGATGGCATGGCGTTCGACCGCAGGACTTTTCTGGGGACCACGGCCGCGACAGGTGCGGCCGTCGCGCTGGCGGGGGCCACGAGCACCCCGGCCGCCGCGCAGCAGCAGGAGCAGGAGCAGCAGGAGGTGAGGGGTTCGGCGCCGCGGACGTACGCGTTCACGGTGATGGGCACGACCGACCTGCACGGGAACGTCTTCAACTGGGACTACTTCACGGACAAGGAGTTCGACGACAAGGCGCACAACGACGTCGGCCTGGCGAAGATCTCCACGCTGGTGAACCAGGTGCGGGCGGAGAAGGGGCGGCGCAACACGCTGCTGATCGATGCCGGCGACACGATCCAGGGCACGCAGTTGTCCTACTACTACGCCAAGGTGGATCCGATCACGGCGCGGCGGGGTCCGGTGCACCCGATGGCGCAGGCGATGAACGCGATCGGTTATGACGCGGCGGCGCTGGGGAACCACGAGTTCAATTACGGGATACCGGTGCTGCGGAAGTTCGAGGAGCAGTGCGACTTCCCGCTGTTGGGGGCGAACGCCCTGGACGCGAAGACGCTGCGGCCGGCGTTCGCGCCGTACAGCATGCACCGGCTGCGGACGCCCTGTGGGCGGGACGTGAAGGTGGCGGTGCTGGGGTTGACGAACCCGGGGATCGCGATCTGGGACAAGGCGAACGTGCAGGGCAGGATGACGTTCCCGGGGCTGGAGGAGCAGGCGGCGAAGTACGTGCCGAAGCTGCGTTCCATGGGGGCCGACGTGGTGATCGTGTCGGCGCACTCGGGGTCGAGCGGTACGTCGTCGTACGGGGACCAGCTGCCGCACATCGAGAACGCGGCCGGGCTGGTGGCGGAGCAGGTGCCGGGGATCGACGCGATCCTGGTGGGGCACGCGCACACGGAGATTCCCGAGTACCGGGTGAAGAACAAGGCGACCGGCAAGGACGTGGTGCTGTCGGAGCCGTTGAAGTGGGGGCAGCGGCTGACGCTGTTCGACTTCGAGCTGACGTGGGTGAAGGGCCGTTGGTCGGTGGCGAAGGTCGCGGCGAAGGTGCTGAACTCCAATACGGTGGCGGAGGATCCGAAGATCACGGGGCTGCTGTCGGACGAGCACCGCAAGGTCGTGGCGTACGTGAACCAGGTGATCGGTACGTCCACGCAGGCGATGTCCTCGGCCGAGGGTCCGGTGAAGGACGTGGCGATCATCGATCTGATCAACCACGTGCAGGCGGAGACGGTGAGGGCGGCGCTGGCGGGTTCGCAGTGGGCGGCGCTTCCGGTGCTGTCGCAGGCGTCGTGCTTCTCGCGGACGGCGGCGATCCCGGCGGGTCAGGTGACGATCAAGGACGCGGCGGGGCTGTACCCGTTCGAGAACACGATGGAGGCGCGGCTGCTGACGGGTGCGCAGCTGAAGGACTACCTGGAGTACTCGGCGCGGTACTTCGTGCGGACGGCGCCGGGTGACGTGGTGGATCCGGCGAAGCTGACGAACGCCGAGAGCATTCCGGACTACAACTACGACGCTGTGTACGGGCTGGCGTACGACATCGACATCGCGCAGCCGGTGGGTTCGCGGATCACGGGGCTGACCTTCCAGGGGAAGGCCGTGGATCCGGCGGCGCAGTTCGTGTTCGCGGTGAACAACTACCGGGCGTCGGGCGGTGGGAACTTCCCGCACGTGCCGCAGGCCCGGCAGGTGTGGTCGAACTCGGACGAGATCCGGAACACGATCATCCAGTGGGTGAAGGCGAAGGGGACGATCGATCCGGCGCAGTTCGCCTCGGTGGACTGGCGGCTGACGCGGGGCGGCGTGCCGGTGTTCTAGTCCGTTAGCGGGGGTGCGGCCGGGACCTGCCGGGCGGGTTCCGGCCGCTGTGCGTGGGGCGGGTCCCGGCCGTCGGCGGGGGGGGTCAGCACTGCCAGAGGAATGCCGCGCGGCCGCAGGGGGTGCAGGTGTGTGCGTAGGCGCGGCCGGAGCCGAAGTTCATGGCGGTGATCGGGTCGGGGCCCTCCGTCAGCTCGGCGGTGAAGTCCATGGGGTGTGCGCAGTCGGGGCAGTCGGGTGTCTCGTCGTGTTGGAGCCAGTGGGGGGTGCCGCCGAGCCGGCCCAGGATCGTCGCGGTGGCGGGCGCCGTGTGGGCGGGGACCGCGGCGCGGACGGCTCCGAGTCCGAGGAGGTCCGGATCCGCCGCGTCGGGGGCCGGTACGGGTTCCAGGCGGTCGGCGGGGAGGAGCAGGGCGAGGTTGCCGCCCGCGGTGGGGCTCCACTGCTCGCACCGCCCGGGGCGGTTCGCGCACATGAAGAGGGCCAGGACGCCCGGGGTGGGGGCGGTGGGGCCGGGGAGGTCGCCGAGGTGGATCTGGGCGAGGAACTGCAGGGGCGCCGCGCATGCCGCGCAGGTCGGCCATGCGGTGCCGGCGGGGGCCCGGGGTGTGCCGCCGGTGCGGGTCACCGGGGCGTCCGGGGCGACCGGCCCGCCGTCGAGGAGGAGCGTCGTCATGCGGGGAATGTATGCGCGGTGGTGCGGCGGGCCGGGCGGTGGGGTCAGGGGTGTTCGACCAGCGGGAGGAGTTCGCCTGCGGGGCGGGGGCGGGTGTGCTCGCGCTGGTCGAGGCCGAAGGTGGTGAAGGCCGTGCGCGCGGGCTGCGGGTAGGGGTCCTTGCCGGTGAGGGTGTTCAGGATGGCGGCGCTGCGCCAGGCGGCGAGGCCGAGGTCCGGGGCTCCGACGCCGTGGGTGTGGCGTTCGCCGTTCTGGACGAAGATGCTGCCGGTCACGGTGGGGTCGAGGATCATCCGGTGGCGCTCGTCGATGCGCGGTCGGCCGGCGGAGTCCTTGCGCAGGTAGGGGTCGAGGCCTGCGAGGAGGCCGCTGATGGGGCGTTCCCGGTAGCCGGTGGCGAGGACGACGGCGTCGGTGGTGAGGCGGGAGCGGGTGCCCTGCTCGACGTGTTCGAGGTGGAGTTCGACTTTGGTGGTGGCGACGCGGCCGGCGGTGCGGACGCTGACGCCGGGGGTGAGGACGGCGTCGGGCCAGCCGCCGTCGAGGGTGCGGCGGTAGAGCTCTTCGTGGATGGCGGCGATGGTGGCGGCGTCGATGCCCTTGTGGAGTTGCCATTGGGCGGGGACGAGTTGGTTGCGTACGGGCTCGGGGAGGGAGTGGAAGTAGCGGGTGTAGTCGGGGGTGAAGTGTTCGAGGCCGAGCTTGGAGTACTCCATGGGGGCGAAGGCGGGGGTCCGGGCGAGCCAGGTGAGGCGTTCGCGGCCGGCGGGGCGGGAGCGGAGGAGGTCGAGGAAGACCTCGGCGCCGGATTGGCCGGATCCGATGACGGTGACGTGGTCGGCGGCGAGGATGCGCGGGCGGTTGTCGAGATAGTCGGCGGAGTGGATGACGGGGACGGTGGGGGCTTCGGCGAGGGGGCGCAGGGGTTCGGGGACGTATGGGGCGGTGCCGATGCCGAGGGCGAGGTGGCGGGTGTGGGTGCGGCCGAGGGCTTCGACTTCGCCGGTGGCGTCGAGCTGGGTGAAGTCGACTTCGAAGAGGTCGCGTTCGTGGTTCCAGCGGACGGCGTCTACCTGGTGGCCGAAGTGGAGTCCGGGGAGGCGGCCGGCGACCCAGCGGCAGTAGGCGTCGTATTCGGCGCGGTGGATGTGGAACTGCTCGGCGAAGTAGAAGGGGAAGAGCCGTTCCTTGTGCCTCAGGTAGCTGAGGAAGCTCCAGGGGCTGGTGGGGTCGGCGAGGGTGACGAGGTCGGCGAGGAAGGGGACTTGGAGGGTGGCTCCTTCGATGAGGAGTCCCGGGTGCCAGCGGAAGTCGTGGCGCTGGTCGTAGAAGGCGGTGGCGAGTTCGCCTGCGCCCTGCTGCGGCAGGCCGTGGGCGAGGGCCGCGAGGGACAGGTTGAAGGGGCCGATGCCGATTCCGACGAGGTCGTGGGGGGCATCGAGCTGGGCGGTCATCGGTGGGTGCTGCCTTCCAGGAGGGCGATGAGGGCGTTCATGTCCCCCGCGGTGGTGTGCGGGTTGAGCAGCGTGGCCTTGAGCCACAGGCGGCCGTCGGCGTGGGTGCGGCCGAGGACGGCGCGGCCTTCGTGCAGGAGGGTGCGGCGCAGGGTGGCGAGCTGGTCGTCGTCGGCGTGGGTGGGCCGGAAGAGGACGGTGGTGATGGTGGGGCCGGAGTGGAGTTCGAAGCCGGGGTGGGCGTCGAGAAGTCCGGCGAGTTCGTGGGCGAGTTCGCAGGTGCGGTCGATGAGGCGGGCGAGGCCGTCCCGGCCGAGTGAGCGCAGGGTGGTGGCGATCTTGAGGGCGTCGGGGCGTCGGGTGGTGCGCAGGGAACGGCCGAGCAGGTCGGGGAGGCCGGCTTCGGTGTCGTCGGTGGCGTTGAGGTAGTCGGCCTGGTGGGCGAGGGGGGCGAGCAGGGCTCGGTCGGGGACGGCGAGGAGTCCTGCGGCGACCGGCTGCCAGCCGAGTTTGTGGAGGTCGATGGTGAGGGAGCGGGCGCGGCCGAGTCCGGCGAGCTTGTCGCGGTGGCGGGGGCTGAGGGCGAGGAGGCCCCCGTACGCGGCGTCGATGTGGAGGTCGGCGCCGTAGCGGTCGCAGAGGTCGGCGATGCGGTGGAGGGGGTCGATCAGTCCGGCGTCGGTGGTGCCGGCGGTGGCGGTGACGAGGGTGGGGCCGGGGGTCGCGGCGAGTTCTTCGGCGAGGCGGGCGGGGTCGAGTACGCCTGTGGGGGTGGGGAGTGCGGTGGCCGGGCGCAGGCCGAGGAGCCAGGCGGCGCGCGGGATGGAGTGGTGGGCGTTGGCTCCGTGGAGGACGGTCAGGGCGGGGCCGTGGCGTTCGCGGGCGAGGAGCAGGGCGAGCTGGTTGGCTTCGGTGCCGCCGGTGGTGACGAGGGCGTCGGCGTGGGGGGTGTCGTAGAACTCGGTGGCGAGGGCCCGGGTGAGGAGGGCTTCGACGGCGGAGGCGGCGGGCGCCTGGTCCCAGGAGTCGAGGGAGGGGTTGAGGGCGCTGGCGGCGAGGTCGGCGGCGGCCGCGACGGCGAGCGGCGGGCAGTGCAGGTGGGCGGCGCAGAGCGGGTCGGCGGGGTCGGCGGCGCCCGCGGCGAGGGTGTGCACGAGGGTGCGGAGCGCTTCGTGGTCGCCGGTTCCGTGGGCGGGCAGTACGTCGCCCAGTGCGGCCCGGACGCGGGCGGCCTGGGCGTCGGGGCCGCCGGCGGGCAGCGGCCCGCCACGGTCCCGGGCGCCGGCCTGGAGGGCGTCGAGGACGGTGTCGAGGAGGGGCCGCAGGGCCGCGGGGCCGGTGGCTCCGCCGGCGAGCGGGGGCGGTGTGCCTGTGCCTGGGCCGGGCGGCGCGGTCATCGGTCCTCCGGTGCTGGGAGGGGTGCGGGGCGGGGCACCCTGCCAGTACAACGATCCGACCCGAATGGGGTAACCGCCGGGGTTTGTCCGGTGTTTCCGGTCGGTGCGGCGAGGCTGGGGGGGGGCAGCCTCGCCGCCGTTCGGGACGCGGGGTCGGACGTGGGGGCCGGGGCGGAGCCCTGGGAGCCGGGGGCCGGGGGCGGGGGCCGGTCAGCCCATGCGGATGCGGAGGGCGCGCGCGAGGTCGTCGAGCTGGTCGACGAGTTTGCGGCGCAGGAGGGGGAGGATGTCCGGGTCGGCGAGGCAGGCGTGGCCCGCCCGGAGGTTGGCCTCGTCGATCGCGTAGGCGGGGAAGGCCCAGCGGCCGGCTGCTTCGCCGATGGCGGGGCCGCGGCGCGCGGCGAGGGCGACGGCGTCGGGGTAGTAGCGGGGCACGTACTCCTCGACGAGTTCGCTCTGTTCGGGCTGCCAGAAGCCCTGGGCGGTGGCGCTGAAGAGGTAGTTGGACAGGCTGTCGTCGTGGAAGAGCCGCTCCCAGGCGGCGGCCTTGGCCTCCGGGGTGGGCAGGGAGGCGTGGCAGCGGGCCGCGCCTTCCTCGCCGGTGGCGCTGGGGTCGGCGGCGAGGGCGGCGTCGATGTCGCTCTCCTCGATGGTGCCGAGGACGGCGAGGCGGGCGAGGATGCGCCAGCGCAGCTCGGGGTCGAGGGCGGGGCCGCCGGGGACGGTGTCGTCGGCGAGCCAGGAGTCGATCGTGTCGGGCCGGGTGGCGCTGTCGATGAGGGTGCGTACGGCGGTCAGGCGCAGGCCGGGCTCCGAGCCGTCCTCGGTGCGGCGGATCAGGTCGCGGGCGATGGTGGTGAGGGTGGCCAGGGCGGCGGTCCGCTCCGCGGGGGCGACGTAGCGCACGGCGATCTGGGTGCGGGCGAAGGAGAGCACGCCCTGGACGATCGCGAGGTCGTGTTCGTGCGGCAGGTGTGCCTCGGCCGTCAGCAGGTAGTCCCGCGGGTCCAGTTCGCCGTCGCGGACCATGTCGCGCAGGGCGTTCCAGACGACGGCGCGGGTCAGGGCGTCGGGGATGCCGGACAGGCCGCGCAGGACCGTTTCGAGGGAGGTGTCGTCGAACCGGACCTTGGCGTAGGTGTAGTCCCCGTCGTTGAGGAGGAGCAGTGCCGGGCGGGGGCCGCTCACCGAGACGACCTCGTCGGAGGGGATGTCGAGGGCGAGGGGCTCGCGGGGTTCCAGGGTGCGGCCGTCGGCGGGGTCGCGGTCGTAGACGCCGACGGTGATGTGGTGCGGGCGGCTGCCGGCGCGGTCGACGGTGAGGGTCCAGCCGGCGGCTCCGTCGGCGCCGTGCGCGGCTTCCTCGATGCGCGGGGTGAGGGTGTCGATGCCGGTGGTGCGCAGCCAGATGTCGGCCCAGGCGCGGACGTCGCGTTCGGTGTGGGCGGCGAGGGAGTCGATGAAGTCGTCGAGGGAGGCGTTGGCGAACTTGTGGCGGGCGAAGTGGGTGTTGATGCCGGCCAGGAAGTCCTTCTCGCCGAGCCAGGCGACGAGCTGGCGCAGGGCGGAGGCGCCCTTGGCGTAGGAGATGCCGTCGAAGTTGAGGAGGGCGGAGGCGGTGTCGGGGACGTCGTCGGGGGCGGGGGCGACGGGGTGGGTGGAGGGCCGCTGGTCGGCGTCGTAGCCCCAGGGCTTGCGGGTGACGCCGAAGTCGGTCCAGGTGTCGGTGAAGCGGGTGGCTTCGGTGAGGGTCTGGTAGCCCATGTACTCGGCGAAGGACTCGTTGAGCCAGATGTCGTCGAACCAGGCGAGGGTGACGAGGTCGCCGAACCACATGTGGGCCATCTCGTGGGCGATGACCATGGCCCGCGACTGGCGTTCGGTGTCGGTGACGGCGGAGCGGTAGATGTACTCGTCGCGGAAGGTGACGAGCCCGGGGTTCTCCATGGCGCCGGCGTTGAACTCGGGTACGAAGGCCTGGTCGTACGAGTCGAAGGGGTACGGCTCGCCGAACTTCTCCTGGTAGCGGTCGAAGCAGTCCTTGGTGATGGACAGGATCTCGTCGGCGTCGGCGTCCATGTGGGGTGCGAGGGACCGGCGGCAGTGGATGCCGAAGGGCAGTCCGGCGTGTTCGGTGGTCACGCTGTGCCAGGGGCCGGCGGCGACGGCGGCGAGGTAGGTGGAGATGACGGGGGTGGGGGCGGAGGTCCAGACGCCGGCGCCGTCCCTGTCGCGGTCGCCGGGGCGGGGGGTGGTGCGGGTGGTGGTGCGGGTCGTGATGCCGTTGGCGAGGACGGTCCAGTGGGCGGGGGCGGTGACGGTGAACTCGAAGACGGCCTTGAGGTCGGGCTGGTCGAAGGCCGGGAAGACGCGCTGGACGTCGTCCATGAACATCTGGCTGTAGACGTACGTCTCCCCGTCCGCGGGATCGGTGAAGCGGTGCAGGCCCTCACCGGTGCGGGAGTAGCGCATGCGCGTGTCGAGGTGCAGCTCGTGGGGGCCCTGGGTGAGGCCGGTGAGCGGGAGGCGGTTGTCTTCGAGGGCGGCCGGGTCGAGGGGGCGGCCGTCGAGGGTGACGGAGCGCAGCTCCTGCGGTTTCAGCTCGACGAAGGTGTCACCGGCGGTGCGGGCGGTGAACCGGATGACGGTGGTCGAGTCGAAGGTTTCGTCGTCGTCGCCGGTGAGGTCGAGGGTGACGGCGTAGTGGTGGACGTCGAGGAGCCGGGCTCGGAGCTGCGCTTCGTTGCGCGTCAGTGCGGACATGGGGCCCATGCTGCCCCAGCGGGCGACGGGGCCCGGACTTCCGGTGGCGCCGGGGGCGCTGCCGTCTGCGCTGCCGTTTGCGCTGCCGTTTGCGCTGCGCGGGTGCTGCTCCGGTCCACGGCTCCCCTGCGGCGGCTACTCCTCGCCCGCGGCGATCGTCTCGTGGTGGCGGATGACCTCGGCGATGATGAAGTTGAGGAGCTTCTCGGCGAAGGCGGGGTCGAGCTTGGCGTTCTCGGCGAGCTGGCGCAGCCGGGCGATCTGGCTGGCCTCGCGGCTCGGGTCGGCGGGCGGCAGCTGGTGCCGGGCCTTGAGGTGGCCGACCTGCTGGGTGCACTTGAAGCGTTCGGCGAGCATGTGGACCACGGCCGCGTCGATGTTGTCGATGCTGTCCCGCAGGCGGGCGAGCTCGGCGGTGACGCTCTCGTCGATGCCGCCGTCGGCGCCCTTGCCGGTGCCCGCGCCCGGGCCCGCGCCGTTGTCGAGGTCGCTGATGTTCATGGTCCCCGAGAATACGTGGCGCCGGCCGGTGAGTCTCCGGGCAGCCGATCTGTGAGACGGGGTGGGTGGTGGGGCGCGGTTTGGCTGCCGGTTGGCTGCGCCGCTTGGGCGGGGTCGGGGTGGGGGCCGGTTGGGGTGGGGGCCCCTTTGGCTGCGCCGCGCTTGCGGGGTCGGGGTGCGGCCCCGTTGGCTGCGCCGCTTGGGCGGAGTCGGCTGGGGGCCGGTTGTGGTGGGGGCGGGCGCGCGCCGGGGCGTCTCCTCGGGCGCCGAACGTGACGACAGGTCGGACACCTCGGCGGCAGTGCGTTCGGCACCCTGCGGGGATCACCCCGACACACACCCACCCCCACCCCACCCGACCCGGCTGCCATCCAGTGCCGCCGCCCCATCCAGCCCCGCCGCGCCATCCGGCTCCGCCGCACCAATTCAGCCTCGCCGGCGTTTGAGGCGCGGGGTCCGGGGCGGAGCCCCGATCTGTCTGTAAGCCGCAGAGTCCTGGTGTGCCGCACCAATTCAGCCTCGCCGGCGTTTGAGGCGCGGGGTCCGGGGCGGAGCCCCGGTCTGTAAGCCGCACCGTCCAGCTCCGCCGCACAAGTCCAGCCCCGCCGGCGATTGAGGCGGGGGTGCGGGGCGGAGCCCCGATCAGTGAGCCGCGCCATCCGCCTCCGCCGCAGGACTCTGGCCTCCGCCGCGCAAATTCAGCCTCGCCGGCGATTGAGGCGCGGGGTCCGGGGCGGAGCCCCGGGCTTTGAGCCGCACCGCTTCAGCCTCGCCGGCGATTGAGGCGTGGGTGGCGGGAGGGTGCGACCCGGGCTTGCGTGGGCCTTGGTCTAGGGGGCGGGTCGCCTGGGACAGGGCCGCGCGGGGCGGTTCAACCCGCGCGGCCCGGCCGGCGTCCTTCAGGACGTACCCGTCGAGGTGGAAGGTGGTGCCCATGACGATGCGCCGGGTCAGGACGCCGGTGTCCGGCGCCACGCGCCACCTGGTGGCGGCCCGTGGGACCGGTCCTTCCGGTCGGATCGCGCCGTGCGCGCCCGGCCGGAAGGACGACGGGGTGCTACATGCTCGCCGCGGCGCTCTGGATCGCGGCGGCGAAGGTCGAGACCTCGGTGTAGACGCCGGGGTAGTTCGGGCGGGCGCAGCCTTCGCCCCAGCTGACGATGCCGACCTGGATCCAGGCGTTGTTGTTGTCGCGGCGGAACATGGGGCCGCCGGAGTCGCCCTGGCAGGTGTCGACGCCGCCCTGGGGCAGGCCGGCGCAGATCTCCTCACTGGGGACGAGGTCGCTGCCGTAGGAGGACTGGCAGCTGGCGTCGGAGACGAAGGGGACGGTGGCCTTCATCAGGTAGCGCTGCTGGCCGCCGCCCTCGCGGGTGGCGCCCCAGCCGGCGACGGTGAAGGTGCCGTTGTCGTAGGCCTTCGTGTCGGCGATCTTGAGGGTGGGGAGGTTGATGGGCTTGGCGAGCTTGATGAGGGCCCAGTCCTTGCCCTTGCCGTTGTAGCCGGGGGCCTGGAGGACCTTGGTGGACTTGACCTTGATGGCGCTGGAGCTGTTGAGGTCGACGACTCCGGCGGTGGCGGTGATGGAGGTGTTGTTGCCGGAGCCGTTCACACAGTGGGCGGCGGTGAGGACGATCTGCTGGGTGTAGAGGGCGCCGCCGCAGCCCATGGAGAGGCGCACCATGAAGGGGAACTCGCCCTGGGCGGCGCGGGTGCCGCCGACGACGGGGGCCGTACCGGCGGAGGCGGAGCCGGGTTGGAGGCTGACCGCCGCGAGGGCGACGGCTCCGACGGCGAGGCTGCGCTTCATGAACTGCACAAGGGTGGTCACAGTCAACACACTGCCTTTCGTGGGGGGTTGGGCCGTGCGCGTCATCGGGTGAATGACGGGTCCATGACACATCAGCGCTATGGACGCCATCAAGAACGCATTTTCGGCCAATCATTCGTTCGGACGGCAGGGATTGCGGTGAAGAGGACGCGATGACGCAGAACCGTGGGCCGGGAGCTCCGATCGAGCACGGATTTCCGCATCTGGCGACGGTGCGGGCCTCGATCACCGCGCTCTTCCGGTGCCTGTCGGCGGAGGGGATCCGCGCGTACGCCGCGAGCGTGACGCCCGCCGACGCCGCCTTCGACGCCGCCGACGACCTGCACCTGGGCGCGCAGCGGGTGGCCTCGGCGATGGTGCGCGCCCTCCGGCTGCCCGATGCGCGCATCGTGGTCGCCTTCCGGCCGATGGAGCAGGCGGCCACCGTGGAACTGGCCGCGGGTCCCGAGTACTTCGTCGAGGTCAGCGACCGCTTCCGCACCCACCGCCGGGACCTGGCGGCGGCCCTGTCCCACGAGGTCGCCCACGTCCTGCTGCACCGGCTCGGCCTGAGCCTGCCCGGCACCGAGGAGAACGAGATCCTCACCGACACCGCCGCCGTCTACCTCGGTGCGGGCTGGCTGCTGCTCGACGCCTACCGCGAGGACGCGCTCACGCACCAGAAGTTCGGCTACCTCACGCCGGAGGAGTTCGGCTACGTCCTCGCCAAACGGGCCGCCCTGTTCGGCGAGGACCCGTCCACCTGGTTCACCAGCCCGCAGGCGTACGAGGCGTACGTGCGCGGGCGCGCGCAGGCCGAGCGGGACCACCGGCGGCCCCCGCTGGCGGCCGCGGGCCCCCTGGCGCGCCGCCGCTACGCGAAGGCCCGGCGCACCGGGCTCGCCCCGGCGGACGGCCCGGCCTACCGCTTCGAGCGCGGTGACTCCGGGCCCGGGCCCGGACTGCGGGTGAGCTTCCCCTGTCCGGTGTGCGGGCAGCGGTTGCGGCTGCCGGTGCGCGGGCGCCTGCGGGCCCGGTGCGGGCTGTGCCGCACCGTCCTGGACTGCGAGACCTAGCGACCCGGGGGATCCTGACGATCTTCATTCACCGGTCGGCCACGAAAAGTTTCTTACCGGCCAGTAGACATGGGGGCGGATCTCGCCAACTCTGGTCGCGTACACGTCAATTCGTGACCGAGGAGCGCCCCCACATGCGCAGCACCCGCCGCACCCGTATGTCCCGTACCACCGCCGTCGGCGTGGCCGCGGCAGCCGCCGTCCTGACGCTGGTTCCGGCCACCACCGCCGATGCGGCCCCCGCCGCCGCTCCGGCGCCCGCGACCGTCTCCGCCTCCGCTCCCGGCGGCAACGCGGCGATCCTCGGCATCGACTACGCCACCTGGCAGCGGGACGTGGCCGCCGCCGTCGACGCGGCCCGCCCCGCCATCGAGCAGCGCATCGCCGCCTCGCCCGCGGGCGAGAAGCCGGCGCTCGTCCTCGACATCGACAACACCTCGCTGGAGACGGACTTCCACTGGTTCTGGACCTTCCCGACCCCGGCGATCACCAAGGTGCGCGACCTGACCCAGTACGCGAACGCCCACGGCGTCGCCGTCTTCTTCGTCACCGCCCGCCCGGGGATCATCCACTCCCTCACCGAGCGCAACCTCAAGGCCGTCGGCTACCCGGTCTCCGGGCTCTACGTCCGTGACCTGCCCGACCTGTTCGACGAGGTGAGCGCCTACAAGACGGGCAAGCGCGCGGAGATCGAGGGCCGCGGCTACACGATCATCGCGAACATCGGCAACAGCGCGACCGACCTCGTCGGCGGTCACGCCGAGCGGACCGTCAAGCTGCCGGACTACAACGGCAAGCTGTCCTGACCCGAGGGGTGCCGCCCCGAGGGTTCGAGCGCGCGGAGCGGCCGGCGATCGGCCGCAGGACCTGGAGCGGCGGTCTCGGGAGGGACGAGGGACAAAACATGAGGGGCCGGCTGCGGTTCAGCGAGTGGGTGTAGCGGGTAGTCATGTCCCACCGCAGGAAACGAAGACCCGGTCCCGACCCCTCGCCAGGGGGCCGGGCCCGCTTCGTTAGGG
Organism: Streptomyces sp. NPDC005533; assembly: GCF_042871845.1. Classification (NCBI taxonomy): domain Bacteria; kingdom Bacillati; phylum Actinomycetota; class Actinomycetes; order Kitasatosporales; family Streptomycetaceae; genus Streptomyces; species Streptomyces sp. NPDC005533. The sequence continues at coordinate 27,628 of NZ_JBIAJH010000046.1, read as the reverse complement.
CCCCCGAATCAGAGCGCCGGCTCCCCTGGCTCCACGAGCTCCACCGTGCCGGAGCAGCGGGCCCGTTCGGCGGCCAGGACCGTCAGGTGGCTGGTGAGCGACTCCCGCGGGCCCGACCTGACCAGGCCCCGGTCGCCGGTGGCGACGGCGGCGACGAAGGCGTCCATGAGGCCGGCGTCGCCGCCGCCGTGGCCGCCCGCGGCGTCCATCGGGCCGCCGGCGGCGATGGCGACCCGCTCCTCGGTGCGGGTCAGGAAGTCGTAGACCGTGAGGGCGCGGCCGTCGCCCCGCAGTTCGCCGCGGGTTCCGAAGATCCGGGTCTGGCGGTCCGCCTGCTCGGTGAAGGCGGTCATGGTGAAGGTGGCCGTCGCCCCCGAGGCGAACTCCATGGCCACCACCTGGTGGTCGACGACGTCGTTGTCGCACGCGTACACGCACCGCCCGTAGGGCCCCTCCCGCAGGGCGGTCTCCAGGGCCCGTGGGGTGAACTCGTCGATCAGCACGCTCAGCGGCCACCTGTGGCGGCCGTCGGCCAGCCGGTCCCCGTACTCGCGTGCCGCGGAGTACGGGCAGTCGGGCTCCACCGCGCAGTCCAGGCAGCGGTCCGCCGCACCCGGCGGCCGGTTCTCGGGCCGAAAGTGGGAGAGGCGACCGAAACTGGAGACCCGGACGGGCGGGCGCCCCAGCACGTACTGGAGCCAGTCCAGGTCGTGGCAGGACTTGGCCATCAGCATGGTCGTCGCCTCGTCGGCGCGCCGCCAGTTGCCCCGTACGAACGAGTGGGCCTGGTGCCAGAAACCGACCGGCTCCAGGTGCTGGACGCTGACGACGTCGCCGATGCGGCCGGAGTCGACGAGGGCCTTGAGGGTCCGCGTGTAGGGCGTGTAGCGCAGGACGTGCCCGACGGAGAGGATGACGCCGGCCCGTTCGACGGCGTCGACGATGCGCCGGCACTCGTCCTCCGTGAGGGCCATCGGCTTCTCCAGCATGATGTGGTAGCCGAGCGCGGCGAACGCGAGGACCGGCTCCAGGTGGTCGCGGTCCAGGGTGCAGACGAGCACGGCGTCGGCGATCCGGCCGAGGGCGGCCAACTCCCGCCAGTCGCCGAGCGCGTGCCGGGCGTCGATGCCGTGGGCGGCGGCGAGCCGCTCCCGCCGGGGCGCGCGCGGTTCGGCGACCGCGACCACCCGGGCCCGGTCCCGATGGGCCAGCGCCCACCGGGCGTAGCCGCTCCCCCGCTCCCCCGCCCCGACGACGGCGAGCGTGATGGTGTCGGACATGGGACCAGCCCCGCTTCCCGAACCGATTGCCCTGCGCAGCAAGCGCTTTCCCCGCAGAAGCTAGCGGCCGGGCGTCCTGCCCGACACCCCCTTCACCCGTACGTGAGCCGCACGGCGGGGCCGAGCGGGAGGGCCTGACCCGGCAGGAGTACGGCGCCGGCAGGCCCGCGGCGAGCAGCGGATCGGGCAGGGGGGTCCCGTCGGGCCAGGGCGCGGCGTGCCGGCGAGGCGTACCGCAGCCGCGCGGAGCGTGGTCTGGCCGGCGTTCATCAGCGGGCCGGGCCCGCACAGTCGGCGCTGCCGCGCTCCGTTAACTCCATGGTCCAACGACCGTTTCGATTGCGTTAAGGGCTGTCAGTAGGCCCCTGACCTGGCTTTCGATCGTTACTAAACTCTGTTAAGTTTTCTTCTGCCGATAACTCCTGAGGAGGGGGAAATGGCCACAACTCTGGGCCCTGCCATGCCCGTAGCGGACGATCTCCGGTCCGTGATGCGCCTGTTCCCGACCGGCGTCACCGTGCTGTCGTCGGGACAGGGCGCGCACGCGGTGGCGATGACCGCCAACTCGTTCGTCTCCATCTCGCTCGAACCGCCCCGCGTCCTGGTCTCCGTCATGAAGTCCTCCCGGACCTACCCGGCGATCGACACGACCGGGGAGTTCCAGGTCCACCTGCTCTCCGACCGACAGGGCGACCTGGCGCGGCTGTTCGCCTCCCGCGACAAGCCGTTCGGTCAGGAGCTGGACGCGCACTTCACCACCGAGGGCGAGGGCGTGGACGCCCGCCCGTACCTGCCCGGCGCCCTGGCCTCCCTCGGCTGCCGGATCGAGGAGCGGTTCCCCGGCGGGGACCACACGCTCTTCCTCGGGCGCGTCGAACACGTGCGCCCCGGCGAGGACACCGGAGGGGCGCTCCTGTTCCACCGGGGCCGGCTGACCCCCGCCCCGGCGGGCGCGGAGTGAGCCCCGGGGCCGCGTCCGGACCGGCCGCGTCCGGACCGGCCGCGCCGTCGGCCGCGCACGCCGTGCCCGCGGTACGTGCCGTTCGCGGCGCGACCATGGTGGCCGAGGACACTCCCCGGCACATCGCCGCCGCCACCCGCGCGCTCGTCGGCGAACTCCTGGCCCGCAACGGCCTGGAGCGCGAGGCCGTCATCAGCCTGCTGTTCACCTGCAGCCCGGACCTCACCAGCGACACCCCGGCCCTCGCCCTGCGCGAGGAGGGCTGGGAGGTGCCCGCGCTGTGCGCGGCCGACACCGCCTGGGCCGGCGCGCCGGCCCGCACCGTACGCGTCCTGGCCCACGTCACCTCGTGCGGCCCGCTCGCGCCCGTCTACCTCGGCGACTCCGCGCCCACCCGTCCCGCGCAGTCCCCCGGGTAGTCAGTCCCCCCAGTCGTCCACCTCACCGACCACCCACATCACGATCGAGGTCGAGGCATGCCAGACCCGTACCTGTACCCGGATCTCAAGGCCGTGCTGGAAGAACTCCGGCAGGCCCTCGGCGCGGAGCGCGTGCGGCACGACGCCGCCGCCGCACCGCTGCCGCCGGACCCCAACGTCTCCGCGTTCGCCCCGCGCGACACCCGTGCCGTCCTGCGCCCCGGCTCCGTCGCCGACGTGCGCGCCCTGGTCGGCGCCTTCCACCACGCCAAGGCCTCGGGCGCCGAACTCCCCGGCCTCCAGCCCGTCTCCACCGGCCGCAACTGGGGACTCGGCTCCAAGGAGCCGGCCGCGGGCCCCGTCGTACGCGTCGAACTGGACGAGCTCGACGCCCTGCGCACGCTCGACACCGAAGCGGGCTACGCGGTCGTCGAGCCGGGCGTGACCCAGAAGGAACTCTCCGAACTGCTCGCCGGCACCGGGCGGATGCTGAACGTCACCGCGTCCTCCGGCCACACCAGCGTCCTCGGCAACACCGTGGACCGCGGGGTGGGCCTGCGCCACCAGCGCACCGAGGACCTGCTCGGCCTGGAGGTCGTCCTGCCCGACGGCGCGGTCGCGCACATCGGCTGGTGGCCCGGCGACGCCGCGCACGGCAAGGGCGACGGCTTCAACCCGCTGGGCCTCGGCCCCAGCCTGCTGCACCTGTTCACCCAGTCCGACCTCGGTATCGTCACCGCCGCCGTGGTCCGGCTGCTGCCCCGCCCGCAGCGCCAGAGCACCGTCCGCGCGGGGTTCCACCGCGAGACGCTGCACCGGGCCGTCGACGCGCTGCGCGTCTGGAAGGCGAACGGCCTCATCGCCGGCGTGATCAAGGTGTACGACACCGCCTCGACCGCCACGTACGGCGGCGGGGACACCGCCGGCGGCTACGTCGCCCACCTGAGCGTGGAGGGCACCGAGCGCTCGGCCGCCGCCCTCAAGGCGGCCCTGCTGGCCGAGATGGCCGAGACGGGCCTGTTCACCTCGGTCACCTCCAGCGACGAGGAGCCGCCCGCCGACGGGGACGTCGTCGCCCACGTGGTGCACGCGGCCTACAGCGGCTCGGTCGCGCACAACGAGCGGATGCTCGCCTCGGCCACCGGCGCCACCGCCGAGCGGGTGGACGCCGACGGCAACGGCTGGCTGTTCTTCCTGCCGTTCCTGCCCTTCGACGGCGCCGCGGTGGTCCGGGCCCTGGACATCCTCGACCGCATCCACCTGGCCACCGGTATCCGGCCCGGTTCCACGGTCAACGCCCTCGACGCCGACGTCATCGACCTCGTCGTGTCCTTCCCCTTCGACCGCGGCGCGCAGACCGGGGCCGCCCACCGGGCGCTCGACCTCGCCCACCTCTGGTTCGGCGAGGCGGGCCTGCGCCCCTACCGGCTCGACTCCGGCCATGCCCGGGCCGCCGCCGGTACGGCCGACACCCCCGAGACCGCCCTCCAGCGCGCCCTGCGCGCGGCCGTCGACCCGCACGGGGTCATGGCCGCCGGCCGCTACGCATGACCGCCGCCCCGTCCCACCCGCCCCGCACCCCTGATGAGAACGTGATGACGACGACGCCGTACGTACCCGACACCGCCGAAGCGATCCTGGACCGCGCCCGTGCGCTCGTGCCCGTCCTGCGGGAGAACTCCCCGCGCATCGAGGCCGAGCGCCGGCTGCCCGAGGACATCGTCGAGCTGCTGCGCGGGGCCGGGGTGTTCCGCGCCGCCATGCCCAAGACCTGGGGCGGCCCGGAGCTGACCTCGATGCAGCAGGCCGAGCTCCTGGAGATCCTCTCCGCCGGCGACGTCTCCGTCGGCTGGTGCGCGATGATCGGCATGGACTCCGGCATCTACTCCGGCTACCTCGACGACGAGGTCGCCCGCGGCATGTGGCCCACCCTCGACATGGCCAACTCCGGCTGGATCTATCCGCAGGGCAAGGCGGTCCGGGTGCCCGGCGGGTTCCGGGTCACCGGCCGCTGGAAGTTCGGCTCCGGCTCCTCGCACTGCGACTGGCTGGGCGCCGGCGTCCACGTCGTCGGCGAGGACGGCGAGCCGGAGGCCGACCCGGTGACCGGCGCCGCGCGCCACTGGCGGGTGATGATCGCCCGCCCCGGCGACTACGAGTTCCACGACACCTGGCACACCACCGGCCTGGCCGGCTCCGGTTCGCAGGACTACTCCTGCACCGACCTGTTCGTGCCCGAGGAGCGCTCCTTCTCCTTCTCCGAGCCCAAACGGACCGGCCCGCTGCACGCCACCCCGGACGCCATCCTGCGCAAGATGCCGGGCATCCCGCTCGGGATGGCGCGCGCCGCGCTGGACCACGTACGCGAGCTGGCCGCGCAGCGGACCGACCGCGAGACCGGCGTCCCGTGGCGCGAGGACTACCGGATCCAGTCGGCGATCGCCCGTCTGGAGGGCGAGCTGATCGCCGCCCGCGCCGGTGTGTACAGCACCCTGCGGGTGCAGTGGGACGCGCTCGCCTGCGGTGACGTGCTGAGCGACGACGCCCGCGTGGCCACGGCCATCGCCCGGCGCCACGCGTTCCGGACGGCGCGCTCCATCGTCCACGAGCTCTTCGACCTCGTCGGCGGGTCGTCCGTCTACAAGCCCAACCCGCTGGACCGGTGGCTGCGCGACGCCAACACCATGTGCCAGCACGCCGTCGCCCAGGACTCCGTCCTCCAGCTCACGGGCAACGTCCTGCTGGGCGGCTCCTCCACCTCCCCGTTCTTCTAAAAACAGAGACGAGAGAAGCGTCCGACCGTCATGGATTCCATACGTGTTGTGCTGTTCACCGAAGTCAACTCCAAACTCGGATCACCCTTCCTGAGCATCCTGCACGGCCACCCGAACGTGGAGCTGGCCGCCCTGGTCACCTCGCCGCCCGGGAAGCTGTGCGCGTACTTCACCGATGACGAGGAAGCCGTCGACGTCGCCGACCAGGCGCGCGCCCTGGGCGTACGCGTCCTGCGCCCGCGCTCGGTGAACGACCCCGACGCCGTGGAGGCACTCGCCGCCCTGGAGACCGACTACTTCCTCGTCGGCAACTTCCAGCAGCTGCTGAAGGCTCCGCTGCTGGCGCTGCCGCGCCGCACCGCGGTCAACTTCCACCCCTCGCCGCTGCCGGAGTTCGCGGGGCTGGCGCCCTTCTACTGGATGGTCCGCGAGGGGGCCGCGGAGAGCTCCGTCTCCGCCATCGAGATGGGCGTCGAACTCGACGACGGTGACCTGCTGATGCAGCACCACATCCCGCTCTCGGGCCGGGAGACCGGCCTGGAGCTGCGCACCATGCAGGAACGCGCCAACGTCCTGATGCTGCTCGACCTGATCCCGCACCTGGTGGAGGGCACCCTGGAGCGCACGCCCCAGGACCTGTCCCGCCGCTCCTACTACGGGCGGCCCCGCGACGAGCACTACCGGCTCGACTTCAGCCGGCCGGCCGCCGTGGTGGAACGCCACGTACGGGCCGCCTACCGCAACCCCGGTGCCTGGTTCACCGCCCCCGGCGGGCAGCGCATCCGGCTGCTGTCGGCGGCGTACGGGGAGGGCGGCGGCCCCGAGACGGGTGATCAGCAGCCCGGAACGCTGGTGCGCCACGGCGGCGGGCTGTACGTGGCGTGCGCGGACGGCGAGTGGCTGCGGCTGGTCACGGTGGAATGCGGTGGACGTGAGGTGGCGGTCGACGACCCGGCCCTCGCGCTCCTCGGCGAAGCGACGACGGTGGGTTGAGAGATGTCCTTGTTCGAAGCGACCCAGCAGGCCGAGGTGCCCACCGAGGTGCGGCGGGTCCTGCACGTTCCGGCCGGCGGCGGCAAGGCCACCTGGCTGTCCGGTGACGTCTACAGCGTCAAGGCGGGCGCGGTCGAGACCGGTGGTTCCATCGCCGTGCTGGAGGCGTCCGTACCGCCCGGTGGCGGGCCTCCGCCGCACCGCCACGCCGACGAGGACGAGGCCTTCTACGTCCTGGACGGCCGGCTGACCATCCGCGTCGGCGAGAACACGTACGAGGCGGCCACCGGCGACTTCGTGTTCGTGCCGCGCGGCACGGCGCACCAGTTCCACAACCACTCCCTGCACTCGGCGAAGCTGCTGCTGATCTTCACGCCGGGTGGGGTGGAGAACTTCTTCCTGGAAGCCGGTACGGAGCCCACCGCGGGTGTGCCGGTGCCGGTGGAGGACCCGCCGGGCGTGGCCGAGGTGGGGGCGCGCTACGGCGTGGTTCCGGCCAGTTTCGATTGAGCCGGGACGGTCGCGCCGCCTTTCTGAAACGAACGGTTGGGAATGGGGTAGCCTCGTGCTCATGGCAAGGCCCAAGGAGTTCGACCCGCAGACCGCCCTGGTGGCGGCCATGGAGCTCTTCCGCCGCCAGGGGTACGAGGCCACCTCGATCCAGGACCTGGTGGACGCGCTGGGCATCAACCGCTCCAGCATGTACGCCGCCTACGGCTCCAAGCACGACCTCTACCTCAAGGCGCTGGACCTGTACTGCGCCGTCGAGGCGGACCGGGCCCGGCACAGCCTCGCCGAGTCCGACGAGGGTCCCGCCCTGCCGGTCCTGCGCGCCTTCCTCCTCTCCTACGTCGACTCCGCGCTGGCCGATCCGCTGCGCGGCGGGTGCATGGTCACGCACGGCGTGCTGGAGCGGCTGCCGGGGGACGCGAAGGCCGCCGAACGGCTCGGCGGGGCGCTGGGCTCGCTGGAGGAGGCCTTCGCCTACCTCCTGCTGCGGGCCCGGGTGGCCGGGGAGCTCGCGCCCGGCACCGACGTGCGCTCCACCGCCCGCCTCCTCGTCACCCTCACCCAGGGGCTGCGCGTCATGGAGCGGGCGGCGGACCGGGCCTACCTGACCCAGGTCGTCGACGAGGCCCTCAAGGGCCTGTCCTGTACCGGCTGACACCCGTCCGACGTCCGGCCCCCCGGACCGACTGCCCTGCAACCCCTTTGTCGAACCGAGGAGTTGCGCGTACCCAAGTTCTGGAACGATCGTTTAGTTATAGAAAGGTGGTGACGGCCGTGCCCAAGGCCGTGTACGTCCTCGCCCTCGGCATCTTCGCCATGGTCACCAGCGAATTCGTGGTGGCCGGCCTGATGCCCCAGATCTCCGAAGGACTCGGGGCCACCATCCCCCAAGTCGGTTACCTGATCACCGCGTTCGCCGTGGCGATGGCCCTCGGCGGACCGTTCCTGGCCACCGCCGTCCTCAAACTCCCGCACAAGAGCGCCCTGATGGTGCTCTTCGCGGTCTTCCTCGCCGGCAACGTGCTGGCCGCCCTGTCCACCGGCTACGTGACGATGGCCATCGGGCGCGTCATCACGGGTGTCGCCTCCTCCGCCTTCTTCGGCGTCTCGCTCTCGGTCGTCGCCGTGATCACCAAGCCGGAGACGCGCGGCAAGGCGATCGGCGCCGCGATGAACGGGCTGATGCTCGGCACCCTGCTCGGCCTGCCCATCTCCACCTTCGTCGGCGGCCAGTTCGGCTGGCGGGCTGCGTTCTGGGCGATCTCGGGGCTGACCGTGCTCGCGGCCATCGCCACGATGGTCGGCGTCCCCTCCGTGACCGGCGCCGAGGGGGAGGAGGGCCCCTCCGTGCGCGAGGAGATGCGCGCCTTCAAGAACCCCCGGCTGTGGCTGGTGTTCTCCACCTCCACGCTGATCATCGGCGCCACCTTCTCCGCCTTCAGCTACTTCACGCCGATCCTCACCGAGCTCACCGGCTTCAGCGAGGGCTCGGTGCCCTGGCTGCTGGTCGCCTACGGAGCCGCGACCGTCGTCGGCAACACCATCGTCGGGCGCTTCGCCGACAAGCACACCATCGTGACCCAGCTCATCGGGCTCGGCCTCAACATGGTCTTCCTGGCCGGCTTCGCCGTCTTCGCGGAGGTCACCGCGCCCGCGCTGATCTTCATGATGGGCATCGGCCTGGTCGGCGTCACGATGAACCCCTGCATGATCACCCGGGTCCAGCGCACCGCGAACGCCCGCCCGCTGGTCAACACCGTGCACTCCTCCTTCATCACCCTCGGCATTGTCATCGGCTCCTGGCTCGGCGGTGTCGGCATCAACGCCTACGGGCTCCGGGCCCCGCTCGTACTCGGCGTGATCATGGCCTTCCTCGGCCTGTTCACCCTCCTGCCGGACCTGCGCGCCAAGAAGGACGGCGACGGCGGCGCCACCACGGCCGCCCCCGAGCCGCAGCCCGCCACGGCCTGAGCCCGCCCCCCTTTCCCCTCACCCCACTCCCCCGCACAGAAACGGAATCAATGTGACCACCACCCTCCACGGCACGGCCCTCGTGACCGGCGGCTCGCGCGGCATCGGCGCCGAGATCGCCCGTACGCTCGCCGCCCACGGCGCCGACGTGGCGATCACCTACCGCTCCAACAAGGAACAGGCCGAAGAGGTCGCCGATCAGGTACGGGCCCTCGGGCGGCGCGCCGTGGCCGTCGAGGCCGACGCCGCCGACGCCGGGGCCGTGACGGCCGCGGTGGAGCAGGTCGTACGCGAACTCGGCCCCGTGCGCATCCTCGTCAACAACGCCGGCTACGCGGACATGACCTGCCCGCCGCTCGCGGAGGTGTCGCTGGCCACCCTCGACCGGACGCTGGACGTCAACGTCCGCGGCGCCTTCCTGACCGCGCAGGCCGTCTCCGCGGCCATGCCCGACGGCGGCCGCATCGTCAACGTCGGCTCCTGCCTCGCCACGCAGGTCCCCGCCCCGGGCTTCACCCCGTACGCCATGTCGAAGGCGGCCATCCACGGCCTGACCGTGGGCCTCGCCCGCGACCTGGGCGAGCGCGCCATCACCGTCAACCAGGTGGCGCCCGGCTCCATCGACACCGACATGAACCCGGCCGACGGCCCCTCCGCCGACTTCCAGCGCGGCCTGAACGTCTTCGGCCGCTACGGCCGGGCCGCGGAGATCGCGAGCGCGGTCCTCTACCTGGCGAGCGACGAGGCCTCCTTCGTCACGGGCACCACGCTGACCGTCGACGGCGGCGCCAACGCCTGACCGTCAGGCGAAACACCCCCTGGACGCCGGGCCCCGCAGGCGCATCGAGCCCCCCGCTCCCCTGCGGGGCCCGGCCCCCGCCCCGTCCCTCCGGACCTCCACCGCACCGCCCCGTACCGCTCTCGCGCCACGCAAGGGAACCTGTCATGCCGCAACTGGACCGCCGCGGATTCCTCGCCGCCTCGGCCGTCGCCGCGGGCGCCGGGATCGCCGGCCCCCTCACCGCCACGGACGCTGCCGCCGCCCCCGCCCCGGCGGCGGCGGGCCCGAGGATCCTGCCCTCCGACGCCCGCTACCCCTCCCTCCGCACAGGCATCAACCGCCGCTACGTGGCCGCCCCCGAGCACGTCAAGATGGTCCGCTCGGCCCGCGACGCCGAGAACGCGCTCCGCGAGGCGATCGCCGGCGGCAAGCGGGTCTCCGTCCGCTCCGGCGGCCACTGCCTGGCCGACTTCACCTGCAACCCGGAGGTGGAGGTCCTCCTCGACTTCTCCGAGATGACCGGCGTCGGATACGACGAGCGCCGCCGCGCCTTCTTCGTGGAGCCCGGCGCCCACCTCATGGCCGTCTACGAGGCCCTCTACAAGGGCTGGGGCGTCACCCTGCCCGGCGGGGTCTGCCACTCCGTCGGCGCCGGCGGCCACATCAGCGGCGGCGGCTACGGACTCCTCTCCCGCGACTTCGGCCTGGTGGTGGACCACCTGTACGCCGTCGAGGTGGTCGTCCCGGGCAGCGGCGGCCGCCCCCGCACGGTCGTGGCCACCCGCGAGGCCGGCGATCCGCACCGCGAGCTGTGGTGGGCCCACACCGGAGGCGGCGGCGGCAACTTCGGGCTGATCACCCGCTACTGGTTCCGCACCCCCGGCACCGAACACGCGCCCCCGGAGCGGCAGCTGCCCGCCCCGCCGGCCCGGCTGCACGCCTCGGCGATCGAGCTGTCCTGGAGCGAGCTCACCGAGGACCGCTTCGTGCGGCTCCTGCGGAACTACGGCGCCTGGCACGAGCGCAACTCCGGCCCCGACTCGGCTGGCCGCCACCTGTCCACCCTCTTCAACGCCAACGCTCGCCGCTTCGGCTCGCTCGCCCACTACGCCCAGTCCTCCTCCCGGGCCACCCTCGACGCGTACCTGGCCGCCCTGCTGGAGGGCACCGGCCTGACCCCGCGCCCCGTCGGACGGCCCAGTGGCGAACTGGCGGCCATGCCGAACCTGTTCACCCCCCGCGAGCTGCCCTGGCTCGACGCGGCCCGCATGGTCGGCTCGCCCAATCCGGTCTGGGCCAACCCGCTGGCCCGGGTCGGCCTCAAGTCCGCCTACCACAAGCGCGACTTCACCGAGCGGCAGCTGAAGGCCGCGTACCGGCACCTGGCGCGGACCGACAACCCGGACACCTCCATGGTCCTGCTCTCCTACGGCGGCGCCATCAACGCCCACGGCGAGGCGGACACCGCCGCCGCCCAGCGCGACTCCGTCTTCAAGGTCCTCTACCAGTCGATCTGGTCGGCCCCGCAGGACGACGAGAAGGAGACGGCCCGGCTGCGCGCCTTCTACGGCGACGTCTACGCCGAGACCGGCGGCGTCCCGGTGACCGGCGCCGGGACCGACGGCTGCTACATCAACTACCCGGACACCGACCTGGCCGACCCGGCGGTCAACACCTCCGGCGTCCCCTGGCACGAGCTCTTCTACAAGGGGAACTACGAGCGGCTGCGCGCGGTCAAGCGCGCCTACGACCCGCACGCCGTGTTCCGGCACAAGCTCTCGGTCGCGCCGTGACGACCGACGGCGGGCAGGTCTTCCGCGGCCGCCACCTGACCATGATGGCCATGGGCGGTGCGGTCGGCACCGGTCTCTTCGTCGGTTCGGCGCAGACCATCCGGGCCGCCGGCCCCGCCGCCCTCGTCAGCTACGCGCTGGCCGGGCTGCTGGTGCTGCTGGTCATGCGGATGCTCGGGGAGATGGTCGCCGCCCGCCCGATGGCCGGGTCCTTCGCCGACTACGCCCGCCTCGCCCTCGGCGACTGGGCGGGCTTCACGGTCGGCTGGCTCTACTGGTACGCCTTCGTGGCGATCGTGGCCATCGAGGCGATCGCGGGCGGGCAGATCGTCCACGCCTGGCTGCCGCAGGTGCCGGCCTGGACCTACAGCCTCTTCCTCCTCGGCGGGCTGACGGCGGTGAACCTCCGCTCCTCCCGGTCCTTCGGCAACGCCGAGTTCTGGTTCGCGGTCGTCAAGATCGGCGCGATCCTGGCCTTCCTGGCCCTGGGGACCGCGTACCTGCTGGGCGGGGGCCCGTCCGGTCCGCCGCTGGGGAACCTCACGGCGTACGGGGGCTTCGCCCCGCACGGTTTCGGCGCGGTCCTCACCGCCACCGTCGGCGTCGTCTTCGCCTTCGGCGGTACCGAGATCGTGGCGGTCGCGGCCGCCGAATGCCCCGACCCGGGCCGGGCCGTGGCCCGCGCCACCCGCCAGATCGTCTGGCGGATCCTGGTGTTCTTCCTCGGCTCGGTCCTGCTGGTGCTCGCGATCGTGCCCTGGCCGCAGATCCGCGGCGGCGAGAGCCCGTACGTGACGGCCCTGACCCGCATCGGGGTGCCCTTCGCCGGCACCGCCATGAGGGTGGTGATCCTGACCGCGCTGCTGTCGGTGCTGGGCTCCACGCTGTACGCCTCCTCGCGCATGCTGGCCACCCTCGCCGGGCACGGCGACGCGCCCCGGTGGGCGGCGGTGCCCCGGCGCGCGGTCCTGCTCGGCACCGTGGCGGGCTGCGGGGCCGTCGCCGCCCAGGCGGTCAGCCCCGGGCGGACGTTCCCGTTCCTGCTCAACTCGACCGGCGCGGTGCTGATCATCATGTACCTGGGGATCGCCGTCTCCCAGTTCGTCCTGCGGATCCGCGCCGAGCGCACCGACCCCGGCCGGCCGACCTTCCGCATGTGGGGGTTCCCGTACCTGACGCTGCTGGTCATCGCGGCCTTCTCGGCCATCCTGTGCTCGATGCTGTTCACCGCGCAGACCCGCCCCCAGCTGCTGATGAGCCTGGGCAGCCTCGCCGTGGTGCTGGTGGCGTGCGCCCTCACCAAGGGCCGCAGGAGGGCCGCCGAGTTGCGGCTCGTCAACACGGTAAGGTAAGTAAACGGTGTTTGTACGGGGGTAGAAGACACTCTCGCCGTGTCCCTGAGGAGGAGCCCCCGCCATGCAGACCCTGTCGCGCCGTGAACGCCTTCGGATCGAGACCACCGCCGAGATCAAGGAGGTGGCGCTCGCCCTGCTCGCGTCCGGCGACGTCGCCGGGATCACCCTGCGCGGCATCGCGCGCGAGATGGGCATGACCGCCGCGGCCCTGTACGGCTACTTCGACACCCGCGACGACCTGCTCGCCACCCTGGCGGCCGACACCTACAACCGGCTCGCCGACCAGCAGGAGCTGGCCCGCGACGCGCTCCCCGAGGAGGCGACCGCGGCCCGGCTCCTCGCGGTCGCGGACACCTTCCGGGAGTGGGCCCGCACCCGCCCCGCGGAGTTCCGCCTCACCTACGGGGACAGCTCCCCCGGGTACGCCCCGACCCACGACGCCGTCGTGGCGGCGGCCCGCCGATGTTGCATGATCCTCCTCGGCCTGGTCGATGCCGCCTGGCCCGCCGCTCCCGAGCAGCTCAAGCGGGCCGAGGCGCAGTGGAGCGACTTCGTCCCCTCCCTCGCCGCCCTCGCCCGCGAGTGCTTCCCCCACCTCCCGCCGCAGGCGCTGCTGGCCTCGCTGCGGGTGTGGGGCCGGATGTACGGTCCCGTCGCGCTGGAGGTCTACGGTCAGTTCGGCCCCGAGGCCAATCCCCGCCGGCTGTTCCAGGCGGAGATGGACTCGGCCCTGGAGATGCTCGGCCTGGAGCAGCCCGGGGCGGGCGAGGCCGGGGCCTGAGCCCGTCCCGTCACCCGCCCGCGCTGGGCGGGGCCGCGACGTTCAGCTGCCAGGAGACGCCGAAGCGGTCGTTGACCCAGCCGAACCGGTGGCTGAATCCGTACGAGCCCAGGGGCATCAGCTCCTGTCCCTGCTCGGCGAGCGCGCCGTAGAGGCGGTCGATCTCGGCCTCGTCCGCGCACTGGACGTACAGCGACACCGCGGGCGTGAAACCGAACGCGTGCTTGGCCGGGCTGTCGATGCACATGAACTGCTGGCCGGCCAGGGAGAAGGTCGCGTGCCGCACGGACCCCTCGGGCCCCGCCCCGGGTCCGGGCTCGTCGGGGCCGTAGCGGCTGATGGAGAGCACCTCCGCGTCGTCGAAGAGCGAGACGTAGAAGCCCATGGCTTCCTCGGCTCGCCCCTCGAACATCAGGAACGTGGTGATCTTCTGCGGGGTCGGTGTGACGGCCATCGTCGGTTCGTGTCCCTTCGGCTCGTGTCCCGGACAGGAACCCTAGCCTCCGCCCCCGCCGCCGGGACCGGACCGGACCGCTACCGCGCGCCGTACACCGGCGGCGGGGCCTGCGCCGCGGCGAGGAGTTCCAGCGTGGCCTCGCCCGCCTCGGCGGGGGTCCAGCGGGAGTCCCGGTCGGCCGTGGGGCCGGGCCGCCAGCCCTCCATGACCGTGATCCGGCCGCCCTCCGCCTCGAAGACCCGGCCCGTGACCCCGGCCGAGGCCTCGGAGCCCAGCCACACCACCAGCGGGGACACGTTCTCCGGAGCCATCGCGTCGAAGGCGCCCTCCTGCGGGGCGGCCATGGTCTGCGCGAAGGTCTGCTCCGTCATCCGGGTCCGGGCCGCCGGGGCGATCGCGTTGACCTGGACCCCGTACCGGCCCATCTCCGCCGAGGCGACCAGGGTGAGGCCGAGGATCCCGGCCTTGGCCGCGCTGTAGTTGCCCTGGCCGACCGAGCCCAGCAGCCCGGCCCCCGAGGAGGTGTTGACCACCCGGGCCGCGACCTGCCGGCCGGCCTTCGCCTCCGCCCGCCACCACAGGGCCGCCGCCCGCATCGGCAGGAAGTGCCCCTTCAGGTGGACGCGCACGACCGCGTCCCAGTCGTCCTCGTCCAGGTTGACCAGCATCCGGTCCCGCAGGAACCCCGCGTTGTTGACCAGGGTGTCCAGGCGCCCGAAGGCGCCGAGCGCCCTCTCCACCAGCGAGGTCGCGCCCGCGGAGGTCGCGATGTCCCCGCCGTGCGCCACCGCCTCCCCGCCGAGCGCCTCGATCTCGGCGACCACCCGCGCCGCCGGACCGTCCGGCCCGGGCAGCCCGTCCAGGCCGACGCCCAGGTCGTTGACGACGACCCGGGCCCCCTCGGCCGCGAAGGCCAGCGCATGGGCCCGGCCCAGCCCCCGGCCCGCGCCCGTCACGACCACGACCCGGCCCTCGCACAGTCCCGCCATCTCAGCTCTCCCTGTTCACAGTTGCCGCATCCAGAAACGCCGGGCGCTCCCCGCCGCCGTGCACCAGCAGGCTCGCCCCGCTCACGTACGCCGCCCGCCCGGAGGCCAGGAACACCGCCGCCTCCCCCACGTCCGAGGGCTGTGCCAGCCGCCCGAGCGGGACGGTCGCGGCCACGGCCGCGACCCCGGCCTCGTCCCCGTAGTGCAGGTGCGCCAGCTCGGTCCGCACCATGCCCAGGACCAGCGAGTTCACCCGTACCTCGGGCGCCCACTCCACCGCCATGGACCGGGCCAGGTTCTCCAGGCCGGCCTTCGCCGCCCCGTACGCCGCCGTCCCCGGCGAGGGCCGGGTCCCGCTGACGCTGCCGATCATCACCACCGAGCCGCGGGCCTCCCGCAGCCACGGGTACGCCGCGAGCGAGGCCGTCATCGGCGCCACCAGGTTCAGTTCGACGACCCGCGCGTGGCGTTCCGCCGCGCCCTCCCCCAGCAGCCGGTACGGGGTGCCGCCCGCGTTGTTGACCAGGCAGTCGAGGCGTCCGTACCGGCTGGCGACCGCGCCGAAGAAGGCGTGTACGGCGGCGGGTTCGCGCAGGTCGACGGCGTCGAAGGAGGCCTTGCGGCCATCCGCCGAGACCGGTTCCTCCGGCGGCCGCCGGGCGCAGACGACGACCTGCGCGCCGGCCGCGAGGAACGACCGGGCGATCCCGGCGCCGACGCCCCGGGTTCCTCCGGTGACGACGACCACCCTCCCGTCGAGCTCCATGGGCTGCTACCTTCCTCACCTAACAAATGTTTGGTGGAAAGGTAGCTGATCCGCTCATGGGTGTCTCCACCTCACGCCCGGACAAGGGCATCGCACTCGTCACAGTCGACTTCCCGCCCGTCAACGCGCTGCCCGTGCAGGGCTGGTACGACCTCGCCGACGCCCTCCGCGCCGCCGGCCGCGACCCCGAGGTCCGCTGCGTCGTCCTCGCCGCCGAAGGCCGCGGGTTCAACGCCGGGGTCGACATCAAGGAGATGCAGCGCGACCGCGGTCACGCCGCCCTCATCGGCGCCAACCGGGGCTGTTACGAGGCCTTCGCCGCCGTCTACGAGTGCGAGGTGCCGGTCGTCGCGGCCGTGAACGGGTTCTGCCTGGGCGGCGGCATCGGCCTCGTCGGCAACGCCGACGCGATCGTCGCCTCCGACGACGCCGCCTTCGGCCTGCCGGAGCTGGACCGGGGCGCGCTCGGCGCCGCCACCCACCTGGCCCGCCTGGTCCCGCAGCACCTG
Source organism: Streptomyces sp. NPDC005533 (assembly GCF_042871845.1). Lineage (NCBI taxonomy): Bacteria > Bacillati > Actinomycetota > Actinomycetes > Kitasatosporales > Streptomycetaceae > Streptomyces > Streptomyces sp. NPDC005533. Next base: position 11,289 of record NZ_JBIAJH010000046.1, on the reverse strand, counting down.
ATGCGGGCCCTGTACTACACCTCGCGCACCGCCACCGCCGCCGAACTCCACGCGCACGGCTCGGTCTGGAAGGTGGTCCCGCCGGGCGAACTGCGCGCCGCCGCGATGGAACTGGCCGCCGAGATCGCCCGGAAGGACGGCTACCTGATCCGGCTGGCCAAGGCCGCCATCAACGGCATCGACCCCGTGGACGTCCGCCGCAGCTACCGCTTCGAGCAGGGCTTCACCTTCGAGGCCAACCTCAGCGGGGTGGCCGACCGGGTCCGCGACACCTTCGGGAAGGGAGAGCGCTCATGACGGACAAGTCCATGACCCCCGAGGAGGTGGTCGGACAGCTGCGCAGCGGGATGACCGTCGGCATCGGCGGCTGGGGATCCCGGCGCAAGCCCATGGCCCTGGTGCGGGCACTGCTCCGCTCCGAGATCACCGATCTCACCGTGATCTCGTACGGCGGCCCCGACGTCGGGCTGCTGGCCGCAGCCGGCCGCATCCGCCACCTCGTCGCCCCCTTCGCCACCCTCGACTCCATCCCCCTGGAGCCCCACTTCCGGGCCGCCCGCGAGCGCGCCGCCTTCACCCTCACCGAGCTCGACGAGGCCATGTTCATGTGGGGCCTGCACGCCGCCGCCAACCGGCTCCCCTTCCTCCCCGTCCGCGCCGGCCTCGGCTCCGACGTGATGCGGGTCAACCCCGAGCTGCGCACGGTCACCTCCCCCTACGCCGACGGCGAGGAGCTCGTCGCCGTCCCCGCGCTGCGGATGGACGCCGCCCTGGTCCACCTGAACCGGGCCGACCGCCTCGGCAACGCCCAGTACCTGGGCCCGGACCCCTACTTCGACGACCTCTTCTGCGAAGCCGCCGACTGCGCCTACGTCTCCTGCGAGCAGCTCGTCGAGACCGCCGAGCTCGCCAAGGCCGGCCCCCCGCAGTCCCTGCTCGTCAGCCGCCACTCCGTCACCGGGGTCGTGGAGACCCCGAACGGCGCGCACTTCACCTCCTGCGCCCCCGACTACGGCCGCGACGAACCCTTCCAGAAGCTCTACGCGACCACCCCCTGGCCCGAGTTCTCGGCACGCTTCCTCTCCGGGGCGGGCGAGCACGCCTACCAGTCCGCCGTACGGACCTGGCACGAGGAGCAGCAGCCGTGACCACCACGCCGACCACCGCGGCCGTCACCCGCGCCGAATACTGCGTGATCGCCTGCGCCGAGGCCTGGCGCGACAACGGCGAGGTCCTCGCCAGCCCGATGGGCCTGATCCCCTCCTTCGGGGCCCGGCTCGCGAAGCGGACCTTCTCCCCCGACCTGCTGCTGACCGACGGCGAGGCCCTGCTCGTCGGCCTCGACGGCACGACCGAGGGCTGGCTCCCGTACCGGCGCCACCTGACCATGGTCACCGGCGGCAGGCGGCACGTGATGATGGGCGCCAGCCAGATCGACCGCTTCGGCAACCAGAACATCTCCTGCATCGGCGACTGGGAACGGCCGGCCCGCCAGCTCCTCGGGGTGCGCGGGGCTCCCGTCAACACCTTGAACAACGCGGTGAGTTACTGGGTCCCCAAGCACTCCACCCGGGTCTTCGTCGCGCGCGTGGACATGGTCAGCGGGGTCGGCTACGACCGCGCCGAGGCGGCCGGGGTGACCCGCTTCCACCACCTCCCCCGGGTGGTCAGCGATCTCGGCGTCCTCGACTTCGGCGGACCCGGCCACACGATGCGGCTGGTCTCGGTGCACCCCGGGGTCACCGCCCGGGAGGTCAGGGCGGCCACCGGGTTCGAGCTGGCCGCCGCCGAGGAGGTCCCGTACACGCGGGACCCGACGCCGGACGAGCTGCGGCTGATCCGCGAGGTGATCGACCCCGACGGGCTGCGCGAGCGCGAAGTGCGGGGCTGATCCGATGGAGACGGCATTCACCAGGCTCGTCGGCGTCGAGCACCCGATCGTGCAGACCGGCATGGGCTGGGTCGCCGGCCCCCGCCTGGTGTCGGGCGCGGCGAACGCGGGGGCGCTGGGGATCCTGGCCTCGGCGACGATGACCGTGGACCAGCTGCGGTCGGCGGTCCACGAGGTCAAGTCCCGCGTCCCGGAGGGAACGCCCTTCGGGGTCAACCTGCGCGCGGACGCCGGGGACGCGGCCGAGCGCGCCCAACTGATCATCGACGAGGGGGTGCGGGTCGCCTCCTTCGCGCTCGCGCCCTCCCGGGAGCTGATCGGGCGGCTCAAGGAGGCGGGGGTGGTCGTCATCCCCTCGATCGGGGCCCGGCGGCACGCCGAGAAGGTCGCGGCCTGGGGCGCCGACGCGGTGATCGTCCAGGGCGGCGAGGGCGGCGGGCACACCGGGGACGTGGCCACGACCGTGCTGTTGCCCCAGGTGGTGGACGCCGTGGACATCCCGGTGATCGCGGCGGGCGGCTTCAGCGACGGCCGCGGACTGGTCGCGGCCTTGTCGTACGGGGCCGCGGGCATCGCCATGGGCACCCGGTTCCTGCTGACCTCCGACTCCACCGTCCCGGACGCCGTGAAGGCCGAGTACCTGAGGGCCACGGTCAAGGACGTCACCGTCACCACCGCCGTGGACGGGCTGCCGCACCGGATGCTGCGCACCGCGCTGGTCGACTCCCTGGAGCGGGCGGGCCGCACCCGGGCCCTGGCCCGGGCGGTCCGGCACGCGGCCGGCTTCCGGAAGCTGTCGGGGCTGAGCTGGCCGCGGATGGTCCGCGACGGCCTCGCGATGAAACACGGCAAGGACCTGTCCTGGAGCCAGGTCCTGCTCGCCGCGAACACCCCCATGCTCCTCAAGGCGTCCATGGTCGAGGGTCGTACGGACCTCGGCGTCATGGCATCGGGCCAGGTCGCGGGGGTGATCGACGATCTCCCCTCCTGCGCGGAGCTCGTCTCCCGCGTCATGGCCGAGGCACAACAGGCACTCGAAGCACTGCACTCGCTCCGCACCCTGCCACCACCAGGGTGATCCCCCTTCTCCGTCACAGGAGTCGCCTCCATGAGCCGTGCCCGAATCCGCCTGGCGACCGCGGCGGCCGCCGCCGCTCTCGCCATCGGGACCCTGCCCGCCTCCGCGTACGCGGCGGCGGCGCCCGGAGCCGGGGTCAGTGCCCGGCACCACCAGGCCCAGCCCCAAGCAGAAACGATTCGCCAGATTCCCCTCCAGGGCGCCGTCAACGTCCGTGACATCGGCGGCTACCGCACCTGGACCGGCGGCAGGGTCCGCCAGGGGCTCGTCTACCGCTCCGACGCACTGAGCAAGCTGACCGACGCCGACGTCACCACCGTCTCCGGTCTCGGCCTCACGAAGGTCGTCGATTTCCGCATCCCCATGGAGCTCCAGTACGACGGCGCCGACCGGCTGCCGTCCGGGCTCACCGCCACCTCGCGCCCGGTCAGCGACCTGGGCCTCTACGGAACCCTCGTCGGCGCGATCGCCAGCGGCGACCCCGTCACGCAGGAGCAGATGCTCGGCGGCGGCCGAGCCGAGGCCTACATGCGCGACATCTACCGGACGTTCGTGACCGGCCCCGAGAACCGGGCGCAGTTCGCGGCGACCCTGCGGGAGATCGCGGACGGCGGCCAGGGGCCCTTCCTCTACCACTGCACGTCCGGCAAGGACCGGACCGGCTGGATGAGTTACGTCCTGCTGCGCGCGCTGGCCGTCCCCGAGGACACCGCCGCGCGCGACTACCTGGCGTCGAACACCTTCCGCGCCGCCTACGACGCCCGGCTGCGGGCGGGCCTGAAGCAGTCGGGGCGCATGCAGAACCCGGACCTGCTGATCCCGCTCCAGGAGGTCCGGCAGGACTATCTGGACGCGGCGACGGCCCGGATGGAGGCCGACTACGGCAGCTTCTACGGCTACCTGACCGACGGCCTCGGCCTGGACCTGCGGACCCTGGCGAAGCTCCAGGACAAGCTGGTCCGCTAGCGGACAGCACGACGCCGGGCCGTGCGAGTAGCACGGCCCGGCGTCGTGGTCACCGAGTACGTCAGACCGCGCGGCGGCGGCCCTGCCCGCCCGAGCCGACGCGGCTGCGGGCCGAGGCCGCGGCCGCACCACCGGAGGGGGCGCCGCCACCGGTACGCCGGCCGCGCTCGCCGGAGCCGGCGGCCGCGCCGCCGCCCTGGCCGCCGCGGCGGGCCTGGCCCGACCCGGAGGCCGCCGGAGCCTGCCCGGAGGCACCGCCGCCGGAACGGCGGCCACGGCCGGCGGCCGGCTGGGCGCCGGCCGTGGCGGAGCCGGTGCGCGGACCGCCCGAACGGCGGCGCGAGCCGGAGCCCGCACCGGACCCGGAGCCGCTGCGCGGCTTCGGCGCGGTCGGCTGCGGCACGTCCAGCACCACCGGGATGCCCGAGGGCTCCTTGGCGCCGGTGAGCCGGGACAGCTCCGCGTCGGAGGACTTGATCTGCGCGGTGCGCGGGGAGATCCCGGCGTCCGACATCAGACGGGTCATGTCCCGCTTCTGGTCGGGCAGCACCAGGGTGACCACGCTGCCGGACTCGCCGGCACGGGCGGTACGGCCGCCGCGGTGCAGGTAGTCCTTGTGGTCGGTGGGCGGGTCCACGTTGACGACGAGGTCGAGGTCGTCGATGTGGATGCCGCGCGCGGCGACGTTCGTCGCCACCAGCGCGGTGACCTCGCCCGTCTTGAACCAGTCCAGGGTGCGGTTGCGCTGCGGCTGGGAGCGGCCGCCGTGCAGGCCGGAGGCGCGGACGCCGTCCGCGAGGAGCTTCTTGACCATGCGGTCGACCCCGCGCTTGGTGTCCACGAACATGATCACCCGGCCGTCGCGAGCGGCTATACGCGTCGCCACGGCCTTCTTGTCGGTCTCGTCCATGACGTACAGGACGTGGTGCTCCATCGTGCTGACCGCGCCGGCGGACGGGTCGACGGAGAAGGCGACCGGGTCGCTCAGGAACATCTTGACGAGCTTGTCGATGTTCTTGTCGAGCGTCGCCGAGAAGAGCATGGTCTGGCCCTCGGGCCGTACCTGCTTGAGCAGCGCGGTGACCTGCGGCATGAAGCCCATGTCGGTCATCTGGTCGGCCTCGTCGAGGACGGTGATGCCCACCTGCGAGAGGTCGGCGTCACCGCGGTCGATGAGGTCCTTCAGACGGCCGGGGGTGGCGACGAGCACCTCGGCGCCGCGGCGCAGGGCGCCGGACTGCCGGTTGATCGACATGCCGCCGACGACGGTCGCGATGCGGAGGTTGACGGCCGTGGCGTACGGGGCCAGGGCGTCGGTGACCTGCTGCGCGAGCTCACGGGTCGGTACGAGGACCAACGCGAGCGGCTGCTTCGGCTGCGCGCGGTGGCCGGCGGTCCGGGCCAGCAGCGCCAGGCCGAAGGCCAGCGTCTTGCCGGAGCCGGTGCGGCCGCGGCCGAGCAGGTCGCGGGCGGCGAGCGAGTTCGGCAGCGTCGCGGCCTGGATCGGGAACGGCTCGGTGACGCCCTGGGCGGCGAGGGTCTTCAGCAACGCCTCGGGCATGTCCATGTCCTCGAACGCGGCGACCGGCGGGAGCGCCGGGGTCAGCGGTTCGGGCATGGTGAATTCCTGCGGCCTGGCAACGGGGGCGGACTTCTGCCGTCCCGCACCAGCCTTCGGACGTCCCTGGGCCGCGCCTCGGCCCCGGGTGGGGCGGCGGCTGGGTCGTGCGGAGCTGGAGCTGGTCATGCGGAAATGCCCTCCTGAAACCGGCAGGTACTACTAGGTCGAAACAGCAGACAAGCCGGGGTCCGCACCTCACGGTGCGGACCCCGGCATGCTGAAGGAATTAGGCGGGGACGATGTTCTCCGCCTGGGGGCCCTTCTGACCCTGGGTGACGTCGAAGGACACGCGCTGGCCCTCCTGGAGCTCACGGAAGCCCTGGGTGGCGATGTTCGAGTAGTGGGCGAAGACGTCCGGGCCGCCACCGTCCTGCTCGATGAAGCCGAAGCCCTTTTCCGAGTTGAACCACTTCACGGTGCCAAGTGCCATTTTGAATCTCCTGAATAGGCGGCAAAGGGCCCCATCCGGAGATTCCGGCAAAACAATAAAAGCGCCTGAGGATCATTCCCGTCAGGCGCACATAAAGTTCATGGGTACCACAACTGCAACGAGCTCTAAGCTAGCACACCTCCGCGCGACGGTGTGACCGCGACCGTGTGACCTGCGCCGTTCGTGTGAAAAGTCCCGGTGGGGCCCCGGTTCCGCCGGGGGTGTCGGGGCCCCTCCACGGCCGGGGTCAGAGCCGCTCGATGATCGTCACGTTGGCCTGGCCGCCGCCTTCGCACATCGTCTGGAGGCCGTAGCGGCCTCCGGTGCGCTCCAGCTCGTGCAGGAGCGTGGTCATCAGCTTCACCCCTGTCGCGCCCAGGGGGTGGCCCAGGGCGATCGCGCCGCCGTTGACGTTGACCCGCTCCGGGTCGGCTCCGGTCTCCTTGAGCCAGGCCAGCACCACCGGGGCGAAGGCCTCGTTGATCTCCACCAGGTCGATGTCGGCCAGCGACATGCCGGTCTTCTTCAGCGCGTACGCCGTCGCCGGGATCGGCGCGGACAGCATGCGGATCGGGTCCTCGCCGCGGACGGAGAGGTGGTGGATGCGGGCGCGGGGCCGCAGGCCGTGTTCCCGTACGGCCCGCTCGGAGGCGATCAGCAGGGCCGCCGCGCCGTCGGAGACCTGGGAGGAGACCGCGGCGGTGATGGTGCCGCCCTCGACCACCGGCTTGAGGGTCGCCATCTTCTCCAGTGTGGTGTCCCGGCGCGGGCCCTCGTCCACGCTCACGTCCCCGTACGCCACGGTCTCGCGGGCGAAGCGGCCCTCGTCGATGGCCCGGATCGCCCGCCGGTGGGAGCGGAGCGCGAACTCCTCCATGTCCTGGCGGCTGATCCCCCACTTCCGCGCGATGAGCTGGGCGCCGTGGAACTGGTTGACCGGGGCGTCGCCGTACCGGGCCCGCCAGCCCGCCGATCCGGCGTACGGGCCCTCGGTGAGCCCCAGGGGTTCCGCCGCCTGCCGCGAGGCGAAGGCGATCGGGATCATCGACATGTTCTGGGTGCCGCCGGCGACGACCAGGTCCTGGGTGCCGGAGAGCACCCCCTGCGCCGCGAAGTGCACGGCCTGCTGCGAGGACCCGCACTGGCGGTCGACGGTGACCCCGGGCACCTCCTCCGGGAGGCCCGCGGCCAGCCAGGCCGTCCGCGCGATGTCGCCGGCCTGCGGACCGACCGTGTCGAGGCAGCCGAACACCACGTCCTCCACGGCGGCCGGGTCCACCCCGGACCGCTCGACCAGCGCCTTCAGGACGTGCGCACCCAGGTCGGCCGGGTGCACGGCGGACAGTCCGCCCTTGCGCCGACCCACGGGGGTGCGGACCGCGTCGACTATGTAGGCCTCGGGCATCGGGACTCCTCGGATCGGCTCTGTCACGTGGGGCGGAGGGCGATCCCGTCCAGCACCATCGACAGGTACTGGCGGGCGATCTCCTCGGGGCTGTGCTGTCCGCCCGGCCGGTACCAGGACGCCGCCACCCACACCGTGTCGCGCACGAAGCGGTAGGTGAGGCGGACGTCGAGGTCGGCGCGGAAGACCCGGGCGGCGACCCCCCGCTCCAGCGTCCCCAGCCAGGCCTTCTCGAACTTCTGCTGCGAGTCGGACAGGTAGTGGAAGCGGGGCTGGGCGGAGAGGGTGCGGGACTCCTTCTGGTAGATCGCGACGGCGGCGCGGTGCCTGTCGATCTCCCGGAAGGACTCGGTGACGAGGGCCTCGATGGTCTCCCTGGGGCCGAGACCGGCGGCGAGGACGGTGTCGTACCCCTCCCACAGTTCGGTGAGGAAGGCGGAGAGGATCTCGTCGAGCATCGATTCCTTGGAATCGAAGTGGTAGTAGAGGCTGCCGGCGAGCATGCCGGCGGCGTCGGCGATCTTGCGGACGGTGGTGGCGTTGTAGCCCTGCGCGGCGAAGACCTCGGCGGCGGTGTCGAGGAGTTCACGGCGCCGCTCGGGCGAGGCCGTCACCTGCGGCTTCTTCTTGGGTGTCGGCTGGTTCGTTGGCACGCGTCCATTCTCGGCCACGGCATCCGCTAGGCGTGCTGGCTGCTGACCGACACGGTCTCGCCCGTCATGTACGAGGAATAGCCGCTGGCCAGGAAGACGATGACGTTGGCGACCTCCCAGGGTTCGGCGTACCGGCCGAAGGCCTCGCGGGCGGTGAGCTCGGCCAGCAGCTCCGCACTGGTGACCTTCACCAGGTGCGGGTGCATGGCCAGGCTCGGGGCGACGGCGTTGATCCGTACGCCGAACTCCGCGGCCTCCAGGGCCGCGCAGCGGGTCAGGGCCATCACCCCGGCCTTGGCGGCGGCGTAGTGGGCCTGGCCGGTCTGGGCCCGCCAGCCGACGACGGAGGCGTTGTTGACGATGACCCCGCCCCCGCCGGACGCCCGGAACGAGCGCAGTGCGGCGCGGGTGCAGCGGAAGGTTCCGTTCAGGGTGACGTCGAGAACCTTGCCCCACTGTTCGTCGGTCATGTCGACGAGGGCGGCGGTGCCGCCGAGTCCGGCGTTGTTGACGACGAGGTCGAGGCGGCCGTGGGTCTGTTCGGCGAGCGCGAAGAGGGCGGCGACCTGGTCCTCGTCGGTGACGTCGCAGGGCAGGGAGGCGACCTTGTCCGCCCCGAACTCGGCGGCGAGCGCCTCCTGCGTCTCCTTGAGGCGGCGGGCGTGGGCGTCGCCGATGACGACGCGGGCCCCCTCTTCCAGGAAGCGGCGGGCGGTGGCCCCGCCGATCCCGGCCCCGGCGGCCGCGGTGATGACGGCGGTGCGGTCCTCCAGCAGTCCGTGCCCGGGGACGTAGTGGGGGGTGCTCACGCCCGCACCTCCTGGGGAAGGCCGAGGATCCGCTCGGCGATGGGGAACTCCTCGACGCTGCTCATGGCCGTACGTTAACCTACCAAACACTTGTTAGGGAAGGATCGGGCACTAGCTCGGCGGCATCAACGTGTCCGCCGTGCAGAGCGCCGCCCTGAAGGAGGCGAACGGCTGATGGAGCTGGTGCACACGGCGGACACGGAGGCCTTCCGGGCCGAGGCCCGCGCCTGGCTGGCCGAGCACGTCCCGGCGCGGCCGCTGCCCTCCCTGGAGACGCGGGAGGGCTTCGCGGCCCACCGGGAGTGGGAGGCGCTGCTGCACGCCGACCGCTGGTCGGTGGTGTCCTGGCCCGAGGAGTACGGGGGCCGGGGCGCGGACCTCGTGACGTGGCTGGTCTTCGAGGAGGAGTACTGGGCGGCGGGCGCGCCCGGCCGGGTCTCGCAGAACGGCATCAACCTCCTCGCGCCGACCCTCTTCGACCACGCGACGGCGCAGCAGCGGGCCCGGGTGCTGCCGTCGATGGCGAGCGGCGAGGTGATCTGGGCACAGGCCTGGTCGGAGCCGGAGTCGGGCTCCGACCTGGCCTCGCTGAAGTCGCGGGCGGTACGGACGGAGGGCGGCTGGCTGCTGTCCGGGCAGAAGACCTGGTCCTCGCGGGCGGCCTTCGCCGACCGCGCGTTCGGGATCTTCCGCACCGACCCGGACGCCCCCAAACCGCACCAGGGACTGACGTACCTGATGTTCGACCTGCGGGGGCCGGGGGTCACGGTGCGGCCCATCGGCCGCCTCGACGGCAAGCCGGCCTTCGCGGAGCTCTTCCTGGACGAGGTCTTCGTACCGGACGAGGACGTGATCGGGGAACCGGGACAGGGCTGGCGGATCGCGATGTCGACGACCGGGAACGAGCGGGGGCTGACCCTGCGCTCCCCCGGCCGCTTCCTGGCGGCGGCGGACCGGCTGTCCGGGCTGTGGCGCGCGCAGGGGGACCCCCGCGACACCGCGCTGCGGGACCGGGTGGCGGACGCGGTGGTCGGGGCGCGCGCGTACGAGCTGTTCACCTGGGCCAACGCCGCCCGGTTCGCGGCGGGCGAGAAGATCGGCGCCGAGTCCAGTCTGAACAAGGTGTTCTGGTCGGAGTACGACATCGCCCTGCACGAGACGGCGCTGGACCTGCTGGGCGCGGACGCGGAGCTCGCCGAGGGCGAGTGGGCCGAGCCGTGGGTCTTCTCCCTGGCCGGGCCGATCTACGCGGGGACGAACGAGATCCAGCGCGACATCATCGCCGAGCGGCTGCTCGGCCTCCCGAAGGGCCGCCGCTGATGCGTTTCCTGCCGACCGACGAGCAGTCGGACTTCGCGCGTACCCTGCGGTCCCTGCTGGGCGCGGCGCAGGTCCCGGCGACAGTACGGGCCTGGGCGGGCGGCGAGCACGGGCCGGGGCGGGAGCTGCGGTCCCGGCTCGCGGGGACGGGCCTGTTCGCGCTGGCCGCGCCGGAGCCGTACGAGGGCCTCGGGCTGCTCCCGGTGGAGCTGTCGCTCGGCTTCGTGGAGCTGGGCCGGGCGGGGGTGCCGGGGCCGGTGGTGGAGAGCGCGGCCGTGTCGGTCCTCCTGTCGGAACTGGGTGACGAAGGGCTGGCGAAACGGTTCGTCCCGGGCCTCGTGGCGGGCGAGGCCTCGGCCACGCTGACCCTGCCGGGCGGCGGTCCGTACGCCCTGGACGCGGACGCGGCGACGCACTGCTTCACCGTGTCGCCGGCGGGCGAGCTACGGCTGGCGGGCGGGTGCGGGGAACTGCTGGCGTCGACGGACCCGGCGCGGCGGCTGTTCCGGCCGGACCCGGACGGCGAACTGCTGGCCGCGGGCCCGGCGGTGGTGGCGGCGGCGGACGTCGCCCTGCGGTGGGCGCGCCTGCTGACGGCGGCCCAGTGCCTGGGGGTCGGCGAGGCGCTGCTGGCGAGGACGGTGGAGTACGCGAAGCAGCGCACGCAGTTCGGCGCCCCGATCGGGTCCTTCCAGGCGGTCAAGCACCGCCTGGCGGACACCCTGCTCGCGCTGGAGTTCGCCCGCCCGCTGGTGTGGGCGGCGGCCCTGTCGCCGGCCGCGCCGGACGTGGCGGCGGCGAAGCTGTCGGCCGGCGAAGCCTGCCACCGGGCCGCGATGACCGCACTCCAACTGCACGGCGCGGTCGGCTACACGGAGGAACTGGACCTCTCCCTGTGGCTGCGCAAGTCCCGCCCCCTCCGAGACGCGTGGGGCACCCCGTCGACCTGCCGAGCGGAGGTCCTCCGGCGGCGGGAGGGATAGGGGGGCCTTTTGGCTGCGCCGCTTGGGCGGGGTCGGGGGTGGGGGCCGGTTGTGGTGGGGGCGGGCGCGCGCCGGGGTGTCTCCTCGGGCGCCGAACGTGACGACAGGTCGGACACCTCGGCGGCAGTGCGTT
>NZ_JBIAJH010000045.1:0-52081 GCF_042871845.1 Streptomyces sp. NPDC005533 | reverse complement strand
GGGGGCGCCCGGCCCGCCGCGCCCCCCCCCCCCGGCGGCCCCCGGGGGGGGGGGGGCGGCGCGGCCCCCCCCCCCCCCCCCCCCCCCCCCCCCCCCCCCCCCCGCCGTAGGGTCCGGCGGGGCCGGTCAGTGCACCGGCACCGGGTCGGGTGCGGCTGCGACGGCCGCGTCCTTCTTGGCGCCGAGGTGGTTGAAGGCCAGGTTCAGCAGGATGGCCACCACGCAGCCGGTGCTGATGCCGGAGTCGAGGACGACCAGCAGGTCCTTCGGGAAGGCGTGGTAGAAGTCGGGCGCGGCGATCGGGATCAGGCCGATGCCCACGGAGGCGGCGACGATCAGGGCGTTCTCGCCCTTCTCCATGGCCGCGCCGGCCAGGGTCTGGATGCCACTGGCGGCGACCGACCCGAAGAGGACGATCCCGGCGCCGCCGAGGACCGGCAGGGGGACCACGCCGATGACGGAGGCCGCCATCGGGCACAGGCCCAGCAGGATCAGGATGCCGCCGCCCGCGGCGACCACGAACCGGCTGCGCACCTTGGTCATGGCGACCAGCCCGATGTTCTGGGCGAAGGCACTGCACATGAAACCGTTGAACAGCGGGCTGAGCGCGCTGCCCAGGGTGTCGGCGCGCAGGCCCCCCTCGATGGTCTTCGCGTCCGCCGGACGGCCGACGATCTTGCCCAGCGCCAGGATGTCGGCGGTGGACTCGGTCATGCAGACGAGCATGACGATGCACATCGAGATGATCGCGGCGACCTGGAACTGCGGGGCGCCGAAGTGGAACGGGGTCGGGAAGCCCACCACGGACGCGTTCTTGACGGCGTCGAAGCTGGTCATGCCGAGCGGCAGGGCGATGAGCGTGCCCGCGACCAGGCCGAGCAGGATGGAGATCTGCTGGAGGAAGCCGCGCAGGAACTTGCGCATCAGCAGGACTATGACGAGGGTGACGGCCGCCATGCCGATGTTCTTCATCGAGCCGTAGTCGGTGGCGGTGCGGTTCCCGCCCTGCGACCAGTTGAAGGCGACGGGCAGGAGCGAGACGCCGATCAGGGTGATGACCGTGCCCGTGACCACGGGCGGGAAGAACCGGACGAGCTTGCCGAAGTAGGGGGCGGCGAAGAAGCCGAGGACTCCGGCGACGATGATCGCGCCGAAGATGACGGGGATGGCGTTGTCCCCCTCACCCTTGCCGATGGCGATCATCGGGGTCACACCGGCGAAGGAAACGCCGTTGACGAAGGGGAGTTTGGCGCCGATCTTCCAGAACCCGAGGGTCTGGAGGAGGGTGGCGAGGCCGGCGGTGAAGAGCGAGGCGCCCATCAGGAAGGCGGTCTCGGTGGCGGAGAGCCCCACGGCAGGGCCGACGATCATGGGCGGGGCGACGACACCCGCGTACATCGCGGCCACGTGCTGGAGACCGCTCGTGAACATTTTCAGCGGGGGCAAGGTCTCGTCGACCGGGTGTTTCTCCCCGGAGACCTGCGGTACTGCGACTGCGTCTTTGCGAAACCTGGGCATTGCGGCCACGGCTTCCTCCGGTCGGGTAACACGTCGGCAGGGACGTGGGTGTCTTGGAGGTGGTGCGAAAGGAGTGCGAGTCGAGCCTGTATGGAGTTGTGGGTGGTGCGACTACGTGTCCCAAGAGGTGCAGAAACGATTCGCCCGAGACCGGTTCCGCGCTGTGGTCCAGCCGCGGGGGCTGGAGGTGCCGTGGCCATGGCGCGAAGTGCGCGCGGCAGCGCAAGTGGCACGAGTCACCGCCCCCGGGGGCGCCCTCGGATTTCCTCGGGCGCTACCCGGGAACGGCTGCCGCGGACCCCGCTCGGGTCCGCGACCGCCGGCCGGGGGCCGTCCCCCCCGGCCGGACTTCTGGGTACCTCCCAGCGGTAGCCGGGGGAGGGTCAGGCCTGCGCGGAGATCCGCGCCAGGCGCTGGGCCTCTTCCCGGGTGGACACCGCGATGGCGTCCTCGTCGGCGAAGAGGAGGCGGTTGTTCTCGACGATCTGCTTGCCGTTGACGAACGACGCGGTCACCGGGGCGGCTGCACCGAAGACCAGCGCGGTGACCGGGTCGGCGATCGAGGAGTGCAGGAAGGTGCTCAGGTTCCACAGCACCAGGTCGGCGCACTTGCCGACCTCCAGCGAGCCGATGTTGTCGGCGCGGCCGAGGACCTGGGCGCCGCCGTGGGTACCGAGGCGCAGGGCCTGGCGCGCGTTCAGGGCGCGCTCGCGGTGGACCGGGTTCAGGCGGTTGATGAGGAGCGCGTTGCGCAGCTCGGTGTGCAGCTCACCGGACTCGTTGGAGGCGGTGCCGTCCACGCCGAGGCCGACCGGGACTCCGGCGGCGAGCATGTCCGGGACGCGGGCGATGCCGGCGGCCAGACGGGCGTTGGAGGACGGGCAGTGCGCGACACCGGTCTTGGTCCGGGCGAACGCGGCGATGTCGGAGTCGTTCATGTGGACGCTGTGCGCCATCCACACGTCCTCGCCGAGCCAGCCGGTCGACTCGAAGTAGTCGGTCGGGCCCATGCCGAACAGTTCCTTGCAGAACTGCTCTTCCTCGACGGTCTCGGAGCCGTGCGTGTGCATGCGCACGCCCAGGCGGCGGGCCAGCTCGGCGCCCTGCTTCAGCAGCTCGGTGGAGACCGAGAAGGGGGAGCAGGGGGCCACGGCGACCTGGGTCATCGAGTCGAAGGAGGCGTCGTGGAACTTCTTCACGGTCGCCTCGGTGTCGGCGAGCGCACCCTCGAGGGTCTCGACGGCGTGGTCCGGAGGCAGGCCGCCGTCCTTCTCGCTGCGGTCCATGGAGCCGCGGGCGAGGGTGAAGCGGACGCCCATCTCGGAGGCGGCGCGGATGATCGAGCCGGAGAGGTCGCCGGAGCCCTTGGGGAAGACGTAGTGGTGGTCCATCGCGGTGGTGACGCCACCCTTGGCCATCGCGGCGAGGGAGCCCTGCGCGGCCGTGTACGTCATCTGCTCGTCGATGCGCGCCCACGTCGGGTACAGCGCGACCAGCCAGTTGAAGAGGTTGTGGTCGGTGGCCAGACCACGCGTGATCCACTGGTAGAAGTGGTGGTGCGTGTTGACCAGACCGGGGGTCACGAGGTGCCCGGTGCCGTCGATGCGGCGTACGACGTTCTCGAGGTTCTCGGGGGCCTTGCCCGCGCCGATCGACTCGATCTTGTTGCCGGCGACAACGATGTGACCCGAGGCGTACTCGGTGTCGTTGGCGTCGACGGTCGCGATCGCACAGTTCTCGATGACGATGCGCTCGACCGCGCTGTCAGGGGCTGCCGATGCTGCCATGGGACTTCCTCGTGCTTTCAGTGGCGGTATGGGCACGGCAAGGCCCAGGAGATTTGAGTGCCGGAGCCGGGGGCCTTGACAGCTGACAGTACTGCCGCCCCGAGTGATGCGTCCGGGTGCCGATTCAGGAAGCTGCGACGTGTCGCACGGTCCCGGGGCCACTGCGGAGCCCCGGGACGCGCGTGCCGCATCAGAGGTTGGTCATGTCCACGGGGATACGGGCGTCGACGCCGTCCCGGAGAACAGTCGCCTCGATCAGACCGTACGGACGGTCCGCGGCGAAGTAGACCTCGTTGTCGTTCTTGAGGCCGAAGGGCTCAAGGTCCACGAGGAAGTGGTGCTTGTTCGGCAGCGAGAAGCGGACCTCGTCGATCTCCGAACGGTGGTTGATGATGCGCGAACCCATCTGGTACAGGGTCTGCTGGAGCGACAGGGAGTAGGTCTCCGCGAAGGCCTGCAGCATGTGCTTGCGGGTCTCGGCGTAGGACTTCTCCCAGTTCGGCATCCGCTGGTCGTCGTCCGACCAGCTGAAGCGCCAGCGGGCCGACACCTGGGTGGCGAGGATGCGGTCGTACGCTTCCTTCAGGGTCGTGTACTTGTCCTTCACGTAACCCCAGAACTCGGAGTTCGTGGAGTTCATGACGACGAGGTCCTTGAGGCCGGAGATGACCTCCCAGTTCTTGCCGTCGTACGTGATCTGGGTGACCCGGGTCTCGCCGCCCTCGCGGACGAACGAGTGGTTCACCTCGTCGGAGCCGATGAACTTGGAGTTGGCGTCCGAGGTGGCGATCCGGGACCAGGCGTACTCCTCGATCCGGATGCGCGCCTTCTGGATCGGCTCCTGGCTGTTGACGAACCAGCGCGCCAGGTGGATGCCGAACTGCTCGGCGGACTCGATGCCGTACTCCTTGGCGAACGCGTACACCGTGTTCTTGGTGGTGTCCGTCGGCAGGACGTTGGCGTTGGAGCCGGAGTAGTGGACGTCGTCCATGTCGCCGGAGAGGGCGACCGAGACGTTCAGGTCCTTGATGTGGTGCGTGTCGCCGTCCCGCGTGATCTTGACGACGCGGTTCTCTGCTTTGCCGTACTGGTTCTGGCCCAGAATCGTGGCCATGCTAGCTCCCTCGGTAAACGGAGTAGCCGAACGGGTTGAGCAGCAGCGGTACGTGGTAATGCTCGCCCGGGTTCACCGCGAAGGTGATGGTGACCTCGGGGAAGAACGCACCGCTGTCCCTTACGCGGGGGGCGTCCTGCTGCGCCTCGGCTTGCTTCTTCGAAAAGTACGTCTCGGTCTCGAAGTCGAGACGCACGTGGGTGGTGCCCTCCGGCAGCGCCGGCAGGTCCTTGCAGCGCCCGTCCGCATCGGTGGCGGAGCCGCCCAGGGCCGCCCACTCGCCGTCCGGACCCGTACGGGCCGACAGGGAGATGGCGACGCCCTCGGCGGGCTTGCCGATGCTGGTGTCCAGGATGTGCGTGGACACCGACGCGGTGGTCTCGGTGCTCATGATCGGTCTCACTCTCCTTCAACGAGTTCGACGAGGCGGGTCAGGCGGATCTTGTTGATCTTGACGAGCTCGCCGCGGGCGATTTCCCGCTCCCGCTCCGGCGAGTTGTCGATCCGGACCTTGACCGCGTCCCGCATGAACTCACCGGTCGCACCGGTGGCGCAGATGAGGAAGACGTGGCCGAACTTCTCCTGGTACGCCAGGTTCAGTTCGAGGAGCTCGTTCTTGAGCTCCTCCGAGGCGCCGGCCATGCCACGCTGCTCGCGGGCGGAGGTCGGGTCTCCCGGCTTCGGCCGGCCGATCGGCGCGTGGC
This sequence comes from Streptomyces sp. NPDC005533, assembly GCF_042871845.1. Classification (NCBI taxonomy): domain Bacteria; kingdom Bacillati; phylum Actinomycetota; class Actinomycetes; order Kitasatosporales; family Streptomycetaceae; genus Streptomyces; species Streptomyces sp. NPDC005533. The sequence goes on along the minus strand of NZ_JBIAJH010000045.1, from coordinate 46,958 downwards.
CTCCCATCGCTTCGCCCAGGTCCTCCGCGGTGAGCTCCGCCATGGCGGCTTCGTTCGCGGCGAACAGGGACTCTGCGGTGGCGAAGGGGCGCTGGGCGAGCATCTTGCTCCCCCACGCCGAACTGGCGCACACCTCGTGCAGCTCGGCCGTGGCCGCGCTGTCGTCCAAGGTGTTGAACCGGGTGAGACCCGGGGTCGGACTCGAAGTCACGGTAGGCCTCCGTGGCCTGTTGTTGCTTTGACGGGCTGCGCATAGCTAACGCCCTCGACAACACGGCGTCAACACTTTGTTGAAACTTCCCGTACACAAAAGCCGCCGCCCGGGTGAATTGGGCGGCGGCTCGTCACTACGGGTCAGCAGTCTTTCACTCTTGGCTGCTCTTGGCGCTGCCTTTGGGGCCGGAATCCCGGTTCAAGTAGTTGTAGACCGTGAAACGGCTTACGCCCAGGGCGCCCGCGACCGTTTCCACACCGTGCCGCACGGAGAAAGCGCCCCGCGCCTCCAGTATCCGCACCACGTCCTGCTTGGACTTCCGGTCGAGCTGCGACAACGGTACGCCGTGCCGGCGCTCCAGGGCCGCCAGGATGTGGTCGAGCGAGTCCGAGAGCTGCGGCAGGCGCACGGCCAGCAGGTCCTGACCCTCCCAGCTGAGCACGACGTCGTCGGGCTGCGCCAGGGCCGGGTCCATCAGCTCGCCGCCCATGGCGTCCACCAGCGGCTTGACCGCGGTGACGAAGGGGTGGTCGCGGGGCTCGGTCATGGGGTGTCCTCCCCGATCACGTTGACCTGGAGCGAGACGCGCGTGGCCCCGGCCTCCAGGGAATCGCGCAGCAGCGCCCCCACCGCGGCCAGCACCTGGTCGGCCCCGCCCTCGGCGGTGTTGCCGAACGGACCGACGTCCACCGCGTCCAACCGGGCCTTCTGGATGACCTCACGCGCGGCCACGGCATGGGCAGGAGCCTCTTCGAGGTCGAAGGGCTCGGTCGTGAACTCCACTCTCAATCGCACGCGGTCAAGCTACCCCGCGGTCTCGTTTTTTCGGCAGTCCGTACTTGACATCCGGGACAAGCCCGATGCAGTCTTCCATCAAGCAGAAACTAACTTCCGCAATACGGAAGGAGCGCACACCCCTCATGGGATACACGGACCAGCGCTTCGATGTAAACCTTTCGATCCTCTTCACGGAACTCCCGCTCCTGGAGCGTCCCGCGGCTGCTGCCGCGGCGGGCTTCACGGCGGTCGAGCTGTGGTGGCCCTGGATCGAGACCCCCACCCCCGCACAGGAGGAGCTCGACGCCCTCAAGAAGGCTCTTGAGGACGCCGGCACCCAGCTGGTGGGCCTGAACTTCTACGCCGGCCAACTGCCGGGCCCGGACCGCGGTGCGGTCTCGGTTCCCGGTGAGGAGTCGGAGCGCTTCAACGCCAACATCAACGTGGCCGCGGACTTCGCGGCCTCGGTCGGCTGCAAGGCGCTGAACGCCCTGTACGGCAACCGCGTCGAAGGCGTGGACCCGGCCGTCCAGGACGAGCTCGCGCTGAAGAACCTGGTCGTGGCGGCCCGGGCCGCGGACCGCGTCGGCGCGATCCTCCTGATCGAGACCCTCAACAAGCCCGAGTCGCCGCTCTACCCGCTGGTGAGCGCCCCGGCCGGCATCGAGGTAGTGGACAAGGTGAACGAGGCCACCGGCCTCGGCAACGCCAAGTTCCTGCTCGACCTTTACCACCTGGCGATGAACGATGAGGACCTCTCCGAGGTCATCGAAAAGTACGCCGCCAAGACCGGACACGTCCAGATCGCGGACAAGCCCGGACGAGGTGCCCCCGGCACCGGTGAGCTGCCCCTCGAGGAGCTGCTCGACCAGCTGAAGAAGGCCGGATACGAGGGCTACGTAGGCCTGGAGTACAAGGCCGCCGACGCTGCCGCGTCCTTCGCATGGCTGCCGGCCGAGGCCCGCGCCGCGAAGTAGGCGGACAAAGTCCAGGCGATCAGCCAGGCACGTCACGAACTTTTCGTACAAAGCATTAAGAGAAGGACCCTCATCATGAGCAACCCCACTGCGCTCCCGTCGATTGCCTGGATCGGGCTCGGCATCATGGGCTCCCCCATGGCCGAGAACCTCCTGAAGGCCGGCTACTCGGTCACCGGTTTCACCCTGGAGCAGGACAAGCTGGACCGCCTCGCCGCCGCCGGCGGCTCCGCGGCCGGCTCGATCGCCGAGGCCGTCAAGGACGCCGACGTCATCATCACGATGGTGCCCGCCTCCCCGCAGGTCGAGGCCATCTCCTACGGCGAGAACGGCATCCTCGAGAACGCCAAGTCCGGCGCGCTGATCATCGACATGTCGTCGATCACCCCGCAGACCTCGGTCGACCTCGCGAAGAACGCCGCCGAGAAGGGCATCCGCGTCCTCGACGCCCCGGTGTCCGGCGGCGAGGCCGGCGCCATCGAGGCCGTCCTGTCGATCATGGTGGGTGGCGAGCAGGCCGACTTCGACGCCGCTCTGCCGATCCTCGAGGCGCTCGGCAAGGTCATCGTCCTGTGCGGTCCGCACGGCTCCGGCCAGACGGTGAAGGCCGCCAACCAGCTCATCGTCGCGGTGAACATCCAGGCGTGCGCCGAGGCCGTCGTCTTCCTCGAGAAGTCCGGCGTGAACCTCCAGGCCGCCCTGGACGTCCTCAACGGCGGTCTGGCCGGCTCCACGGTCCTGACCCGCAAGAAGGACAACTTCCTGAACCGCGACTTCAAGCCCGGTTTCCGGATCGACCTGCACCACAAGGACATGGGCATCGTCACCGACGCCGCCCGCAACGTCGGTGCGGCTCTCCCGGTCGGCGCGGTCGTCGCCCAGCTGGTCGCCTCGCTGCGCGCCCAGGGTGACGGCGGCCTGGACCACTCCGCCCTGCTCCGCGCGGTCGAGCGCCTCTCCGGCGCTCAGATCTGAGCACATCCCCTCTTCAGGGGATCCGAGTCTCCGGATGGCGCCGGTGCTGACACCTGTCCTGTCGCGCCCAAGTGCCGGCGCCGTCCGGATCACCACGCGCCTTTTCAACTTCGTTCAACAAACTGTTGACGTTTAGTTGCCGCCGAAATTAGGCTGTTCCGCATGACGGAAGACGCTTTCCGTCAGCAGTTACCCGTACGGAAGGTCACCATGTCGAAGCGCACGCTGACGACCGAGTCTGGCGCCCCGGTCGCCGACAATCAGAACTCCGCCACCGCCGGCGTCGGTGGCCCGCTCCTGGTCCAGGACCAGCAGCTCCTCGAGAAGCTTGCCCGCTTCAACCGTGAGCGCATCCCGGAGCGCGTGGTGCACGCCCGCGGCTCCGCCGCGTACGGCTACTTCGAGGTGACGGACGACGTCACCGCGTACACCAGCGCCGCCTTCCTGAACACGGTCGGCAAGAAGACCGAGACCTTCCTGCGGTTCTCCACCGTCGCCGACTCGCTCGGCGGCGCGGACGCGGTCCGCGACCCGCGCGGCTTCGCCCTGAAGTTCTACACCGAAGAGGGCAACTACGACCTCGTCGGCAACAACACCCCGGTGTTCTTCATCAAGGACCCGATCAAGTTCCCCGACTTCATCCACTCCCAGAAGCGCGACCCCTTCACGGGCAAGCAGGAGCCGGACAACGTCTGGGACTTCTGGGCGCACGCCCCCGAGGCGACGCACCAGATCACCTGGCTGATGGGTGACCGCGGCATCCCGGCGTCGTACCGTCACATGAACGGCTACGGCTCCCACACGTACCAGTGGACGAACGAGCAGGGCGAGGCCTTCTTCGTCAAGTACCACTTCAAGACGAACCAGGGCATCCGCTGCCTGTCGGGCGAGCAGGCCGCCGAGCTCGTCGGCAAGGACGCCAACTCGCACCAGACCGACCTGCTCCAGGCGATCGAGCGCGGTGTGAACCCGAGCTGGACCCTCTACGTCCAGATCATGCCCGCCGCCGAGGCCGCGGACTACCGCTTCAACCCGTTCGACCTCACCAAGGTGTGGCCGCACGCCGACTACCCGCTGCAGCGCGTGGGCCGTCTGGTCCTCGACCGCAACCCGGACAACGTCTTCGCCGAGGTCGAGCAGTCCGCCTTCTCCCCGAACAACTTCGTCCCGGGCATCACCGCCTCGCCGGACAAGATGCTCCAGGGCCGCCTCTTCGCGTACGCCGACGCCCAGCGCTACCGCCTCGGTGTGAACCACACCCTGCTGCCGGTCAACGCCCCGAAGGCGACGAAGGCCGACAACTACGGCCGCGACGGCGTCATGGCGCTGCGCAACGGCTCGCGCCACGACAAGAACTACGAGCCCAACTCGTACCAGGGTCCGGCCGAGACCGGCCTGGCACTGGGCGCCCCGAAGGCCGTCTCCGGCTACACGGGCACCCACGAGGCCCCGGCCCACACCAAGGACGACGACTTCTTCCAGGCCGGTGAGCTCTACCGCCTGATGTCGGAGGCCGAGAAGCAGCGTCTGGTGGCGAACATCGCCGGCGGCCTGTCTCAGGTCACCCTCGAGGACGTCATCGAGAAGAACCTGGCTCACTTCCACGCCGCGGACGCCGACTACGGCCGTCGCGTCGAGGAGGCCGTGCGCGCCCTGCGCGACGCCTGAGCCGCACAGCTGTACCGGGGGCCTGACGGGAGGTCAGGCCCCGGGTGCTGAGCCCGACCCGTGGACCCGGATGAGGGGTGGTACGCGGCGAGGGCAGGACGAGGACCGTGGCGGGCGTGCGAGCCAGTGCGGTGGTAATGGGTTCCGAGGCCCGTCTCTTGACCTGAGGGAGACGACGCCGGAGTTCTCGTCGCCGACCGCCACGGTCCCAGCCAATCCTCTCCGTACAGGGGCTACGCACAGAGCCCCCTGCACGCGGAGGAACACACCTCCCCAACCGACTCCGCCCGGCGGTGCGAACGTCCTGTCGCGCCAGCCTCGCACCGTCGGGCGGTAACAACCAGAGCGCCGAGTCACGGACGGTCCCGTGACTCGGCGCTTTGTCGTTGTCCCGTTCCGGCCGGACGGGTCCGGACGGTCGGGCCGTCCTCGGCGCCTTCGGGACGGCGTGCCGCGATCCGCACCATCGGGGCGCCGGTGGTGCAGGAGTACGGGCTGCGGGTGAGCTCGGCCGGCAGGTCCTCGCGCCGCGTGCGGAGTTGCCGGGTGATGCGGTGGATTCCGCCGCCGCCGCCCGCCGTACGCGAGGGCCACGGCCGGTACGCCGACCAGCATGCGGTCGGGGGTGCGGAGGCGAGGACGACGGTCTCCGGGGCGCGGCCGCGGGCGTCCGTGGAGGCCTCCAGGACGGCCGGGTCGGCACGTATCCGGTGCTGGCCCCTGGACACGGCGGAGGCCGCCTACGACGCCCGGGCGGCCGGCCTCGCCCCTCCGCACACCACACTGCTGGACGCCGCGGGGCGGCTGACCGCCCTGGTGGAGGGACCGAGGGCCTCAGGGAGCGCCGGCTGAGGGGCTTCCCGTCCTGTCCCCCGAGCGGGCGCCCGCGCGCTGCTGACCGGGGCTCGGGACGCGGTGCTCATGCGCGGCCGGGGGCCGGGACCGGCTGGTCGCCGAAGGGTCCCGGAACGCGGAACGACCCCCGCTCCTCCTGACGGAGGGACGGGGGTCGCCGTGTACTGCCTGACGGGCTGACGCGCCCGACGTGTCGATCAGACCTGGAGGGCCTTGATCGCGGTCGGGGCGTGGCCCGGCTCGGTCGCGAGCTCCTCGAACTCGGTGACGTCGCTCATGTCGACCGTCTTGCTCATCGCGATGTTGGTGACGCGCTCCAGGATCGCCTCGACGACGACCGGGACCTGGAACTCCTGGGCCAGCTTCTTGGCCTCCTCGAAGGCCTCGCCCAGCTTGTCCGGGTCGGTGACGCGGATGGCCTTGACGCCCAGGCCCTCGGCGACCTTGACGTGGTCGACACCGTAGACACCCAGCTCGGGGGTGTTGATGTTCTCGAACTCGAGGTTGACCTCGAAGTTGATGCCCAGGCCGCCCTGCGCCTGGCGGATGAGGCCCAGGTACGCGTTGTTCACGAGGACGTGGACGTAGGGGACCTTGTGCTGCGCGGCGACCGCGAGCTCCTCGATCATGAACTGGAAGTCGTAGTCGCCCGAGAGCGCGACGATCGGGGTCTGCGGGTCCGCGGTGGCGGCACCGATGGCGGCCGGGATGGTCCAGCCGAGCGGGCCGGCCTGGCCGCAGTTGATCCAGTGGCGCGGGCGGTAGACGTGCAGGAACTGCGCGGCCGCGATCTGGGAGAGACCGATGGTGGTGACGTAGCGGGTCTCCGGGCCGAAGACCTTGTTCATCTCCTCGTAGACGCGCTGCGGCTTCAGGGGGATGTTGTCGAAGTGCGTACGGCGCTGCAGGGTGGCCTTGCGCTCCTGCGCCGAGGCGGCCCAGGCGGAGAAGTCCGGCAGCTTGCCCTCGGCCTTGAGCTCCTTGGCGATCTCGATGAAGAGCTCCAGCGCGACCTTGGCGTCGGAGGCGATGCCGAAGTCCGGGGCGAAGATCTTGCCGAGCTGGGTGGGCTCGATGTCGACGTGGACGAACTTGCGGCCCTTGGTGTAGGCGTCGAGGTTGTAACCGGTGTGACGGTTGGCCCAGCGGTTGCCGATGCCGAAGACGAAGTCCGACTCCAGGAACGTCGCGTTGCCGTAGCGGTGGGCGGTCTGCACACCGACCATGCCGGCGGCCAGCTCGTGGTCGTCCGGGATGGTGCCCCAGCCCATCAGGGTGGAGATGACGGGGACGCCGGTCAGCTCGGCGAACTCGACCAGCAGGTCGGAGGCGTCGGCGTTGATGATGCCGCCACCGGCGACGATCAGCGGGCGCTCGGACTCCAGCAGGAACTGCAGGGCCTTGGCGGCCTGGGCGCGGCTGGCCTGCGGCTTGTAGACCGGCAGCGGCGTGTAGGTCTCGGGGTCGAACTCGATCTCGGTCAGCTGGACGTCGATCGGCAGGTCGATCAGGACCGGGCCGGGGCGGCCGGAGCGCATCAGGTGGAAGGCCTCCTGGAACACGCCGGGAACCTGCGCGGCCTCCAGGACGGTCGTGGCCTTCTTGGTGACGGGCTTGGCGATCGAGGCGATGTCGACGGCCTGGAAGTCCTCCTTGTGGAGCTTCGAGACCGGAGCCTGACCGGTGATGCACAGGATCGGGATCGAGTCGGCGATCGCGGAGTACAGGCCGGTGATCATGTCGGTGCCGGCCGGGCCCGAGGTACCGATGCAAACACCGATGTTGCCCGCCTTGGCCCGCGTGTACCCCTCGGCCATGTGCGAGGCGCCCTCGACGTGGCGGGCCAGCGTGTGCGCGATTCCGCCCACGTTCTTGAGCTCGCGGTAGAACGGGTTGATCGCAGCACCGGGCACGCCGAACGCTTGTTCGACACCCTCGAGCTTGAGGATCTCAACTGCAGCGGCGGCGGCTGTCATACGAGGCATCAGGTTCTCCTGCGGGTCTGGCGGTCAGGCTTTTCCGTCATCCGGAAGTTTTGTTCTGCTATACGGAACAAGCTAAGCGGCGGCTCCGTCGACGTCAAGGCAGTAGGGGACCCCGGAACCCACCAAAAGCCGCTTCTCGCTCGGTGAGTTGCACAAATGACCGATCCGGCGACCCGAATCCGCTGGAAACGGGGTGCGCTCTCGCCCCCGCGGTCGCCGGTGGTGGAGCATGGACCTACGCACAGCGACGAGGGGGTCCAGGTCTCATGGCGGAAGCGGTACCGGTGCGCTGCCCGGCGTGCCTGCGCGACAACGGCTACACCGCACCGGTCTTCCCCTGCGCCTGCGGAAGCCCGGTCAATCCCCCGCTGGACCTGGCCGCGCCGCCGGTGCCGCTGACGCACCGCACCTGGTCGGACAGCTGGGTGGCGGTGCGGTGCACGGCCTGCGGGCGGGAGAGCGAGTGGCCGCAGCCCGAGCTGGGCTGCGGATCGTGCGGGACGGTGGTGCGGATCCCGGTGCACCCGCTGGAGGGAGTCGCACCCGGAGACGGCGGGGCACACGGGGCCGCGGACGCTCCCCCTGGCGCTCCCGCAGGTGGTGCCGGCGCAGGTGACGAGCCCGGGCCGGGGAGGGCCGGCTCGGCGCCAGGCCCGGGCCCGGGCGTCGGCGGCCCGGACCGCGGCCGGTCCGGCCCCCGGCCGGATCCCCGCGAGCCGGGACTCGACCCGCGCGGAGCAGGGCCGACGGGCGGCCCCGCCGACGGGCAGCCCGCCCGCGCGCCCCTCCCGGTGCCGCTGCCGCCGACCGCTCCGCTGCCGCGGCCGGCGTTCCGGCCGGTGACCATCCGTACGGCCCGCGACGCGGTGGCCACGGCCGCGCTGTACCTGCGCTGGCTCGGTTTCCAGGACGTACGCCAGCCCGACGCGCGCCCGATCCCCTCCGCGGCCGTGGACCTGCGGGCTCCGGGACTGGTCGCCCAGGTGGACCCGACGACCGCGCCGGCCGGGCTGCGGGCGGTGGAGTGCGTCTGGCTGAACGGCCTCACCGCTTCGGCGACCAGCGTCTACTTCGCCCTCGCCGGGTACACGGAGGAGGCCCGCACCCGCGCGGACGATCTCGGCATACCTCTGTTCGTCATGGACCTCACCGGGATGCCGCAGCCGGTCAACGACCCGGCGGACGAGCTGGTCGGTTCGGGGACCTAGCTCTGTTCGGGCGTCGGCGTGATCCGCGGGAGGGGCGCTTAAGCTCGTAGGCGTTGCTTGCCTACGTCCTTACGCCTGCCGAGGAGAGCCCGATGAGCCTGTACGACATCCCGCTGACCACCCTGTCCGACGAGCCCACGAGCCTCGCGGCGCACAAGGGCAAGGCGATCCTCCTGGTGAACACCGCCTCGCAGTGCGGGCTCACCCCGCAGTACTCGGGGCTGGCGCGTCTGCAGTTCACGTACGAGGAGAAGGGCTTCACGGTCATCGGTGTGCCCTGCAACCAGTTCGGCGAGCAGGAGCCCGGCAACGCCGAGGACATCCAGACCTTCTGCGCGGCCGGCTTCGGCGTCACCTTCCCCATCCTGGAGAAGTCCGAGGTCAACGGCGAGAACCGGCACCCGCTGTACCAGGAGCTGGTGAAGACCCCGGACGCGGAGGGCGAGGCGGGGGACATCCAGTGGAACTTCGAGAAGTTCCTGATCTCCCCCGCCGGTGAGGTCGTCGCGCGCTTCCGCCCGCGTACCGAGCCCGAGGCCCCCGAGGTCATCGCCGCGATCGAGGCGCACCTCCCGGCGTAGCACCGTCCGGGAGGACGGCGGTACGGGAGGACCGCGGTACGGGAGGCCCGTGGTGGCCGGGTCAGCGCAGGTCGGCCTCGTCGTACTCCCCCGTCGAGCCGGCCGCGGTCAGCTCCCGCAGCTCCACCCGGCGGATCTTGCCGGACACGGTCTTCGGGAGCTCGCCGAACTCGATGCGACGGATCCTCTTGTACGGGGACAGCACCGCGCGGGAGTGCTCGAAGAGCACCCGGGCCGTCTCCGGCCCGGGCTCCCAGCCGACCGCGAGGGTGACGTACGCCTTCGGGACCGCCAGCCGGAGCTCGTCGGGGGCCGGGACGACGGCGGCCTCGGCGACCGCCTCGTGCTCCAGCAGGGCGCTCTCCAGCTCGAACGGGCTGATCTTGTAGTCGGAGGCCTTGAAGACGTCGTCGGAGCGGCCGACGTAGGTGAGGTACCCGTCGGCGTCGCGCGCGGCGATGTCGCCGGTGCGGTAGAGCCCGTCCGCCATCGCCTCGGCGGTGCGCTCCGGGTCGTCGTGGTAGCCGGTGGTCACCCCGGCGGGCCGGGCGCCCAGGTTCACGCAGAGCTCGCCCTCGTCCGGGGACTCCTTGCCGGTGACGGGGTCGAGCAGCACGATCTCGTAGCCGGGCGCCGGGCGGCCCATGGAGCCGGGCTTGACGGGCGCCCCGGGGAAGTTGCCGACCTGGAGGGTGGTCTCGGTCTGGCCGAAACCGTCGCGGATGGTGATGCCCCAGGCCTCGCGGACCTTCTCGATGACCTCCGGGTTGAGCGGCTCACCGGCGGCGACGGCCTCGCGCGGGGGCCTGGCCAGCCGGGTGAGGTCGGACTGGATCAGCATCCGCCACACGGTGGGCGGGGCGCAGAAGGTGGTCACGCCGTGCCGGTCCATCTCGGCCATCAGCCGGTCGGCGTCGAAGCGGGTGTAGTTGTGGACGAAGACGGTGGCGCCGGCGTTCCACGGGGCGAAGAGGTTGGACCAGGCGTGCTTGGCCCAGCCGGGCGAGGCGATGTTGAGGTGCACGTCGCCGGGGCGCAGCCCGAGCCAGTACATGGTGGAGAGGTGCCCGATGGGGTACGAGGCGTGCGTGTGCTCGACGAGCTTGGGGCGGTCGGTGGTACCGGAGGTGAAGTACAGCATCAGCGGGTCGCTCGCGAGGGTCTCCCCTTCGGGAGTGAAGGTGGTGTCCGCCCCCTCCATGTCCGCGAGCCGCCGCCAGCCCGCCGGGATCCGCTGTCCGGCGGCGATCCGGGTGTAGCCGCCCGGCACCTCGTCGAACTTGGCCGTGTCCTCGGCGCGCGCGACGACGTGGCGTACCCGGCCGCGCTCGACGCGGTCGCGCAGGTCGGCCGGGCCGAGCAGGGGGGTTGCGGGGATGACGACGGCGCGCAGTTTCATCGCGCCGAGCATCACCTCCCAGAGCTCGCGCTGGTTGCCGAGCATGACGAGGATCCGGTCGCCGGGCGCGATGCCCTGCTCGCGCAGCCAGTTGGCGGCCGCGGCGGAGCGTGCGGACAGCTCGGCGAAGGTGAGCGCCTCGCTGCTGCCGTCCTCCTCGACGATGCGCAGGGCGTCGGCGGCGTTGCCGGCGGCGATGTGGTCGAACCAGTCCAGCGCCCAGTTGAAGCGGTGGGGGCGGGGCCAGGTGAACCCGCTGTGGGCGGCCTCGTAGTCACCGCGGCGCTCCAGCAGGAAGTCCCGCGCGGCGAGGAACTGGGCGGTGGCGCTGTTCTGCGTATTTTCGGTCGTCATGGCAGGTATCGTGCCGCGTCCGCCGTACGGACCACCAGTACGACGCCCGGAGCGAGTTGACCGGTGGCGGGGATCCGGCCACCGCCGGCGAGTCCGGTCGCCGGGTTCAGCTTCCGTACGCCGTCCCGAAGCGCACGGAAGCCCCGCCCGCGCCCCCGCCCCTGCCCGCGTCCCGACCCCTGCTCGCGCTCCCGCCCTTCTCCTCACCGGTCATGTCGGCGATCAGCTGCTCCCCTTCGGCGACGATCTCCTCCTTCTGCGCCTTCGAGACCCGGCCGAACAGCTCTACGGTGAGCACCGCCCCCTCCGCCTTCCAGAGCCCGGCGACGAACCCGTCGACGAGCAGGGTGCAGTGGGCCTGGTTCCCGCTCCACGTACGGCCCTTGAACTCGGGCGCGACCACGCGGGTGCGGTCGGCGTGCGAGAGGAGCAGGTTGTCGAACTCCGGGAGGAAGCGCGGCGGCGCCGGGGTGTCCGGGTCGGGGCGGGGCGCGTCGGGCAGGTCGAAGAGCTCGACGCCGTTCTCGTCCCGGAAGACCTCCAGGCCCGGCCGCAGCCGCTCGAAGGCCTCGCGCAGCCGAGTGAGCCCGGCCCAGATCTGCATGTCCTTGACGGAGGCGGGCCCGAAGGCGGCGAGGTAGCGCAGGACGACGTCGTCCAGGGGCTGCGCGGCTCCGGCGGTCCGCCCGAGCCAGTTCTCGACGGTGGTGAGCCGGACCTGCCCGCTGCTCCCCCAGACGCCGCGCGGGGTGACCTGGACCAGCGGCAGCCGACAGCGGGCGGCGACGGACAGCGACTGCGGGTCGGCGCCGGGCCACTCGCGGAGCAGTTCCTCGCGGATCTCGGCCATGGTGCGTGGCGCGCTCTCGACGAAGCCGCGGGCCCGTTCGGTGAGCCGGTCCAGGTCGACGCCCACGAGCCCCTTCCGGAAGTAGGTGACCTCGCGGTCGCGGGCGGGCTGGACGAGGGGGCGCAGCGTCAGGGCGTCGTGCGCGGTGTGGGTGTGGATGGTGGAGCGCATGGTGACCATCCGCACCACCTGGCGGGACTCCATGAGCCCGGCGAGCTCGGCGGGCCGGAAGCCGGCGAGCCGGGCGTGGAGCTGGAAGTAGGGCGGCCTGACGTTCTGCGCCTGGAGTCCGAGCAGGTGGGTGACGGCGCCCTCCGCGGACATCTCGGCGCGGCTGAGCAGCAACTGGCGGGCGAGCGTGGCACGGTTCAGAGCGCGGGTGCCGAGTACGGGATGCGTCGTCGTGGAGGCCATGACGACAAGCTAGCCGCCCTTGCGGACAGCTTCCGTCCGCAACTCCACTCCTTGCACGCCTGGCGAGCACGCCTGGCGACCTTCGCCCCCGATACGCTGCCCTTGGCCGTGCCCCATGACGATGACGAACACCCGTGACGAACGCACCTCGACCGGGAGCTGACCTGCGATGTCGGAGCGCCCAGACCGCCGCACCCCGCCGCCGCCCGGCGCGAAGCGCCCGCCCTGGCGGCGCGGCCCCGCCCCGGCCGCCGCACCCCCGGCGGGACCCCCGGCCGACCCGCAGCCCGAACAGCCGGCGGCCGCTCCCCCGAACCACCGCAGCGTGATCGACTCGGCCGTCTACCGCGACGGGCACCGGGTCGCCTCCCCCACCACCCTGGCCGACACCTTCCGGCAGCTGCACGAGCAGCCCGACGGGATGGCGTGGATCGGCCTCCACCGGCCGACCGAGCCCGAACTGCACTCCCTCGCGGCCGAGTTCAACCTCCACGAACTCGCCGTCGAGGACGCCCTCGAAGCCCACCAGCGCCCCAAGCTGGAGCGCTACGGCGACACCCTCTTCGTCGTCCTGCGCGCCGCCCGCTACCTCGACGTCCAGGAGGAGGTCGACTTCAGCGAGCTCCACATCTTCGTCGGCCCGGACTTCCTGATCACGGTCCGCCACGGCGGAGCCCCGGACCTCTCGTCCGTCCGCCGCCGCATGGAGGAGAACCCGGACCTCCTCTCACTCGGCCCGGAGGCCGCGCTGTACGCCATCCTCGACGCGGTGGTCGACGGCTACGCTCCGGTGGTCGAGGGCGTCCAGACCGACATCGACGAGATCGAGACGGAGGTCTTCCGCGGCGACCCGGCGGTCTCCCGCCGCATCTACGAACTCTCCCGCGAGATGGTCGAGTTCCAACGCGCCACGCGCCCCCTGGTCGGCATGCTCCACGGTCTGATGGCGGGCTTCGCGAAGTACGGCACGGACGAGGAACTCCAGCGCTACCTCCGCGACGTGGCCGACCACGTCACGCACACCAGCGAACGCGTCGACGGCTTCCGCCAGGCCCTCACGGAAATCCTGACGGTCAACGCCACCCTGGTCTCCCAACAACAGAACGCCGAAATGCGCGCCCTGGCCGAAGCCGGCTTCGAACAGAACGAGGAGATCAAGAAGATCTCCTCGTGGGCGGCCATCCTCTTTGCACCCACGTTGGTGGGAACCATCTACGGCATGAACTTCGAGGTCATGCCAGAACTCCACTGGGCGGCGGGCTACCCCTTTGCGATCCTGCTGATGGCAGTGGTCTGTACGAGCCTGTACGTCATCTTCAAGAAGCGCGACTGGCTTTAACAACCCACCTCGCATACCTGATCGACTTAGCGGAAGCGAACAGTGAATCAAAGCCTCAGAGGCCCCGTGGGGAGAACCTGGGGAGAATGCGTGGCAGAGGGTCGACCACCCTCAGCGCCGCCGCCTCAACGGGGGCGGCGCCCGGCGCAGTCGTCGCCTGCCGCGCTCCGCAGGAACTGGCCATTCGGTCCGCCCTGCATTTCCGCTACGTGACACACAGCCGGAAAGCCTAGGCGCAGGCCAGCGGGCCATGCGGTCAGCCGGCGAATCGCGATGGCATGGCCGACTTGCGCCCTTGTCGCCGGCACGATCATGACGGTGCATCAGGTTCTGTCAGTGGCCGCAGCTACAACCGATCTGGAGGTCCGCATGGCGCGGACCGATGGGGAGGGAATCAGCATGCCGAAGGTTCCGGATGGATACGTGCGCGTACGCAGCCACCTCCGCCGCAAGCCGGGTCTGAAGTCCGCCAAGGGCCTGAGCGTCTGGGCCGTGGCCGGCCTGTGCGCGGTGGTGTGGCTCTGGGGCCAGGTCTTCGGGTTCGGCGACAGCAGCACCGAACAGCAGCCTGCGCCGAAGCCCGCCGTCTCCGCACCAGCGGCCGGGCAGTGACGGCCAGGCGGCGGCGAAGGATCCGATGGCGACCGCGCAGTACCGCAGACCTACTGGGTGCGGCAGCCGTTGCCCTCGCGCTCACGGTCGCCCTGGCACAGGCCGCATCACGCCTCCTGACGAGGGCCGCCGCAGCCTGGCCGGTGCTCGTCCTGATCGGTCTCGCCCTCGCCGTCGGCTTGGCCTGCCTCCGGGTACGGGGCTCCCGCCGGCATCGCGCGGACAGCGAGAGGCTGGCCCGTCTGCGCATCGACTTGTCTGAGTTGGACGCGATGGACGATCAGCAGTTCGAGTACGCGCTGCGCGACCTCCTCGTCCGCGACGGCTGGGCGGCCAGGAGGGTGGGCGGGGGCGGGGACCAGGCCGCGGACGTGATCGGCGTCCGGATACCCCTCGGCCGGATCGTGGTGCAGGCGAAGCACACCCGCGTCGGCGGCAAGGTCGGCTCGTCGGTGATGTACCAGGTGAACGGAACGGCGGGTCCCGCACACAGGGCGGACCACGCGGTCGTCGTCACCAACGGCGCGTTCACCCGCGACGCCATGGCCTGGGGCGACCGTCACGGCGTGCGGTGGGTGGACCGCGACCGACTTAACCACTGGGCTCACGAGGGCAAGGCGTTGCACGAACTCCTCGGCCTGCCCGCAAGACGCGCCCGCCTGCCGTGGCGTCGAGCGGCATGAGACTCAGCGCCTGACCCGCCAACGAGAACGGGTGGCACAGCATGTGCTGCGCCACCCGTTCTCAGGCAAGGTCAAGGTCGTCTGGGACGTACTGAGGGGCCACTCCGAGCAGCGCATCGACTGCTGCGCGACCCTTGCCGCCGGCCTCGGGCATGAAGTGGGCGTAGTGGTCGAGGGTGATGGTCGGGCTGGAGTGACCGAGCCAACGGGCGAGGGTGACCACGGACTCGCCCGCCTTGAGCATCACGGAGGCGTAGGTGTGCCGGAGGACGTGGAAGCCGTCCTTGCGGGACGCCTTCCAGCGCTGGCCCTTCTCCCGCACGGGGATCACGCCGGCCTTCGCGAGGGCGGGCTTCCACACCTCGTCGTTGAAGATGTTGGCGCGGATCGCGTTGCCGTAGGTCGTGGCAAGGACCAGCGGCAAGGAGCGCTTCTCCCGATCGGCTTCGGGGCCGCCCCAGGGCAGCTCGACCTCGACAGCCGGATGCTGCACGAAGTGTGCGCGCAGCTCGCTGGCCACCGAAGGGGGCATGTCGACGACGCGGGTCTTCCCGCCCTTGGGAAGCGTGAAGTACAAGCGGCCGTACAGGAGCTGCACCTGTCGGCGGACGCGGATGAGGCCGCGTTCGAAGTCGACGTCCGCCGGAGACAGCCCGAAGACCTCCCCCTGGCGCAGCCCACACCCGAGGGCGACGACGACGGCGATCCTGTACCGCTGGTTGATGACGTCCCGTACCCGCTGCGCGGTCTCCAGCAGCCACGCCTCCCGCTGGTCCTCGGGAGCCTTGGGCCAGCGCACCGACTTGGCGCGCATCGGATTGCGGACCAGACGCTTGTCGTCAATTGCCGTCTCGAAGACGTTCGAGAGGGTGGTGAGGATCTGCCGGGCGTAGCGCGGTGCGCACTCGCCTTCGAGCGTGGCGATGTAGCCGCGCAGGACGGACGCGGAGACGTCCCGCAGCGCCACCTCGCCGATGTGCGGAAGGACGTGGAGGCGCACACGCTCGTCAACCCGCTTGACCGTGCCCGGTGCGCCTCGTACGCCCGCCTGCCAGTGGCGCGTGACGTAGTCGGCGAGGGTGATGGAGCCGTCGCGCGGGTCGACGAACTCGCCCCGCTCGCTGTCGGTGCCCGCCCGCCGGAGCCACGCCTTGGCGTCCTCCAGGGTGTCGAACGACATGCCCCTGACGCCCGGGATGCCCGCGACCCGGTAGCGACTCCCCTTTCCGTACCGGGCGGTGCGCTCGCGCTTGCCGGTGACGGGGTCCTTCTTCTTGTTGATCCAGCGGTCTTCGATGTAGCCGGCCAAGTGTTTCCTTGCAGCTAGGCGTTCGGGACGGATGGCCGGAAGCCGTCAGACGGTGGCCGGGTAGGCGGCGCGCCGCTGTGGTGCGGTGCTCACTGGGTTGAGGGCGGGGTTGGAGCGGGAGTCCGCCCGCTCCTGCTCGCGTATCCAGGCGTCGAGCGCATCGACCCGGTACGTAACCCGCCCGCGGGCACCCATCCGGAAGCTGGGCGGCCCCTGCCGCCGGTGACGCCAGACGTAAAGAGTCTTGGGCGAAATGCCGAGATACGCGGCCGTTTCCTGGACCCCGAGAAATGCACGGCCGACGGTGGAACGGTGACGAAGTTCGGGGGCACTGACGAAGGAAAACGGATCGACGACGGACAAGTGAAATTCCTTACGCAGGAGACGGGGAAATAGACCACTGGCCACAGACAGACGCAGCAGCCTCCAGGGACCACCAATGGTGCGGAGAATCCCCGGTTTCGGAAACCGGGGATCGTCGGCTATATTCCGCCCACCCTCAGCGACTCGGAGCGGCTCGAAGGAGCAGCGAGAAGTGCGTGCGGCGGCGCTCCGAGGGCTGCTGCGATGGCGACGAGGTCGTCGATGTCGCAACGTCGGACCGTGCGTTCGATGCGGGAGAGCGCGGTGAAGGTCATGGGGCGACCGAGTGCGGTGACCCGGGCGGCGAGCTGGCGCTGGGAGTGGCCACGGGCCACGCGGGTGCGTTCGATGGCGTGGGCGGCGGCGCGTCCGGCGGGTCCAATTTCGAGAGGGCGTGGCGGCATTGGTGTGTTGTAGCTTGCCCGCCGGAGGTTCGGGAAGGCATTCCCCGTCTGCTGTGAGCGATCCCGTGCTGCCGGTGAATATCGCGGGTGATTTCGCCGACCGGCGTTTCGGGTTTACGGTCGTGCGACCGGAGAACCTTTCACGGCCGCTTGAGCCAAGTCTGGACTTCTGGACTTGAGGTGTGGCTGTGTTGTCCACGCACCCTGGCCCCGCCGGTTCCCTGCCCCGATTTCGAAAGGCGGTCGATCTCATCGCCCGTATCCGCACCATCAAGCCCGAGGCCTTCGCCTCCGAGTCCCTGGCGGCCGTGTCCCTGAGCGCCGAGCGGACCTTCTTCGGCCTGCTCACCCAAGCCGACGACAAGGGCCGCATCCGCGACCAGGCCGCCGTCATCGCCGGACAGCTGTGGTCGCTACGCCGCGAACACGGCCCGGTGGAGGTCGAGGAGGATCTGACGCAGCTCGACGCAGCCGGCCTGATCTGCCGCTACGAGGGCGAGGACGCAAGGCAGTACCTGCACGTCGTCGCCTTCGCCCTCCACCAGAAGATCAACCGCCCCAGCATCAGCAGGATCCCGTCCTGCCCGCACCACGACCTCGGCGTCCCGCGTGAGCCCTCACTGCCAGTGCACGGAGCCGTCACGGAGGCCTCCAGGGCGGGTCAGATAGCAGTCAAGGAGCCTGCCGTGAGCAGAAAATCCGCAGGTCAAGGGCCATTCAGTGAGCCCTCACAGCCGGTTGAGGAAGCGCTCACGGAGCCTGACGTGAGCCCTCAGCGTCCGGATCTAGGACCTAGGAACAGGGAACTAGGAACTACCCCGTTGGGGGGCGCGAGCGCCCCCGCGCCCCAGACCGTCTCGGCGAAGGACCTCGTCACCGAGTACACCGCGGCCTGCGAACACCGTCCGCCCACGAGCGTGCTCGGGCAGCTCGGACGAGAAGCCGCCAAGCTCCTCGCCGAGGGCATCGACCCCGCCCACGTACGAGCCGGTCTGGACCGCCAGCGGACCAAGGGCCTTCACCCGAAGACCCTGGCCAGTGTCGTGCACGAGGTCATGAACGCGGGGGCGCCCACGACCGCCGTCACCCACCGTCCGTGGACCAACCCCACCGACGTCGCCGCTGCCTACGGGGGTGCGCTCTGACCGCCACCACCCTGCCCCAGCCCTCCGGCCAGGCCGTCCGGGCCGTGGCGGGCATCCTGGCCCGCCGGGGCATGGAGCCCGTCATAGGCTCGGAGGAACTGGAGCCCACGCGTGAGCCTGTCAGCGCACTGGAACTGGCCGACGCCCGGATCCCTCCGCGATACCGGCACGCCCGCGCCGATCACCCCCAGGTCACCGCCTGGGTGGACGAGATCGCGCGTGCCGGGCGCCCCGGCCCGAGCGGTACGCGGGGCATAGCGGAAGGCCCCTCGCTCCTCATCGCCGGTCCCACGGGTACCGGCAAGACCCACCAGGCCTACGGGGCCGTCCGCGCCCTGCTGGCTGCCGGCGTCCGCCTGCGCTGGGAGGCGGTCACAGCCGCCGATCTGTACGCCCGCCTGAGGCCCCGCCCCGGCCTCGACGCGGAACGTGAGCTGCACACCCTGGCCCGCTGCCCGCTGCTGCTCCTGGACGACCTCGGCGCCGCCAAGGGCAGCGAGTGGACGGAGGAGCTGACCTACCGGCTGATCAACCACCGGTACGAGTACCTGCGCCCCACCCTGCTCACGACCAACCTTCCCATCCCCCAGCTCCGCACCGCCCTCGGCGACCGCGTCGCTTCCCGCCTCTCCGAGATGACCCACCGGGTCGTCCTCGACGGCGCCGACCGCCGCCGCACCTCCCCTGCCGCTTGAACGCGCCCACCCCTTGGAGCACCACCCGCTTGACCACCACCTCCCACCGCACGCAGACGGCCGAGCGGTACGCCCTGGCCTTCGCAGGCTGCGTCATCGTCGCGCTCACCTCAGCAGGATTCTGGCTGTCCTACGCGCATCTCGCCGAAGTCGCGGGGCAGCACGGCCTCAGCGCTTCCCCAGCCCGCCAGTGGGCGTGGCCGGCAACGCTCGATGCCTTCATCGTCGCCGGGGAAGTGCTCATGCTCCGCGCCAGCCTCCGCCGGGAAACCGACGGGTGGGCGATCGCCCTCACCGCTGCCGGATCACTGGGCTCGATCGCCCTGAACGTCGCCGGCGTCAGCAGGACCGACGGCGCCCCGACCCCGGCCCTCGATTACGTCGTCGCCGCTGTCCCACCAGCAGCCGCGCTCTTCGCCTTCGGCGTCCTCATGCGGCAGATCCACCGCCACGTCGCCGCCGATGATTCCCGCCGCAGCCGCTGTCCGGCAGGAGAGCCCGCAGCACATCCAGCGGACCTGGACCGTCCCCGCGCGCACCCCGCCACAGCGCAGCTCTCATACCCAGAAGGGCCCGTGGACCCTCCCAGCCCTCCACGCGAAGGCGACCGCCCCACTCCGGCTGACGCCCTACAGGGCGCATCAAGCGATGTGGCGGAAGAGACCGGTCAAGTGGCGGAAGCCCACGTCCCGCCGAAGAAGCGCACCGGTCGCAAGCCCTCCGCCACGGACGACGAACTCCGCACCATCGCCCGCACCGCCCCGCTCGGACGCAATGGACGCGCGTCAAGCCGCCACATCGAGACGGCTGTCCGCGCCCGCGGCCTCTCCATCGGCAAGGACCGCCGGAACAAGATCACCCGGCAGGTCCAGGCCGAACTCGACGGCGGCAGAGCGGACGCAACGTAAGCCCCGCCCGAAGTCACGCTGCTCACCGCGCATCCGTCGCGCGGCGAGCTGGCATTCGTACGCCCTATCCCCACAGCACCGAAGCCGTTCCAGCCCAACCGCCAGGAGGCACGCTCTTGCACGACGACCCTGCAACCACGAGACCCAGCGACCACCAGCACGCAGCCCCTACCCAAGCCCGAGACGGAGCAAGTTATCCCTTTGGACACTCCACCATCGGCGGAGTGTCCAAAGGACCCACCGCCCCAGGGGGACGGAGCCTCGTCCGGCGCCGGGGGACGCCTGACGAGGAGGCTGCGACCGCGGGACGGACGCAGCCGGGGAATGAGCAACAGCCTGCGTTCGAAGCCACATACACCTCCGCTGCCCCTCCAGCGCCCCGCACACGACGCCGTCACCACAAGCACCCCCAGCGCTCCAAAGTGTGCAGCGTCCGCGTGAACGACGACGAGCACGCGCTCGTCGTGACCGCCGCCAAGGCCGTCGGTTGCACCGTCGCCGGCTTCTTCGCCCGAGCGGCCCTCAGCGCAGCCCACGACCCGGGCAACAGCGCCGCAGCCATCGCCGGGCGCCGTGAGACCGTCAGCGAGCTGTTCGCTGCCCGCAGGCAGCTCGGTCAGATCGGCAACAACCTGAACCAGCTGACCCGCGCCGTCAATTCAGGCGTCCAGCCGGCCGACGCCCAAATGAACGCCGTACTCGACTCGGTCCGCCGGGCGACAGCCCGAGTCCAGGACGCCACCGACCGGCTTCTCGAAGACAGTTAGGACCTGCCCCACCGCGGTCCTCGAGATCCACCGTCTGGCGTGTTGTCCCAATGCGCGCGGTCAGTCCGCGTCAGCGTTCCAGGACGACGTCGAGGTGTTCTTGCACCGGCTCGAACAGGCGGTACGGGATGTACTCAGAGATGTCGGCGTGGGCCACCCACGCGAGTTCGGCCAGCTCGTCGGTGTCCACGACATGCGCGTGGCCGTCGGCCACCGCGCAAGCGGTGTACGACATCGAGCGGCCGGTGTCAGGGTGAACCCGTTCCCCGAGCAGCTTCAGCGCCTCCACGGCGAGGCCGGTCTCCTCCAGGGACTCGCGTACGGCGGCGTCCTCCTGGGCTTCGCCCGGCTCGACCGCACCGGCGGGGAACTGCCAGGAGAGCCGCCCTTCGCTGACCCGGCGCCGCACGATCAGCACTCGGCCTTCGTGCACCACGACGGCCGCTGCGATGGCCGGTCGACCCTCAGCGCCCTGCTGCTCCATGGTGCTCCTCCAGGTCGGGTGGGCCAGCTGCCCCGAGCGACAACGACACGTTCACTGCGGCTCTGCCCCAGCACGGAGGAGCGGCGCGAGCAGATCGACCGCTTCCTCCCAAGGGAAGCGATCGGCCCCACCACCGGACTTCGGACGGTGTGGCTCGTAGCTGCCGATCAGAACGCCCATCTCCCGAAGCTCGTCGATGCTGCGCCGGTAGGCACGGTGGGCGGCAAGCGCGGTGTTCACGTAGGGCAGCAGGACCGTGGGGACGCCCATGCCGGGGGCTTCGCAGAGGATGCCGAGGGCCAGGTTGTCGGCGAAGCCGGCGGCCCACTTGTTGACGGTATTGAACGTGGCCGGCGCGACCGCGATGGCGTCGGCCCGCGGGAACGTCCGTGCCTCGCCGGGCGAGCGCCAGGGGGACCGAACCGGGTAGCCGGTCTGCTCCTCGATCGCCCGGACGTCGAGGAACTCAAGACCCTGTGGGGTGGCGATGACCCCGACCTCCCAGCCCCGTTCCTGCGCCGCGGTGATGAGTCTGCCGACGTCGCCGGCGATACCGGCGGCGCACACGATGACGTACAGGAAGGGCTTGGGCTGCGGCTCGGTCACGCGGGTACTCCCAGTCGGCGGCTGAAATGGTGGAGCTCCGGCAGCGTACGACGTCGGTCCCGCGCGGCCATGTCGGCGACCAGCTCGCGGACGGCGGGACGGCGTACGTCCTGGGCGGCGCAGGTCTCGGCGATCCGCAGGGCCTGGTAGCCGTCGGCCAGGCGGCCCTGCTGGGCGTATGCGCGGGCGGCCTCGATCCAGAGTGCGGCACGGCGCTCGGGGACCGGGATGTGGCGGTGCATGAGCGGGCGAGCCGCGTCGAGGGCGATGCCCGCGTCGCCGAAGGAGACCGCCGCGCTGATCCGGTGCAGGGTGACGTTCGTCGGGCTGAAATTGGCCCAGGCGTCCGGCCGGTCCAGGGCGACGTACCGGGCCACCTCCTCCGCTTCGGCGAGGAACTCCCCGGTGGCTGGACGGTCGTCCGCACGGCTCGCGGCCGTGGCTCCGCGCAGCAGGAGCAGCCCGAGGACGGCGAGGTGGTGCGGGGAGCGGCGGTCGTACGAGCCGGTGAGCTGGGAAGCGGTGTGCCGGATCAGCGTAACGGCCTGGCCGGGGTGCTTCTCGCGGACGAGGACGTGCGCGTGGAGCCGGACACTGGCGGCGAGGACGAGGGGGTCGCCGAAGCGTTCGGCCTCCGCCATGGCGCGGCCGACGGCCAGCCAGGCCGTTCCTGCATCCGCCTGCTTGAGGAAGAGGCTGGCCGAGGTCTGGTAAGCCGTGGCCAGGAAGCGGGACACCTCCTCGGGTCGCGACGAGTTGCCGAGGGCATGGCGCAGATCCGTGATCAGCCCGGGAAGCGTGCGCTCCAGTTCCGCGTAGTCGCACGTGGTCAGCAGCCTGCGGATGGCGGTGGCACGTAGACGGAGCTGGTCCGTGGAGGCCGACTCCGTTGTCGGGGCGGCGAGAACGCCGGGCAGGAGGGCCTGGACCAGCGCCGGGTGCGCGGCGGGCACAGGTACGGCCAGCGCGGTGACGCCGGCGGCGAGGAAGGTACGGCGGCGCATGTCGGCTGTCTCCGGATCGGGGGACTCGGCTTCCCGGGCGGCCTCAGCGAGCCCGAGGTGGGCCGACGGGATCCGCAGCACCCGGGCGACGTCGCGGAGGACCCGGATGTCGTCGGTTCCGCGGCCGCCTTCCAGCCGGCTGATCTTCGACTGGTGGTAACCCAGTTCGGCGGCCACGTCCGCTTGTGAGCGGCCCTGTAAGACCCTTGCCCGGCGGATCAGCGCACCAATGCGGTGTGCCTCGCCCTGTGTGTCGGCCATCTGTGCCACGGCCCCTTCTGCCGAGACCGATCCTGCCTGCTCAACCGAGCCTATCGGTAGGGAAATTGCCCGCCATGCAGAAGCTGCATGAACGATGCGCGACCTGCGTGCCGCGTCGCGGGCGGCACCCTCGGCCCGCTTGCCTGGTGGAACCGCACCCATCCAGGAGGCCGCCCATGGAAGTGCACGAGGTCACCCTGCCGGTGACGGGTACGCCAGAAGGCGCCGCCCGCGCGCGGCGCACGCTGATGGACGAGGTCAGTGGCTGGCGCCGGAGCGCTGTCACCGACGACCTGCACGGAGCGGAGACGGTGGCGGGCGAGCTCCTGGCCAACGCCGTCCGACACGGAGGCGCCGGTACCGCATCCATCACCGCTCGTCTGCGCGGCGACCGGCTGCGCTTCGAGGTCCGCGACCAGAGCTCTGCCGTCCCTCAGAAGCGCGCCGTCCGCCCGGACGCCGAGCACGGCAGAGGCTTGTTGATCATTGCCGCCCTCGCCGACGAGCACGGCGTCGAACAGGGCTCCTCAGGCAAGTCCTGCTGGGCCGAGTTCGACCTCGCCGCCCGCCCGAACCACCCCACGGCCTCCACCCTCCCCAATCCTCCCGACCAAAGGAGTTGATCGTGGCACTCACCCGCGCTTCGGCCTCGAACGCCGAAGTGATCGCCGTACGCCCCGGCAGCCCGCTCGCCGGCTCCGTCACCGTCGACGGCTCCAAGAACGCCGCCCTTCCCCTGCTGGCGACCGCGGCAGCCGTACGTCGGAACGTCCAGCTGGAGAACGTTCCGGCCAGCGCCGACGTCCAGGCGATGGTGGCCCTCCTCCACGGGACCGGCTGGCACGTGGCGCAGGCCGTCGGGCGGCCGGACACCCTGCTCGTCATGGCGCCCGAGCACCCGCCCGCCGTTCCCGACCTGAGCCGCGCCTCGGCCATCCGGGCCTCGTACTACCTGGTGCCCGCCCTCCTCGCCTTACGGGGCAGCGCCCGGCTTCCCTGGCCCGGCGGCTGCCGGATCGGGCAGCGCGGGATGGAACTGCACTTCAAGGTGTACGAGGCGTTCGGGGACCACGTCACCGTCCAGGATGCCGGGTACGCCGTGGAGGCCGGCGGGCAGGGCAGCGGCGGCACGGTCTCGCACGCGCTGCCCTTCCGGTCGCGCGGCGCGACGATCGCCGCCGTGCTGCGGGCGGTCGTCGCCGACCGGGCGTTGCGCCTGGGACTCCCAAACCTGTCGCCGGAGGTCCTGGCCGTGCTCGACGCGCTGGGCTCGGCGGGTTGGCAGGCCAAGGTGAATGACCGGGTCCTCGCCCTCGATCCGGCATCCACGCCCACCGACGAGATTCCGGCCTGGCGCGTGCCTGGCGACAAGATCGAGGCGGGAACCCTCGCCTGTGCCGTCGCCGCCACCGGCGGCAAGGCACGGATCGAAGGCATCCACGGCCGAGACCTCGTACCGTTCCAGGCAACGCTCCAGCGGCTGGGCATCCCCACATCGGTGCGGGGCGAGACGCTCCTCGTCGAGGGCAGCAACGCCAGCCCGACGGGTCGGCCACTGCGGGCCATCGCCACCCTCGCACCCGGGGGCCTGGACGCGGACTTCGAGCCGCCGCTGATGGCCCTCGCCCTGGGCCGGCCCGGCACCCACCTGTTCGCCGACTCGATCAACCCCGGCCGCCACGGCAACCTCTTGCCCCAGCTGGCGAGGCTCGGAGCCGACATCGAGGAGATCTCACCCACCGAGTGCCGCCTGACCGGTCCCCAGCGCCTCACCGGAGCCGGTGTCGAAGCGACGGACATCCGCACCGGCTCCGCCCTCATGGTGGCCGCCCTGACCGCCCGCGGGATCACGACCCTCGGCGGAGTCGCCCAGCTGCGCCGGGGCCACGCCGACCTGCCCGGCAAGCTCCTCCAGCTCGGCGCCGACATCTGTGAGGTCGCCCCGTGACCGCGAGCCGAACGGTCCACCGGATCCTGGCCACCACGGACGTCCACTCCGCCCTCGGCGCCGGCGCTTCCTTCCTCGGCCACCTCCACGAGGCACGGTCGGACAGCCTGCTCGTGGACTGCGGCGACTTCTTCGAGGGCACCGGCTACTACCGACTCGGCCAGGGAGAGCTCGAACGGGACGTCCTGCTCAGCCTGTACGACGTCATCGTCCCCGGAAATCACGGCTGGACGCACTACTTCGAGCCCGCCCTCCACAAGCGGACCGTCTGCGCGAACGCAGTCGACGACTCGACCGGCAACCCGCTCTTCCGGCGGCTTCACGTGGTGGAGATCGGAGGCCGGCGTACGGCCGTCACCGGGGTGATCGGGCTCCAGGCGTTCAACTCGATCCCGGTCGCCCAACGGCTGGGACGGCGGGCCGTCGAGCCGGTGAAGGCCCTGCGCGAGCTGATGCTGGCGCACCACCACGAGGTCGACTCCTGGGTGCTCCTCAGCCACTCCGGCTTCGAGGAGGACCTCGGGCTCGCCGAAGCCTGCCCCTTCCTTGACGTGATCTTCGCGGGCCACTGCCACAGCGATCACACGGGCCCCACCCACATCGGCAGCACCCTCGTCCTGAAGGGCCGCGAGCTCGGCGTCGGCTACGCCGTCGCCACGCACGCCCCCGACCGCTGGGCCGGTCGGACCGCCCTGTTCTCTGACACCGCGGACACCACCGCAGACGCCCTACCGCCCGAGCTGGCCTCCGTACGGGACCGGATCACGGCACTCGACACCCAGCTGGCCGAGCCGCTGGGACGGATCGCGGAACCGTACCGGAACGAACAGCTCGATCGCCGGGCCCTGGCCCAAGAACTGGCCGACCGGCTCCGGAGCGGCCTCGGCAGGGACGCTGTCGTCCTGAACGAGACCGCCCTCCGGACCACGGTCCTGGGCGAAGTCCTGACCACTGGCGATCTGCTGGCCATCGAGCCGTTCGCGAACTCCCTGGTTGAGGCCCACATCCCACCGGCCCACCGCTACGACACCGAAGCCCTCCTCAGCCACCTCACCGAGCGGGTCGGGCCACTCGTCACCTCTCCCGACCCGCTTCCGTCCGGGCTGACGAACGTGCTGACCACCGACTACCTGGCCGACAGCTGCCTGGGCGGCCGGACCCGTCCCGTCGGCCTGCGCCTGGGCTCTGCGATCCGGAGCACCCTGACGAACGGAGACGACCAGTGATCCTGACCGGTCCGGAGATCATCTCCGCCTCGCTCGACGGGCGGCTGCGTATCGACCCCTTCTTCTCCTCCCAGGTCAACCCGAACAGCTACAACGTCCGCCTCGGGCCCACCCTGCTGACCTACACGGACGACGTCCTCGACTCCCACCGCCCCAACCCCACCCACCGCATCCAGGTCGGCGAGGGCGGCCACACGCTGCTGCCGGGCGAGCTGTACCTCGGACACACCATGGAGGAAGTGGGCTCGGACCGGTTCGTACCGCTGCTCTTCGGCCGCTCCTCCGTCGGTCGGCTCGGACTGTTCGTCGAGATCACCGCGCCCATCGGCGACATCGGCTTCCACGGGCAGTGGACGCTGATGCTCACCCCGACACGCCCCGTCCGCGTCTACGCCGGGATGAAGATCGGGCAGATCATGTTCTTCGTCTCCGAGGGCGCCATCGACCCGTACTCGGGCAAGTACCAGGCCTCCGCGGGGCCGCAGCCCTCCGCCTACTGGCGCGACCTCGACCCCTCGGCGGTGACGTCGTGATCCTGACCGGACCGGCCATCGCGGCCGCCCGCGACGCGGGCCACATCACCATCGACCCGTACGACCCCGACCGCCTCTCCCCCAACGCCTACGACTGGCGCCTCGGCAGCACCCTCCGCGTCTGCCAGGGCGACTTGGACGCCGCCGCCCCCACCGCCTTCCGTGAAGTCACCGTCCCCGACGACGGTTACGTCCTCGAACCCGGCAACCTCTACCTCGGCCACACCCTGGAGCGGACCGGATCCGAGACGTACGCCCAACTCCTCAACGGCGACCGGGCCACCGGATGCCTCGGCATCTGGGTCCACGTCTCCGCGCCCCTCGGCCACCAGGGCCACGCCATCCGCTGGACCCTGGAGATCAGGGCCACCCGTCCCGTGCGCGTCCGGCCGGGCATGACCTTCGGCAAGCTCGTCTTCCTCCGCACCCACGGCACGCCCGCCAGCTACCAACAGCACGGCCTCAAGTACCGCACCAGCGAAGGCATCGAGACCTCCCGCCTCTACGAGGAGAACCCCGGAGGACGCCAGTGAACCCCCTCGTCGCCACCGCGCTCGACCTCACCTACCCGAGCCCCGGCGGGAGCGTCGAACTCTTCCTCGACCTCTACACCGGCGAGCAGCCCGCCGTCCCCGCCCGCGCCTTCATGCTCGCCCCCGACGGGCCCCGCCCCCGGACGCCCGCCGGCCTCGACCTCCTCCACGCCACCGGGAAGTGCATCGGCGGCGACCGCTTCAACCGGTACGTCACCCACCTCCGTCACGCCCTCACGGCCGCCGTCGACCCGCAGCAGATCAGCGTGCTGCACCTCCACCACCTGGCCTTCGGCGCCACCCCGGCCCTCCTGCGCGCCTTCCCCCGCCACCCCCGCATCGCGTTCGTCCACGGCACTGACCTCCTGTACGCCGAGAACCACAGCACCCAGCTCCGCGTCCTGCGCGAGGCGGCGAACGCGGCCGACGCGATCGTCGTCCCCACCCACGCGATGACCGACCGCCTGCTCAAGCTCGCCCCCAAGACCGACAGGCGCAAGATCGAGAAGATCCCCTGGGGCGTCCCCGACCACCTCCTGACCGCGCCCCGACCCGCACGACGCCGCACCAGCCACCTGCGCGTCCTTTTCGCAGGTCGCGTCAGCTCCGAGAAGGGCCTCGAACCCCTCCTCCAAGCCGTCGCCGCCACGCCCTCCATCGAACTGAGCGTCGCCGCACCCCGGGCACAGTTCCAGGACCTCGTACCGGTCATCCGCCAGCACGGCGTCCACGTCCGCTACCTCGGCTGGTTCCGCCGACGGCAGCTGTGGAAGGTCTTCGCCGACCACGACGTCCTGGCCGTGCCCTCCACCACCCTGGAGGCCATGGGCCTCGTCGCCCTCGAAGCCCAGGCCTGCGGCCTCCCCGTCCTCTACCAACCCGTCCCCGGACTCACCGAGGCCCTCGCCGGCACCGGCCTGGCCACCGACTTCACCACCCCGGCCACCGCGGCCCACGACCTCAAGCGCCTCCGCACCACACCGGGCCTGCTCGAGCTGCTCCGCGCGGCCGGCCGCACCAACGCCGCCCGCTTCCCCCTCAGCGCCACCGCTTCGGCCATCACCGACCTGGGCCGACGGCTCACCTGACACCACCCGTGGCGCAGTCGGGCCGGACCCGGACACGTCACTAGGCTGGCCAGCGGACCACCCGCGGCCGTACGACGATCGGGAGACCATGACGACCCCCTCCACCGCCCGTATCGAAGACCTCCTGCAGACCGGTGTGCGCGAGGAGGTCTACCCCGGCGCGGTGTGGGCGGTCGGGGACGCCGACGGCATCCGCGCGAGCGGAGCCGTCGGCCTCCTCGATCCCGACCGGCCCGACGAGCCCATGCGGCTGGACACCGTCTTCGACGTGGCCAGCCTCACCAAGATCCTCGCCGTCTGGTCCACGATCGGCACTCTCGCCGAAGAGGGCAAGCTCGACCTCCACGCCCCTCTGGGCACCTTCTGGGACGAGGTTGCCGGCCACCCCCTGGCCCGGGCCACGGCCTACCACCTCCTGACCCACACCGCTGGCCTGCCCCTGCGCGCCAACCTGAAGAACCTCTACGGCACCGACCCCCAGGACATCCGCGACGGCGTCCTCCACGAAGCCCTCCACCGCCCGCCGGGCGAGGCCGTCGAGTACACCGACCGGGCCGCCCTGATCCTCGGCTACCTCGCCGAGCACCTGTCGGGCCAGCCCCTGGACCGGCTCGCCACCGCCCGCGTCTGGCACCCCCTGGGCATGGCCCACACCCGCTTCGGCCCCCTCCCCGCCGCCGAGGCGGCCCGCTGCGCCCCCACCGAGTACGACGAGTCCACCGGCACCCACCTCAAGGGCACCGCCCACGACTTCTCCGCCCGCCTCCTCGGCGGCGTCTGCGGCATCGCCGGCACCTTCTCCGTCCTCGACGACCTCGCCCTCTTCCTCCGCCACATGCTCGCTCCCACCCAGGCCGCCTTCGGTCCGACCTGGATCAAGGACTCCCTCCGCCTCCAGACCGGCGCCCTCACCCCCGCCCGCGGCCTCTTCTGGCACCCCGCCCCAGGCACCGACCCCGCCGCGGACGTCTGGGTCCACTACGGCTTCACCGGCACAGGCATGTGGATCAGCCCAGCCCAGGGCCGCTGGGCCATCCTCCTCACCAACAAGCTCCGCTTCAACCGTGACCGCGAACCCCTGACTGAGATCCGCAACGTCTTCCGTGCCACCGCAATCGCTGCTCCAACTCTGGACATCACCGCATGAGTGCTCGTTGAATCGGGCCGTTGGTGCCCGGCTTGGAGAAGGCCGGTACGGCGGCGTGGTGACCGTCCACGCAGCCCTGCGCTGCATGCGCAATCCGACTCCGTAGATGTCCGGCGACCAGCGGCTGGGCTGTGAACGCACACCGGTTCCCGCACGACTGGGCGAGCCCGCTGGGCCAGGACGCCCCAATCCCGCCCCCAACCCCCGATTGATGCGGGATCATGTGAGCACCAAGCGGATCTATCGCCCCGCAGCAGCAGGGCAGGATGGGCGGGTGCGGTGGCAAGCAAAGTGCATGCGGCGGTCTTCGACTACAAGGCCGTGTTCCAAGCCGGAACGACAACCCCCCACCCGGACATGTGCCAGCTTCTCCACCTTCTCGACCAGCAGGGGGTGGACTGGGTACTGCTGACAAATCAGTCGATTGACGCCGTCGAGATCTGCAGCGCGGTCGGGCTGCCACAGCCTGTACTCCACCTTTCCCAGGAAGACATCCCCGGCCGCAAGGCTCGAGGCAGTGGACTCTGGCTGGACCAGGTGGCCGAACGGCTCCACCTCCGCAAGAACCAGCTGGTGATCGTCGGTACCACGGAGTGGGACTGGATGACCGGCATCAACGCCGGCGTGCTCTACATCCACGCCCGCTGGGCGAGCGCTCTAGGCAAGCAAATAACCGCCCTGACTGCGGACGACCCGGCGGACCTCTACTGGTTGCTCGACCGGCACCTCCTTCACGAGCCGCAGTGGATCTTCGCCCTTGACGATGAGAAGCGTGCGCTCCGGGTGCGTTCGCTCTTCCAGCCCGACGAGTCCTTCCCCGGCACCAGCCCGACGTCCTTCAACCTGAAGACCGTCTTCACCTACGACCACAAAGTGACCATTGGGGACGGGAGCGCGCGCGACATCCTGATGCTGCACCTGCTCTTCTCTGCCTACCTGGACGGCTCGCTGCCTCACCGAGCCTGGTTCTGCGTCTACCCAAGCAGCACCCCTGGTCGGGTCAACGACCAACTCGCCGAGTTTCTTGAGCCCGCCAAGGTCATGGTGGGCTCGTACTACAAGGGAGACCTGCTTGTCCGGGCAAGCAAGGCGACGGACACCAGCCTGGCCCGCGCCACCGGGCGCCATGACACCGTTTCAATCGCCACCCAGGCCAACACCGTTCACCTCAATCCGAAGTACCGAAGCACCGTCAGGGGAAAGACCGTAATCGTCTTCGACGACTTCACCACCGAGGGCATGAGCTTGGACTGGGCCAGGAACCTGCTCACCAAGGCTGGCGCCCGGCAGGTCATTGGCGTGACCATCGGCAAGTACCGCAAGCCCTACACGCTCTTCACCCCGCGGCCCGGCGTCACGATAAGCGCCTTCGCCCCCAATGCTCTGACGTCGGCCGACTTCACCACCGAGTACCTCTCCCCTGGTTTTGGTACAGGGCCCGGTGACCTGCTCCGAGAGACGATGAGCAAGATCATCACTGGAGACACCGGTATTCCCGGCATCGGGCCAGGTGCCGACAGCCCACGGTAGATCGCAGTGCTGACCGTGCTGCGCTCCGGCAACTGGGGACTGGCCCATTGCTGACCGGTCACCGCTAACCCGATGCACATCTATAAGGACGCGACCAGCGCCGCATCCGCGACTTCCTGAACGAGCTCGCCGCCGACCAGTTCGTCACCAGGTGCTGGGCGTACCTCTGCCCCACGAGGAGGAGCTCCAGCATTGTGGTGTGGTCCATCTCCCGCTGGGGCGGCCGAGCAACGATGCAAAAACTAGGAGGCCGAGGAGTGACTCCTTCCGGTGTGCCCTCACGAAGGGCATCATCTGGGAGCCCATGCAGCCTAGTTACGGCCAGGCCGAGCAGCTTGCGGCGGTCTAGCGCACCGTTTACCGCACCAGAAACTCCAGTGCCTCCAAGGGCTCCGTCGAAAACGGACGGTTGAACCAGCTCATTGCGCCCTCAGCCCAACCAAGTGCCGCGAGACAAAGCGGGGGCAGTAGCCCTGCAGTCGGCGGGACGAGGCTTCGTTACAGATCAGCGATCGAGAGCTGATGGTAAGGCTCCTTTGCACGAGTCGGCGAAGCCGGTGCCGTGTCCAACCGCTCAAGAACATCCTCAAGCGTGGCCACCTCGACAGCCCGGCCGACGGCGACCATCTTGGCAGCCCAAGACTCCTGCGCGACCAGCGACCGCAGGAGGAACACGCGCTTGCCATGCTCGTACGCAATCCTCGCCTGCATCTTGGCGCCGGAGGTCCTGGACGCCTCGATCACGATGCTGCCCAGGGCGCTTCCTGAGGTGACGACGTTACGCCTGGGAAAGGTCCACCTTGCCGGGTTCGACAGGGGCCAGAACTGCGAGAACAGCGCCCCGCCCTCGTGCACGATTCGCTTGGCCAGTCCCTCGTTCGCCGCGGGGTAGACCTTCGACGCGATGCCGTGGCCCAGGACTGCCACCGTCCGACCCCCGGCGTTCAGCGCCGCTACGTGCGCGGCGGAGTCGATGCCCAGCGCCAAGCCGGAGTACACGGCGACATCTGCCGCGACCAGCCCCTTCGACATCCGCATCGCGCGGCTGATTCCGTCCTCACTCGCGCCTCGCGTTCCGACTACGGCCACCGAACGGCGGTCAGCGTCCGACAGGTCTCCTAGATGGAAGAGGAATGGGGGCCTGTCCGGCACAAGCCGCAGGTTCGCGGGGTAGGCGGCGTCCAGCACGGTGACGATCCGCGCACCGGCCAGCTCCGCAGCCTCCAGCTCGACGGCGACGCGAGCGCGGGCCTCCGCAAGGTGGGGTAGGCCAGTACGCAGGATCGGCAGGCTGTCACGGGCCGTTTCGGACTGCTCCCGGATGTTCCCCTCGAGCGTTGCCGCGATGCCCGCGGGGCTATCGCATGTGCGGGCCAGCAGGCTCCAGTCCACGGACTTGTCATTGACGCGAAGCGCACACAGAGCAAGTAGGTCTCGATGGGTCTGAGGGAGTTCGCCGGGCAGCCCGCTTTGGAGGGCGTCGGATACAGGGGGCGCCATGATCATTCCTTCTACTCGCGGCCCGAAACTGTTCGAAGGGCGGTGCGCTACTACTTGGGCCTACTGCCATCATGGCCCACCCCACCCACAAGGCTCCAGCCAGCACACCGACCTGACCTGTCTCCGCGCATGCGCAGGGGACGGCCAGCCAGACGAAGCCTCGGCCTCGGTTTGGCGGCGAAAGAAGGGCGACGGCCTGGTCCCATACCTGCTGGCCCGCTGACCTTGAGTCGCGCATATCAAGGCGACCATCCGCTCCTCCCAAGTTCAACGTGTTGCCGGGGAGGCCATAAAGATCTTGGTCAAAAAGTGACGCAACCAACCTTTCCGCTTCGCTGGTGCCACCGGGGGCTGGGGAATACGCTGCCCTCCCCTGAGCCTTCCAGCCACCCGCCGAGCCTGCCGCCAGAGCAATGGTCATCGCGGAGCCGTATCGACACAGGTCCCCCGAGGGCCGGAGCCGATCTGGAAGCTCCGAGCAGTCGGGCAGAAGTGGGTAGACGGGATCGACGGCTCGGCCAGGGCGCACGGAGTCAATGTGGCGTAGCCCATCGTGCACAGATGCCTCGCTAAGCAGCAGCCGGTCGTCTCCGAATGCTCTCCGCTGGGGAGATTTTGGGGAGAACAAAGCCCCGCTGGGCACAGCTCTGCGGCGAGGTGGGCGCGGGAGCGACGCTCGACGCCGGGTAGCGCCTTCAGTGAGACCGCGCAATCGGCGCCAGCGCGGCCCGGGAATCACCTGCATGGATTCTATGGATTTGCGCGGTGAGGAGGCGCCGAAGTCTCCTCCATGGTCACTCAGGCAGGATGGCCCCGCCGAGTCCCTTACCCGCTGATAAGATCATCTTGCGGTTGTCTCGGGGGGGTACGACGTGACGGGTGCTGAACGTAGTCGGTCCGCGCAGGCGCGGTCTCGCAAGTCCGCCACCTGGCGCAAGACGGTCACGGACCGGGCGCTCATGGAGGCCCGTGGCTGCCTGCGGGACTGGCAAGACGGCCGGCAGTCGGCCCAGGAACTCAAATCCGTCGCTGAGAGGATCATCGCACCCGAGTACCAGGGGCGAGTTCTGATCGAGCTGTTGCAGAACGCCCACGACGCGCACCCCTCACGTGCCCTAGACGGGCGCCTCGAGATCCTCCTCGACGAGGACGAGGGCGAACACGGCACCCTGTACGTCGCCAACGGCGGAAGGCCCTTGGGTGCGGGGGACTTCGTCGACCTGTGCAACATCGGGCTCTCCAGCAAGCGCCCCGACGAGGGCATCGGGCACAAGGGCGTCGGCTTCAAGAGCGTTCTCCGACTCACCGAGTCGCCCGAGCTGTACAGCGTGTCACGGGCCGGTTCGAAGACGTTCGACGGCTTCTGCTTCCGCTTCGCCTTGCCCGGCGACTTCGCCCGGCTGGCCCGTCAAGTCGACCCCAACCAGGAAGGCCTGGCTGCCCACCTGGAGGACAACCTCTTCCGGCTCAAAGTGCCGATCCCCTTGGACGAAGTGCCGGAGGCCACCCAGCGCTTCGGGCGGCGGGGTTTCGTCACCGTCGTCCGGCTTCCGCTGCGCTCGCCGGAAGCGGCCAAGGCCGCCCGGGATCAGCTCGGTGAACTGATGGACGGTGCGGCCCCCTTCGAGCTCTTCCTGGACCGTTTGGAACGAGTGACCCTCGGCCGCAGGACGGCAGGCAGGACCCAGCGCAAGAGCTACGACCGCACGGTGCGCCAGCTCTACCGCTACCAGGGCCTCACGGTCCAAGAGGTCACGTTGCGCCGGGGGATGCGCCTGATCCTGGTGCGGGCGAAGGTCGACGAGCAACTGGCGCGGACGGCCATCGCAACCTCCGTCGATGAGGGAACCCTGCGCCCCGACTGGGCGGTGTGGGCGAAGAAGGCCGAGGTCAGCGTGGCCGTTCCGGTCGGCGATCCGCTGGACCGCGGCCGGCTCTATACGTTCCTCCCCATGGGGGAGCAGATCTCCTCGCCGCTCAACGGCTTCGTCAACGCGCCGTTCTTCGCCGAACTGAACCGGCGGTCCTTCAACGAAGCCATGCCCTGGAACAACCTTCTGCTGGACACCCTCGCGACGGCCTGCGCTCGTGCGGTCCTGCTCGGCGGCCGGGGGCGCCTCCCGCTGCCGGCCGGGGCACTGACAGACATGATGTGCTGGAGCCCGGACCAGGTGGAGCGGCTGGAAGCGGCGTTCGACGCGCTCGGCCACGAACTGGACTACGTGCCGTTCATGCCGGTGCTCGCCCCGGCCGGCGGGCGTACCTCCTTCAGGTACGGATACCTGTGGACCGGCCAGGACACCGCGAAGGTGTTCACCCCGGACGCCATCGCCGCCACCGGCCTGGAACACCTCATCGACCCCGGGCTCCACCCTGTCCGGCTGCGGCGCCTCGCCGTGCTGGCCGACGCACGCCGGCTTGCCCTCACCCCGGGGCCGGCTCATGTTGCCGGGTGGGCCGAACGGCTGGCGCAGAGGACCCTCAAGGATCCCCTCGACCCGGGCTGGTGGGCCGACTTCTACTACGACCTGTCCGTCGACTTCCCGAATGCCTCGGCGCTGCACGGCAAGGAGATCATCCTTAGTTCCACGATGACCCTCGCTCCCGCCGGCGCGGAGAGCGT
The DNA here is from genome assembly GCF_042871845.1 of Streptomyces sp. NPDC005533. Taxonomy (NCBI): domain Bacteria; kingdom Bacillati; phylum Actinomycetota; class Actinomycetes; order Kitasatosporales; family Streptomycetaceae; genus Streptomyces; species Streptomyces sp. NPDC005533. Next base: position 11,993 of record NZ_JBIAJH010000045.1, on the reverse strand, counting down.
CTTCCTCGAACGAGGCACCGATTCCGCGTCAGCCCTCCCGGCCCTGCCCGAAGGGCTGACCGATCACGTCCTCTTTGTCCATGAGTCGGTTGACTGGTCCGGAAAACGCGCCAAGCGTCGGGCCTCCGGGCGGCGCTGGCTGCAGTCCGAGCGCCTGGTCCAGGAGTACGGGTTCGAGGCCGTTCTCCGTGTGGTCACGGCGGCCATGGGAGCCGACGGCCAGGACGAGAGCCTGCGGTTCCAGTGCCTGCGGTACCTCTGCTCGGTATCAACCGCGCTGGAGCGAGCCGGCCGTAGGGCACCCGCGCTGCAGGGACTGACCGTACCGACCCGGGGTGGGTGGCTGGAGGCGAGCCGGGCCATGTTCGGGCCCGGCTGGCCCGGGGACCACCGTTCAGTGGACGAGACCCTGACCCGCTTCCTGGATGGTGTGCAAGGCATCCCCGTACTGGCGACGACCGCCGGCCGGCTCGTGCTGACACCCGAGGAGGTCTGCGGGAAATCGGGCCTGACTCCCCAGACCATGCTGCGGTTCCTGGAACGCAACGGCGTACGCCATGGCCTGCGGCCCCGCTACGAGGCGTTCTCGGGCGGCGTCAGAGGGGAGGGGCTCAACAGGCCGGAATGGTGGTTTTCTGGCATGTGGCACAAGGACGCGGGCGGCGACTTCCCCAAGCAGTGGCGTGACACCGCCGAACACTGGCCCAATCGACGGCCCGTCGCCCACGCCACCGTCGAATACCACCCGTCCCGCAAGGCGCTGGCCGTACTCCCCGGCCAGTACAACTACGCCGAGTTCGATGAGCAGAGCCGCCGGTTGTACGCGGAACTCATCGTGCATGGTCTTGGGACCTGGCAGGACAGCGATCTCGAGACGAGGTTCGTCCGTCCCGTGTCGGACAGCTACGGCACTCCGTGGCCGACACCGCTGTCGGCCTTCCTCGCCCAGGCACCCTGGATCCCTCAGATACCTGCTCAGGGAGGCGGGGTTACCTTCGCCCCGGCCGCGACGGCATGGTGGTGGTACTCCCACGAGACTCCACCCGACTACCTGACCGTGGTTCCCCCTGCGCTGCGTCGGCGGCAGTCCGCGGAGGTGCCCGACCGGCTGCGTCTGCTGGGCATCCGCGCCTGGGACGATCCGCGGAGCGCATCCGACCGGCTCCGTCATCTCCCCGCCCTCGTGGAGGAGCACGGGTACCTTCGCCAAGGGATGCACCGGTACGCGCTGAGCCGGGCATACGAGCAGGCCTGGTCGGAAATGCTCTCCGCACCCGAGGGCGCAGCAACCTCCCTGGCAGCGCCGGACCTCCTGCTCGTCGCACGGGCCGGCGTACTGGAGGCCCATCGGAGCGTGCCGGAGGGCGAGACCGTCTACGTACCCGACCCGCAGGGGGCACAGAACCAGAAACTACTCGAACGCGTCCCGGTTCCCCTCCTGCCGGTCGAGGACAGAATGCTCGGCCTGCGGATCCACAGGGACCTGAAGGCGCGAGGGGGATTCGCGCTCCGCCGCGCAAGCAAAGCCGACACCGACATCCGCGCAGGGGTCCTGCCCCTGGGCCAGGCACCGCGCGAATCGCTGCTGGCATACGCGGGTTCATGGCTCCGCACGTTCGTGGCAGCGGCGGTGGAGCTCGATGAGGAAAGGTCCTCGCGCCCGGACCCCGTAGCGCTGCCGGAAGTACTCCGGCGCTTGCAGGCGTGCGAGTTCACCGTGGCGCGCGAGGCCGTCGTCTGGGTCGCCGGGCACAGGGTCGAAGAATCGGCCGCCGATCACTCGCTCCTGCACCAGGACCCCACGCAACCGTGCCTCGTCATCCTGCACACGGGAGAGCCCACGAAGTGGCGGCTGCTGCGGAACGCGGCGGCGGGGCTCGCCGGTCTCGTCGGCGCGCCCTACCTAGCCAAGGGCCTGCGTGCGGCGCTCATCGAGCTACAGGAGCGCTGCCCGCAGACGGAGGAGATCGACGACGAGCAGATCGCGGCCGCACTCGACGTGCCCCTGCGCAGGCTGGAACTCGTCCTCGCGGACCGGGCCTCGCGGCGCTCCGGAAGCGCCCTGCTCGTCCCCCTCCTCGCCTGCGTCGACATCGACCTCGCGGAGGAGTTGCAGCGGAGCCTGGAGAGCTTCCACGGTCGTGCCGGACTGCGTGACTGGCTTGCGGGCAGGCTCGATATCCACCGTGCGGACGTGCTGCTGCGGCTGCTCGACGATGACGACCGGCAGCGACAACTGGCGGAGCTGTCGGTCTCGCTGGCCGACGCCAACCAGGCGTGGCGGACCCTGGGGCTGCCCACGCTCGACCACCAGGCCAGGCACCGACAGCAGTTCGAGGCGTGGCTGCAACGGAACCAGCCGGCCCTCGCCGCGCGGGTCCGCGACGCCCACGCCGGCGTGCACCGGTCGGGTCGCTCCCTCGCCGGATACCTGAGGCTGCGCTCGCTGCCGGGATTCGAGCCCGACCCCCTGTGGCACACGACCCTGTGGGACCTGTCACCCGAGCTGCTCCAGTTCCACGCGGACGCCTGGGCCGCGGCCCGACTTCCGGCTCCGCCCCGTCGACAGATCACCCTGCGCCCACTGGAGGAGGTCCGCGAGACGTCCATCGGCGCGGTCCACCGATCGCTGCCTAGGCTACGAGGCCTCATCGAGGAGTGGACGCGACGCGCAGGTACCGCATCGGCTCCCTCCCTGCCGGGTGCCGCCGACCTCGTCCAGAAGCTGGACGAAGAGGGCTTGCTCGATTTCGAGGCCCTCACCTCTGCGGTCCTCATCGGCTGGCTGAAGGGCCACGGCTACTGCCCCGACGGGATGCCCGCGACGGACCGACGCGCCGAACTGGGCCTGGATACGTCTCACGTGCCACTGCCCGGGCAGCGTTCCGGTAACAGCTCACCCTCCGGGTCCAACCCCGTGGCGGGGGGACCCGAACCGCACATCCTGCTCAACGGGATGCCCCTGCCTACCCAGCCGGACGAACTGAGGAAACTTGCCCAGGCGGTCGCCGGCGATCTGACCCCCGAGCAACTGGCCACGCCCGCCCAGCCGACAGGGTTCCTGGCCACGGTCGTTGGCAAACCCCGTCGAGCACCGGGGTCAGGCGGCGGATCCGGCGGCTACCGCGCCCCCACCACCGACCAGGACAAGACCACAGCCATCGGCCTCGCCGGTGAGACGGTCGTGGGTGCCTGGCTGCGTCAGCAGTTCGGTGTCCCCGAGGAGACCTCCTGGAAATCCAGCCTGCGTTCCCATGTCATCGCCGGCGGACTGGGGGACGACAGGCTGGGCTACGACTTCCGCATCCACGACGGAGACCGGACGTACCTGTACGAGGTCAAGGCCTCGGTCGGCAACAGCGGTGAGTTCATCCTCGGAGACTCCGAGGTGGAACGGGCCTCTCACCTGGGCCCGGACGAGACGTACATCATCGTGTACGTCTCTGACGTCCTGGACCGCACCCGCCGCCGCATCACCCCGCTACCTAATCCCTTCGGCGCACCAGGCCTGGCTGGTTACGAACTCGTCAGTACGAGGATGCGGCTCCGCTTCACCCTCTCACGGTAGAGGGTCCCGGATGATGCTCGCCGAACTCATATACGAACACTGGTAGATCGAGGCCCTGCACCACATCAGGGACGACCAGCGTGCCTCCTCATCAGAATCGCTTGGCGACCTGCAGCCCGGCTTCGCCAGGGGGCACGCCCGACGGGGAGTCGTCGGGTCGGCAGATCAGTTGCGCTTCCGCGATGCGACGCCGCACCAATAGCAACCGCCCCTTGTCCACCACAACGGTGGCGGCAACAGGCCGCTCAGACTCATCGGCCACAACAACCTCCTCGTCCTACAGTCCCACTCAGCGGCAATCCACCGCCAGAAGCTGCCTGCCCTGGGGGAAGCTGGGGAGGAATGAGGCCTCGTTGGGGGGCCGCTGGGGGGAATCGACTGCATAAGAGCTCGTAACAGGATCATGAGTGGGGCTTCTTGAGGCGTCGCCAGCAGATGAGGCTGCAGGCGAGGGAGACGAAGGCGTCGTGGAGTTCGGTGCGGCGTTCCCAGCGGACGGCGAGTCGTTTGAACTGGTGGAGCAGGGCGAAAGTCTGCTCGACGACGTAGCGGAGCTTGCCCATGTCCTTGATGTTCGGGCAGCCCTTGCGGGAGATGACGGGCAGGATCCGGCGTTTGCGCAGTTCTTCCCGGTTGGGGTTCGAGTCGTATCCCTTGTCGCCGAGCAGGGCCTCGGGACGCCTGCGGGGCCGGCCGGGCCTGCCCGCGACGGGCGGAATGCCGTCGACGAGGGCGAGGGTCTGGGTGACGTCGTTGACGTTCGCTGCAGTGGTGATCACCTTGAGCGGAGTACCGCGTCCGTCGCAGATCAGGTGGTGTTTGCTGCCCGTCTTCCGCCGGTCGACCGGCGACGGACCGGTGTCGGCGCCCCTTTTTTCGCCCGGATGTGGGAACCGTCCACGCAGGCCCGGGACCAGTCGAGCCGGCCGGCCGCATTCAGCTCGGCGAGCAGGACGCGGTGCAGCTGGTCGAAGACACCGGCCTGCTGCCACCGCTCCAGGCGGCGCCAACAGGTCTGGCCGGAGCCGAACCCCAGCTCAGGCGGCAGGAGTTGCCAGGCGATGTCGTTGCAGAGCACGTACAAAATGCCTTGCAGGCACAGCCGGTCCGCCACCGGCCGCGGCCCTGGTGATCGCTCCGGCCAGGGCGGCAGCAACGGCTCGATCAGTGCCCACAAGTCGTCATCCACGATCCACGGCCGAGTACTCACACCATCACGAACGGCCGAATCCTCACACCGGTCACGCCGACCAGGCAACTTCAGCAAGATCCTGTTACGAGCTCTAAGCGGGCAGCAGGAAGAAAGAGCCGGAAAGGCCGATTGCTACAGGCCAGACCGCCTGCACACCCGATTTCCGCAGGTCAGCGGCGTGAGGGCGACGACTTCACTGACGCGTGGTGTCGCCGGGTAGGCCACCAGTCAGCCTGCTGGTCATCGCGGCCAGCTGTGGCGGCGCCGAGGTTGGATTCGCCTCGGCCCCATAGCGGGACCGGCGGGGTTCCCCGGCCCGCGTATGCGGCCAGAAGACTCCGATCGGGATACGGCGATTCTCGCAGCGCGGTCTGTGCGGGCATTAGCCATTGCCTTCGGGGCTGGTGACCCGTCGCCGGTGAGCGGCGATGCCCCTCGGCGTCGCCGGTGTCCCGTGCTCCCACTTTCGTGGCGGTAGGGTAGGGAACCCTCGCAGGCTATGCGCCGTCAGAGGCGTCAGAGGCCTTCCGGTGCCAGGCCTCCGCCTGGGCGGCGCGCCCAGTGTCCTGCAGCAGAACTACGAGATTGTGCATCGCGTCGATGTAGCCAGTGGCAGCGGCTCTCCGGTACCAGCGTTCCGCCGGGCCGCTGCGCCCGCTGTTGTGCAGCAGGACTCCGAGGTTATTCATGCAGACGGCGTTGCCGGCGTCTGCGGCCTTTCGGTACCAGGCTTCCGCCTGGCCGCTGCGCCCGGAGTTCAGCAACAGCAGTCCGAGGTTCTGCATGGCGTTGGTGTTCCCAGCACTTGCGGCCTTCCAATACCAGGTTTCGGCCTCGGCCCCGCGCCCCGCGCCCTCCAGCAGCAGTCCGAGGTTGTTCATGGCGTCGGTGTTTCTGGTGTCGGCGGCTTTCCTGTACCAGGCTTCCGCCTCAGCGGTGCGCCCGGTGTCCTCCAGCAGCAGCGCGAGGCTGAACATGGCCTCGGTGTCTCCGGCTTCGGCGGCCTGCAGGTGGTGCTGCTCCTCGGTTTCCGAGACCTCCGCTGCCGGATCGGAGATTGCCCCGGGTGCAAGGCAGACAGAGCGCAGGAGTGCGGCGACGTCTTTGGCAGTGAAGGGACGGCCGGCGGGCTCTTTGGCAAGGAGATCGGTGACGAGAGTGTCGATGCCGGGCGGGATGGCGGGCTGGCGGGTGCTGGGCGGTTCGGGAATGGTGTACAGGTGCATGGCGATGACGGCGTACGCAGAGTCCGCTGTGAACAGGGCGCGCCCCGTGAGGAGCTCGTACAGGCTGACGCCCAGGGCATATAGGTCGGCCGCGTGCGTCGGTGTCTGTCCACGGAGTTGCTCAGGAGCTATGTAGAGAGGGCTGCCGAGCAGCGCTCCGGTCGTGGTCAGGCCGAGCGTGCCGTCCTGGATCTGGGCGATCCCGAAGTCACAGATCTTGACGGTGCCGTCGTCGAGCAGCATGAGGTTGGACGGTTTGATGTCGCGGTGGACGATGTTCTGCGCGTGGGCGGCGGCCAGCCCGTCGCACACTTGAGCGCCATACTCCAGCACCATCTCCAGGGGAAGCCCGCCGGGGTGGTCCTCACGTAGGACCGTCGCGAGATCACGCCCTTCCAGAAACTCCATGACGAGGAACGGAGAGACTTCCTCCTGCCCATCGCCTCTCGTCTCACGGTGCTCACCGAGGTCGTGGACGACGGCGATGTTGCGGTGGTTCAGCCGGGCGGCTGCCTCGCCTTCACGGCGGAAGCGTGCCAGGACCTGGGCGGCGAGCCGGTCATCACGGAGATGCGTGGCCAGCACCATCTTGATGGCGACGGTACGACGCAGCCGCAGATCGGACGCCGCCCACACCTCCCCCATGCCACCCTGCCCCAACCGGCTGTCGAGCTGGTAGCGGCCTGCTAACTCCATCCCCCTATGCATACAGATCACGGTATGCGACCCGTCCGCGATTGATCAGGAAACATCCGAACCCGCCGCCGCGCCACCTCCCGCGGCTGGCCCGGCAGTCCGGCAGTCCGGCAGTGCTGGTGCCAGGACCGGTGCGGCTGCCGACAAGCTGAAATGCACGACCCGCAGAAGCGCGCCTCGTCCGAGCGAAGCGCTCCGTTGGGGTGTGCTCCACGCCCTTTGTGGCTCAGTCCTGCCTCGCGGGTCCAGAGCTCGGCGTAGCTCGCAATACAGACGGCAAGTCCATCGGCGGCGCCAGGAGGTGATTGGGAACACGGCCCCCCGATCAACGGAACTCGGCCTTCCCTCTGTCCTCTGCTTACGCCTCTGGCAGGGGCGGCTGCGACCACTGTGCCGACGGCACAGGCCCTCCACCCAGCAGGTCGCGCAGCACGGCCGCATTCTCCTCACCGAATGGCCGCAGAAGGCGGAGAGCGGTCCCTAAAAGATCGGCGTAGACGAGCAACGCCCGAGCGCCGGGCGGGCCAGCCGTCTGTGTGGAAAAGTTACACCTCAAGGCGTACCCCCCGGGCGTCATAGCCAGAGCCTCGACGACCCCCTCCTCCTGCCCCAGAGCCGCGCTGATGCCGTCCAGTTGCGGGTCGTTGGTGACATCTTCGCCAGGCGAGTCGTATCCGATACTCCGGTTCGGCGTCATCATGCGAATCGACGTGAGCGTGATGCCGTGTCTGTTCGCCCGCTCACGTACCTCGGCCAGCAACGGAACCTCGTGCTCCTCGGGGAACTCCAGATCCTTGCGACTGCCAGCGATGTACGCAATGAAATCGGGCCCCTGCAAAGCCAGTCGCCCTCGGTCCACCATCCAGCGCCAACTGCCACCCGCACCGGTGCCCGCGCTGCGCCCTTCGACGACCATGCAGACATGGGCCTTCCACGCGCCGACGGCGCTGCGCATGAGGTGTTGCAGATTCTCGGTGCTTGTAATGCCGCTGTCGAGCAGCGGCTTGATGTCCACAAGCGGCTGGATACGCCGCCAGAAGTCTTCGTCGCCGATCTCCTCCGAGGACAACAGCAGGCTCAAAGAGGTCGCGTCGAGGGACGAGCGCAGCGGCACCTCGCCAGGGAAGTCTGTCATCGACCGGCCGCTGCCTTGCCACATTGCGGCCATGAAACTGGAAAGCCGGTGCGCCACACCCGGGGTCGTGCGCCGGCCAAGCGTGGTCAGGGCGGCACGAGTCGGGGCCTCCCGGCCCTCACGGGCCGCACCCACTCCCAGGTCCACCGAGGCGAGGAACTGCTCCACCTGGTCCTGTCCCATGATCCCGCGACCGCCTTCGACGATCGCGTCGGAAGCGAGTGCAACCGGCGAGCGGGTCGCCGAGTGGGAAGGCAGGGCCCCAAGCCCGAAGGGATCCAGAACGAGCGTCTGCCGCTCCCCCGCGATGTTGTCCAGTCGAGTCCACGCAGGACCTTCTCCGACCTGCCCCAGCGGCACGACGAGCGGTTGCTGCTCTCGTTCGAGCAACATCACGTCGTTGGCGAGGAGAACCGGATCGGAGGAAGCCCGCAGATAGACCCGCCGTTCAGCCGCCCGGCTGCCGCTCTTCCATGTCATCAGCAGGTCAGGAACGTAGGTGTGGTTGAAGAAGGTGGTCCGGACGATCTTGGCCGAGGGATACACCGCAAGCAGCCGACGCTGCACCACGTCCTTCACCCGTTCGACCGCCTCACGGGGGTCGGGGTGGTCGAGCGCGCGATCGATCTCAGGTGCGACGGGAGTCACCATGACGTCTTCCCCTGGCTGTTGTAGAAGCGGGCGACGACTCCACGCCAGTCGTCGAGTGGAACGAGCTTCTCCTGCTTCTCCGACATGACCACGATCCAGAGCCGCGCCGACAGCTCATTGACGATCTCGTCCTTGATCAGTTCTCGGGCTTCGTCGAGATCTTCCGTGCCCAAAGCGCGTACCGCTTCGGCCAGGACGGCTTCCCGGATCGTGTCCGGTGCTGTGAGCACGTCCCAATCGCGTGCACGGAACGGCGCCCAGCTGATCCACATGTAGTGATCGCCGAGCATGTAGTCCTTGCTGAGCGCGACGTAGCACTTGGCCAGAAAGCTCTTGTACTCCGTACCTTGATCACTTGAGTTCCGGCGCCACTTGACCTCGGCGCAGAACATCTGGCCATCCCAGTCCCCGCCACGCATGACCCCGCCGAGGTCGTAAGAGAACTGCTTCTCATTACCGTGCGGCCAGTGGAGGGTAAGCTTCTTCGCCCAGGCACCGTCCGTGTTGGTGTACGACTGGGCCACGCGCATGGTGCCCTCGAGCCATCTCTTCGCCCGCTGGACGGCCTCTGCACCTATGAGGTGCGCTTCTTCACCCGGCACCGGGAAAGGGTGCCTCAGCTACGTTTCCGCTTCAAGTGGTTGAAACCGGCCACCCTCTGTCGGCCACCGGTCGGCACCTGCGCGCACTGCACGTAGCGGGGCCGTGTATCCGAACCATGCCTTGACCAGCCACGATCTGTTCGCTGCGGTGTCCTCGGCTGGGGAGAATCTGGGGAGAATGAAGCCCCATTGGGGAGCGGCTGGGGAGGATCGGCCGTACACACGGGCAGCACGGTGAAAGAGCCGGAAAGGCTGATCGTCGCAGGTCGGACCGCTTGTTCGAGCGATTCCCGCAGGTCAGCGGTGTGAGGGTGACGACTTCAAGAAGATCTCCTCCTGGGCCGCCATCCTCTTCGCCCCCACCCTGGTCGGAACCATCTACGGCATGAACTTCGAGACCATGCCCGAGCTGAAGTGGGCAGGCGGCTACCCCTTCGCGATCCTCCTGATGGCAGTGGTCTGCGTCAGCCTGTACGTCATCTTCAAGAAGCGCGACTGGCTATAGCGACCCACCGCGCACGCTTGATCGACTTAGCGCAAGCGAACCATGGATCAAGCGCGCAGAGGCCCCGTGGGGAAAATCTGGGGAGAATCCGTCGGGCACCCACCGAGGCACTCCCCCGTACTCTGCGTCTGCCCTTCTCGCGACCGGAGTCGGACTGCAACAGCGCATGCCGGCGGACGTAGCGGAAACGGGTGGCACAGCGTCTGCCGTGCCACCCGTTCGCTGTTCCAGGCCTGCCCCTTCTTCCTGGATGGCTACGACCGACAGGTGTCCCGTGCCCGTAGACCACCGATGTCGGACCCCATGGCTAGCCTGTTCACGTGACGCCCACCGATGACCGACAGCTGCCCACCGTGGTGGCCACTGCGCTGGCCGTTCGATACGACCACGCGGCCGAGAACGGCATCGACTTCGAGCCCTTCCCGGCCTTCTTGACCGCCGCCGATACCACCGATTGGTTCCAAGCGTGGACCGGGAACAGCGAACTGGACGGCGACGACTTCCGCGTGTTCGGGCAGGACGGCTCGGGTGGGTACGCGGCGTTCTGGCTGATCCGCCCAGGCCGGCCCCTGGCCGAGCAGCCCATCGTCTTCCTCGGGTCCGAGGGAGAGACCGGTGTCGTCGCGCGCGACCTGGGCGACTTCCTGTGGCTACTGGCGGGCGGCTTCGGCCCCTGGGAACCTGCCACCTCGTACGAGCCCGACTGGACCCCGCGTCCCCACCAGGGACTGACGGCCATCGCTGAACAATTCGCACCGCACCGGCGCCGGTCGGCAGCTGCCGTGATCGAACTGGCCGCCCAGGAGTTCCCCGACTTCGACGACGTCATCATGGAGCTCTGCCGCTGAACCCAGCGCCCGCACCACCGCCACACGCACGGCAGGGGACGACCCGACGAGACGTCACTTGGAGGAGGATTTCATCGCCGCCTCGCCGACTCTGCGCCTCCGTGTCGTCTACGGAAACACGGCCGCTCACTCGAACGAACCGACCCAAGCGACGCGGCCAAGCTCCGCTGTAGCCTCTGGCCATGAAGCATGGGGAAGGAGAGGACTCGCTACTTCTGGACGCCAGCACGATGCTTGGCGCCGGACGGGACGCGGAGGAGGTCTTCACCGAACTGGCCGTGCGCACCGGCGATTGGGGTGCCTGCGCGTTGGCTGTGTGTCTGGCTCTGGGCGTACCCCAGACGGATGCCGAAGCCCGAATCCGCGAGGTACACCCCCTGCTCGAGGAATTCGCGGCGGGAGAAGAAGACTTCGCCGCCTCGCTCCTCGTCTGCGGCCAGGTATTCGTTGTCGACCGGGTGCTGGACGATCGCAGTGAGCGGATCCGCGACCTGTTGTGGGTCGCCGCTGGCGCCCGCTGGGGCTATCCCGGCAGCCTGCTCGCCTGGTTTCGTGGCGGGGAGCTCACAAAGCAGCTCACAAAGCTCTTCCTGTTCTTCGCGAAGACCCAGTTCCGGGGCAGGCGGGGGTCGCCCACCGACTTCTGGGCAGCCATGGTCGCAGCAGGGGAACTACTGGCGGGCGAGGACGGCCCGGACCAGGCAGACGTGACCGTGGGACTGGAACGGTGCCGCGCGCAGGCGGCCGCCCTCCGCACAGGCTCTCAGATGCCACGGTGAGACCGGACAAGGCCTTCAGGTACGTACGCCGGCACCATGCCGAGCAGGGCATCGAAGGCCGTGCGACCCCTGCCTCCGGCCTCGGGCATGAAGTGGGCGTAGTGGTCGAGGGTGATGGTCGGGCTGGAGTGGCCGAGCCACCGGGCGAGGGTGACCACGGACTCGCCCGCCTTGAGCATCACGGAGGCGTAGGTGTGCCGGAGGACGTGGAAGCCGTCCTTGCGGGACGCCTTCCAGCGCTGGCCCTTCTCCCGCACGGGGATCACTCCGGCCTTCGCGAGGGCGGGCTTCCACACCTCGTCGTTGAAGATTTTGCTGCGGATCGCGTTGCCGTAGGTCGTGGCGAGGAGCAGCGGGAAGGAGCGCTTCTCCCGATCGGCTTCGGGGCCGCCCCAGGGCAGCTCGACCTCGACAGCCGGATGCTGCAGGAAGTGTGCGCGCAGCTCGTCGGCCCCCGAAGGCGGCATGTCGACGACGCGGGTCTTCTCGCCCTCGGTGAGGTTGAAGTACAGGCGCCCGTACAGGAGCTGGACCTGTCGGCGGACGCGGATGCGCCGCGCTCGAAGTCGACGTCCGCCGGCGACAGCCCGAAGACCTCCCCCCGGCGCAGCCCACACCCGAGGGCTACGACGACGGCGATCCGGTACCGCTGGTTGATGTCGGCCCGTACCCGCTGCGCGGTCGGCAGCAGCCGGCTACTGAGCTTGTAGTCGTGGTGTCGTCAGTGTGAGCCCCGTTCCGGTGAGGCAGCCGTCGATGATGTCGCTGCGGTATTGGATCTGGCGGAGGCC